>DATFLI010000200.1:0-12433 GCA_035267805.1 Balneolaceae bacterium | reverse complement strand
CCGAGATTGACTCTAATCAAAAAGCGACACTTCCGGCTATTTGTAACTTGTTGCAGGAGATTGCCGGAAATCATGCCCAGAAACTGCATTTTGATATTACGGATCTCCAAGAGAACAAATTGACTTGGGTACTCCATCGTTTGGTCGTTAAGATGGATAGATTTCCAGATTGGAGAGAAACAATTACGGTAAAAACCTGGCCTTCAAGCGGAGATGGACTGCGTGCTTATCGCGATTTCCAAATTCTTGATGCCGAAGAAAATGTCATCGGAAAATCACTTAGTTACTGGCTGATGATGAATATTGAAAGCCGGCGCCCGGTACGTATCCCCCAAAAGATACTGCGTATGGCCCCAACAGATATTGATCATGTTTTACCGATTCAGGATTCAAACTTCACTCAACCGGATAATGTTCAAACGGTTCAAAAATTTGAAGTGCGTAAAACTGATCTTGATCTTAATCAGCACGTAAATAATGTCCGTTATGTGGAATGGTTGCTCTCTTGTCTGCCTGATGAGGTAAAAGCGGTTTACATCAATATAAAATTTATGGCGGAGTCTGTTTTCGGGGATACGATAATTGCCCGGAGCGGTACATCTGATGATCCTGATTTAGAAGCTGATTATCAGCATCAAATCAAGCGAGAATCGGATCAACAGACCGTAGTTATGGCGCAAACAAAATTAGCCCGGCCATAAAAATGACAGGGCTAATCAAGTTAATAATAACAATCCATTCGATTGTATTGATCGCCTTGCATCTGTTTCGTTCTTAGCTTTGAACACTAAGCTTTGACATTAGCCCCAATTGGGTGCAAAGCTCGGATTGACAAGGCGCGTTGATTTTTGAAGCTGATCAATGCGATCAAAATCTTCATCTTCCAGGTAGAAATCAAAGACATCAAAATTTTCTTTCAAATGTTCTTCACTGGACGCTTTGGGAATGGCAACGACATTCTCTTGCTCAATAAGCCAACGAAGAGAGATTTGTGCAGGAGACTTGCCATATTTCTCAGCAATTTCCTGAAGATCTTCGTCATCCATAACTTTGCCTTGTGCCAATGGACTATATGCCGTAATTAAGATATCGTTATCGATAGCATAATCCAGCAGGTCCAGCTGGTCAATAAAAGGATGGAATTCAACCTGGTCACAAAAAATTGGTGCACGAATTTCTTCGTTCACTTTTTTCAGCAATGGTAAGGGAAAGTTGCAAACACCGATGTTCATGGCTTTCCCCTGATCCCGCAAAACCAACATTGATTCGATCGTTGCACGTAAATCATATTGGTTGTTAGGCCAATGTATCATCAATAAGTCGACATATGGGGTATCCATATATCTGAGACTCTCCTCTGTGGTTTGAAGTACATCATCGGCATCCAGATTGGTATGCCAAATTTTTGTACTTAAGAAAAGATCTTCCCGGGGGACATTAGAAACACTCATTGCCTCCCCGATTTCTCTTTCATTTTTGTACATTTGAGCCGTGTCGATATGACGATAGCCAATTTCAAGTGCTGAACGTACCGTCCTAAAACACTCTCTGTCGTGAAGCTTATAGGTTCCGAGCCCTATTTCAGGCACATCCATGCCCTGTATATTTTTATATTGCATTTTTATTTAAAGAAATACTCCGTTCTTATTGCGGTTAAATCGATATTAATAACACTTTTAAAGATATGAAGATTCATTAAAAAACAGAGAAAGTTTAACAGTTCAAAAAATCATTCCTTTTTTCCCAATTATAAGATGTCATTCAAATCAAAGATGAACAAATAAACCGAGAGACGACCTTTTCTCATGTTATGGACAGGTAATCTGATTATTTAATCAGGGTCATTTTTCGAGTAAACACTCTACCATTTATCTGAAAACGAGCGATATATATACCACTCGGCATTTGTGATGCATTCCAAGTTTCTTCATGTTTTCCGGCATCTACAACCCCATCTACTAATGTTGCAACTTTCTGGCCAATCATATTCCAAATCGTTAAAGTTACCTTAGATTTTACAGTAACTTCGTAGGAAACCTTCGTTGTCGGATTAAATGGATTGGGATAGTTGGGATTCAGCTTAACCGACTCCGGTAAATCATTCGAACTGGTTTGCTTGGGTTTAGGTTGAATAGAAAGCGAAAACCGGGTGTTGTTGTCTGTTTCTTTCTGCTTGTTCAACAAGGTATCTTGCCTTTCTCCGGGTGTTTTCAGTTTGGACTGATCCTGGGATGCGTTAAATCGGTATTCCTTGCTGGAACTCAAATCTATTTTTCTATTCATCTGTTTATCTACAAGCATAACTTTCCAGTCGGAAGGGATGCTCTCAATATTATCCCACTTGAAAGTCAAGGATTTACGTCCCGACGCATTAAAAGCAAGCGGAAGCTCTACGGTCGATTCCAAATTCCTCGGCAATACCTTTTTTTGTAGCTTATTATTCTGAAGCGTACTGTACAAGTTGATCGAATTAGCATTTAAAGAAAGAAGCTTAAAGGCATCATGGCTGTTCAAATCGGTTGATCCCTGATCCGTGAAATCCACTGAATAGGTGTCGTAATATTGATCGCCATGCAGTTCCAGATCGAACTTAAAAGCTGATTCATTTATTTGCTTATAGAATTCGGTTCCCCGGTTTACTGCAAGATTGTTACGATTCAGGGCAGTGGTCGTAACAGTAAAAGAACTACTATTCTCAACATTTTCCACCCTAATCCAAAAAGCCTGAAATGGAGCTATTGTAGCATTTGTGCCCTCATCCAAAGTACGATATCCCCCGTTCCCGCTATCTTCAGAATAATCCCAAACATAGATTTGAGAATTTACATCGTAATTAGAATTCCGGTTTTGAAGCGCTGCCCTGATTTTCTCCAAAACTTTGTCGACGGAAATATCGGTATCAAAAGGATTGCCCAATAAATTAAATCCTTCGTTACCGGTCAATGAATTACTGCCGTCAGCATCGGTAGATGAAACCGTAAAAGTAACGGTATTGTCATTTTCATTTTTATCGGTATTAATAATTTTGGGAAACCCGCCCTGTACCCCGGGAGAGCCCTGGTTGTCATCCTTAAAAAAATAGACCAGATATCCTTGACCGGCTTGTAACTCATCGCTCATGCTGGTTGGCGTAGAAAAAGAACCGACCGATTCGTTCCAGGAATAGACAGTGGGACTTCCATTGGGATTATCTGAATCAGGTATCCCCTGCATCCAAAAATTATCAAAAAAATCATTTAAAGTTGCCCCCTGTACAGGTGAGGAAATCATTCTCCAACCTTCTGAACCACGGAAGCCAATGGAATGCTTGGCTCCAAAAGGAGAACCATCCACTTTTGTGCCGGGAGAAAAGTTACCTTTGGCCCCAGAAATATTATTGTGATCGGTAAACATACTTCCGGTTCCATCCGGATCCCTATTCAGAGATATTCCTGCTTTTGACGAACTGTAAGTGATGTGATCAATCTCATTTCCCTGTTCGTCTTTTAGCATTACTGTTTCATCACTGTTGTGGAGGCTCAGTCCGTTCGAAGTAAAAATCTTTGCTCCGCCAAAACTTCCCGAGGGAGCCCTTCCTCCAAAAACCACAACTGCTCTATTCCCTGTAATTATCGTTCCGGAAGGGAAAGTGAATCTGGTCCCATCCTTATCGGAAATCGACCAATTGCTAATGTCAATTGCCGATGTTTCATTATTTACAATTTCAACAAACTCGGCATCTTGAATGTCTCCATCATTATTAATTTCCCGGTCTCCCGGATCAGGCAACACTTCGTTAATGACTACTTTTGGAGCATCAGAATCGCGGATAGTCAGGTTGGCAATATTCGGTTCAATTATGGTCCCGCTCGATTGGTTTTGGAGCTGAAAAACAGCTTTCTCAGTTCCCTCATAATTTCCGTCATTCTTTAACCTCAGCTGAATATTCCTGGTGGTACCGCTGGAGTCCGATGCAGTAAAACTGACATTATGGGTTACATATCGACCCTCAAAATCGGAAGCATCAGCCGAACCCGAACTCCCAAGCAATGCCACATCCACATTAACAGCGGTATTATTTGCTTCAACAAGCTTGACTGTAAGATCGACGGTCGTCCCCTCATTTCCCGATAAAGTGCTGGTGGAAAATGCAACCGTTGGAGACGATACGATGTCGTTATACAATACCAAAGAAGATGGGGCAGCATTATTCCCTTCCTGCCGGTTGTTGGAAATGTCATTAAGTGGGGGCAAATGCTCACCACGTGCAACACCGTCACCCGTACCTGTATTTGGGATAACAGCTTCCGAACCTCCTAAGCTCCTATCAGTGGTGGAATCAGAAGGGACAGCGGGAAAAACAATGCTGTCGAAACCGCCGTTTTTACCGGTATTGGAACCCACAAAAGCTACATCTCTTGGATTAAGCGTACTCTCGGCATATCCCTTAAAAGCGACTCCCAGTATAAAGACAGCAAATAGAATAATTCCAGGGGATAAATAATCCGGTAACTTTATCCTCATACGCTGATTTTAATTTTATAATCCTACTATAATGCAATTAAGGATTTTTTCCGCATTTTTCAAAGAAAAGTAGCCTTAATAGGCTGTTAATAATGCATTAACGAGACTCATTTACAATTTTTTATATCGCTTTCTACTTTTTTCTTTAAGTACTTCCAGCTCATCATTTTTCAGCGAAGCTACCGTTTTATATTTAGCTTTTGCTTCGGCTATTTTATTGCATTTTTCCAGCATACGGGCCAGATTAAATTGGAAAATGATATTTTGGGGATATCGCTGACCCAATTCACGCAGATTTTGTAACGATTTTTCATACTGGCCTTCCCTCTCGTACAGATAGGACAAGATCATCTTGGCATCATTGCTTACATAACTCTTGGATTCGGCCGCTCGCTCCAAGGCATTAAATCCCTGCCGTTTACTCCCCGACAGGCCGGCCATATTGGTCATCCATCGTAGTTCTGGCGGTACGCTACCCATCATGTAATAAAATACTCCTTTACCGATCAAAGCACGCGGATCATCTGCATCCAAAGCCAAAAGCTGACGCGTATATTTAAATCCGGTCACTCCACTTTGAATTGCCGTTCGATACTGACTTTCATTTGCTGCAATCAAACTACGATATCCATAAAGGCCACTTAGCATAAGCACCATAGTTGTATCGTGTGGATTTTCATTCAGCTCATCAAGGCTAACGGCAATCGCTTTTTCAGAGCGTTTTAGAAATAAATTCGCAGCTTGCTTAGTATTTGCTCCGAAAAAATACTTCCAGAAAGGAATCATTGAGCTAAAAAAATAAGCTCTGGAATCATTGGGATTTTCCAGTTGAAGTGCTTTAAAAGTTGCTTCTGCCTCTTTCCAGTGCGTGGTGTAAAAGGCCTCAATACCTTTTTTTAAGCGTTGATTATATCCTGTGGAATCTGCCATTGGGCTACCGTAAGCAGTCTCTGTAATACCAGCTGCTAATATGATGATAAACAATACAAGCGGGAAGCGTCTCATAACTGCCTGTGCATGAAATTTTACACTTTTATAGGTTCTAAACCCGATGATGTTTCAATCCATTCCTCATCTATTCATCATCTTCTAAATGCATCTCTCCCAATAAACCTTCGGTATAGGCTACCGCCACTGAGACAGCTGCATCGCCGGTAATATTGACTGCCGTACGACACATATCCAGGATCCGGTCGACTCCAAGAATTAATCCTATGCCTTCCACCGGCACATTGATGGCCTGAAGCACAATGACCAGCATGATGATTCCGGCCCCCGGAACACCGGCTGCCCCAATGGATGCCAGTGTAGCGGTGAGTACGATGGTTAATTGTTGTACGATCGTTAGATGCATTCCCAGAGCTTGCGCGATAAATACGGCCGCAACTGCCTGATACAAGCTGGTGCCATCCATATTGACGGTGGCGCCAATGGGTAATACAAAACTGGCTACTTCCTCGTCCACGCCAACATTTTTTTCAACCCGTTCCATTGTTACCGGAAGCGTAGCCGAACTGGAACTGGTACTGAATCCGAGGAGCATCGCCGGACGGATGGCTTTGAAGAAGTCGCGCAGCTTCATTTTGCTGAATAGTTTGAATAAGCCGGAATAGACAATGGTAATATGTAGCAAAAGCCCGATCAACACAGCAATACAATACCAGCCCAGTGCTCCCAAAAGGTCAAGCGCTTTAGTCAAATCGTTACCTGCCAGATCAACAATCACACCGGCGATAAGTGCAAACACCCCATAAGGAGCAATCATCATAATAAAATCCACAATCTTGATGATCATCTCGTTAAGAGCATCAAAGAAATTAATGAGCATTTGTCCTTTTTCTCCGGGTATCTGGATAATACCAATGCCGAATAAAATGGCCAGGAAGACGATCTGTAACATATTCGAATTATCGGAGGTAGCGTTAAACATATTTTGGGGGACAATATCTACAAAAAAGTCCAGCGGCTTTCGCTGTTTGAACTCCTTGACGGATTCTTTGGATCCCACGATATTCTGACTATAGTTGGCCTGGAGTTGCTGTTGTGTTTCTTTGGGAAGAGTTTTTCCGGGCTGAATCACATTCACTACCGTGAGTCCGATGGTAATGGCGAATACGGTTGTCGTGATATAAAACGCAATAGTTTTACCTCCCATGCGTGATAGTTTGGCCACATCGTTCAAACTGGTAACCCCAACGATAAGGGAAGCCAATACCAGCGGCACGGCAATGAGTTTCAAGAGATTTATAAAGATCGTACCGACAGGCTTGATATAATTGGTCGTAAAATCGGCCATGCCAGCCAAGCTGGCAAATAATCCCCACATTAATCCAAGGATTAAGCCTATGATGATTTGCCAGTGAAGTTCTTTATACCATTTTTTTTTCATGAAAGCAGCAGTTTTAAAATTATAGCTAAGAAAGCTCCAACTCCGGTTGCCATAGCATTCACGAGATTATTTTCAACTCCGAAATTTTTCTCCGTTAACGGTATGGTGATGGAACTGTTATTTCTTTGAAAAATAGCTCCAAAATAAGAATCAGCAACGGATCCTAAAAATCCCGCTATAAAGATGTAAAGGAAAATATAGAACGGAAACGAAAAAACATATACTGATATGGCTCCAATCATTAAACTGCCAATCAAGGCCGCTACGGTTCCCTGCAAACTTATGCCGCCATCAGTGCCCGGACTTACAGAATGGAAGTTGGTGATCAGATAGGTAGCTGAAGTTTTGTTACTTCCGAGCTCGGTGCCCCAGGTATCGGAAGTAGCTGTAGCAACAGCAGCCAATGCGCCGATGATAAAAATATCAGCGTTAAAAATAGCAGCAAGGATCAATCCTACCATCAACCAAAACCCATTGGCCCAAACCTGCAAGCCGTTGCGACGGGCCTCATTGGGAATATCGGCATCCCGCATTTTCCACTTGCCGGAAATGGAGGCACTGGTGATAAAAAAAAGCAATACTACGACTGCAGTCTGCCATCCCCCAAAACCGAAAATAAATGTACCGATAACAATAGTGGCAAACATTCCATCGAGTGTAAGTCGCCGGAATAAAAAAGCCAGAAAGGAAAAAGCAAGTGCAAGGATCAATCCCAAAAAGATATTCCACTGCTTATCTGTGGGGGCTTCAAAGATAAATAGCCAGATCCCTAAAAATGAAAACAGATAATTTAATTTTCGATCCACATGCAATCTCTAAGATTGTCCCGAAGCAGTCGAAGAAGTGTTATCGTGCCTTAAAATAGCAACGATAACCGCCAGATATCCGGCCATGATAACAATCGGCGATATATAAAGTGAAATGAAACCATCCACTTTATTTTCGATATACATTGCAGAGAATCCTACTATCACCAGTATTAATCCCAAAGACATTACCTTATAATTCCAGGGACCGAATATCATTGACTTTTTATGGCTGCGACTGCTGTGTTTTTTTGATGCCATCTCAAATAAAGTAAATTCCGGTTAGTTCTAAAGGTTAAACGAAAAAAATCCGTTATTCTTTTGTATGATTTCCTGAAACTAAATGAACTAATTTTTATAAATCAATATTTAATTGAAGACAATAATCCTAGCATCAGCCAGTCCCCGACGAAAAAAATTGCTTCAGCAGCTTAATCTGCCTTTTGAGGTACATCCCAGTCCTGTGGATGAAAACTATGATCCAGCCCTTCTCCCGGATGAAATTGTGCAGCAATTGGCGTTACGTAAAGCACAGGATGTTGCCTCCCGACAAGCTGATGCCCTGATCATCGGGGCCGACACTATTGTCGTTTTCAAGGATAGCATTCTAGAAAAACCGGTTGATGCGGATGAAGCTCGTCGCATGCTTCAGGATTTAAGCGGCCACACCCACCAGGTGTACACCGGTGTTGCTCTTTGTAAAACAGATCATAAGAATAACATTATTGATAATACCACGTTTTTTGAAATAACAAACGTAATGTTTGGGGATCTGAATCTTCGCGATATCGACCGTTATGTAGCCGGCGGCAGTCCTATGGATAAAGCCGGGGCATATGGGATTCAAGACGATTTCGGAGCAATTTTTGTGAAAAGAATCGAAGGAGATTATTATAATGTGGTAGGATTTCCGCTCCACAGATTTTATACTGTGATGAATACTTTTGCCTTTGAATATCTTTCCCTGATTAATGTTGAGTAACGCATGTTTGGAAGTACGACTTATAAAAAATACCTGCTGATTATTCTTTTGTTGGGATTTTTTCCCCAGCTCGTTCGAGCTCAGCTGGATGAGGACTATTTTTCGGCCGATCAACTGCTTCGTCAGCAGAAATATGAGCAGGCCTACCAAAAATTTTACCAACTGCATAAAGCGCACCCAAACTCGTATATCTTTTTAGATAAATCGGTTGAATGCCTGATCAATCTCAAGGAATATGACAAGGCAATAACAATCACAAAAAAAGCAATTTCCAGTGGCCACTACCAGGCACAGGCGATGATTCGACTCGGAGAAATTTACCACTACAGCGGTGATACCGACAAAGCCAATGCGCTTTGGACTCAAGTACAAAAAAAATATGCCGGCAGTGGCCAAATCTATCTTCTGGTAGCACGTTCGATGGCCGATTGTCAACTGTACGATCGAGCAATTAATGTGTATGAGAAAGCGCTTGACAAATCTCCCAATTCTAATATTATCCTTTCGGAACTTGGTGAAACATACCTGCAGGCCGGTAAATACAACAAAGCCATCAAATCTTATCTTCAACTCGTAAAAAATGATCCCCAGCGCATCACCTTCGTCCAGCGTCGCCTGATGCGCTTCCAGGATAACGATGTTTACGATGCTGCCATAGTTGAGATTTCCGATTTTATTGACAACTTATCCCCCGGAAACCCCAGCTACAACAGCCTTCAACAACTGGAAGTATGGCTTTTGATGGAACGGCACCTCTATAAACGAGCTTTGGTAACTGCAAAAAACTACGAAGCTCAATCCTCTAATATCACCTACATACTTTACAACCTGGGTCCCAAACTGGCGGCCGAACAGCAATTCGAACTTGCCGAACAGGCATATAAATACTATATCAATAACGATATTTACCCATTAAAATATCGCTGCATGCAGAAGTTGGCCGATGTTTATATACAGTGGGCACAATACCTGGAGAATTATAATTTGGGCTTGTCATCGCGTCGTCAGAAACTGTATCAAAAAGCATTGAGTACACTGGAGTCCATTCGAAACAGTACCTCCGGTTACCCGGGATCCGATGAGGTATTGGTATCGTTGGCCGAGCTCTCGCTGGATGTATTTCATCAGCCTGAAAAAGCTTCTGAATACCTGGGCGAACTTCGCCAAATGTCGGACAGCACAATGGTCGCCAAAGAATCCTATATCCAGGGACGAATTGATCTGTATAACAAAGATTACACTCGCGCTCGCATTGCTTTGACTAAGAGCAATAAACAGGAACACATAGGGGATCTGGCCGAGAAGACGCGCTACTACCTGGCACTAACCGATTTTTATTCGGGAGATTACGATTTTGCCAAAATCCAGCTTAACGCTCTGGAACGACAAAATACCTCTTTTTATGCTAACGACGCAGTACAACTTCGCCTGTGGATTCAAGACGGGCTCCAGGCCGACAGTACCGGCAAGTTATTGGATCCTTTTGCAAGGGCCGTTGAATATTTTTCTCAGGGAAAAAATCGATTAGGCATTAATAAACTCAGAGATCTTTTTGACAAGACGGGATACAATCCATTGAAAGATGAAGCCCTGCTGGAATTAAGTAAGTATAAAAATCCTGATAATGCCGTTTACGTTTATAATTCGTTGAGCAAATATTTAGCAACGCAGGGCTCCACTTCTCCTTTATATGAGCGGTTACTCTGGGAACGTGCCAGACTGGCCGACCAATTTGTGACGAATAAAGAAATTAATATCTCCCTGCCCAAACAACGTCCCGCTGAAGCATCAGAAAATGGGCAGCCCGAAAATTCACGAGAGGAGGTTTCCATTCCCCGAAAAATCGAACAGCTTGTGCCATTATACGAAGAAATTCTGCTGCATTTCCCAAACGGATTCTACGCCTCATACGCCCGGGACCGGATCAAGGAATTGCAAAAAATTCAAACCTGATTTACCATGTTACGCTCTCTATTTATCCTTCTTTTTACTGTTTTATTAAATCTTTCAGGGTTTGCCCAGCAACGCTTGTTTATCCCAATGGACGCCTCCCAAACGAACCACCTCAAAGCATACGGTATCATATTTAATAACCTTAAGGACGGAAACTCATCGGAATGGCTGCTTAATTATAAGGGCGGAAGTTTTCTGACAAATTATTCGGATGAGCTGCTAAAGAAATGCCGGCTCCGAAACGTAAAAGCTGAAGTCATCTCTCCCTCTAAAGCGACAGAAATCATCAACGATGTGCAGGACCCGAAGTCCAATACAGCTGTTGTAAAATTGGATAAGGCACCTAAAATTGCTGTTTATACTCCCAAACAGGCCTTGCCGTGGGATGATGCGGTGACGCTTGCCCTCAATTATGCTGAAGTTGATTACGATAAAGTCTGGGACCCGGAAGTGTTGAACGGCAAACTTTCGCAGTATGATTGGCTACACCTTCACCACGAGGATTTTACCGGCCAGTATGGCAAATTCTGGGGATCATCACGGAATCAACCGTGGTATATCAAGGAAGTTCACCGGATGGAAGCTATGGCTAAAGAACTGGGATATAATAAGGTGAGCAACGAGAAAAAAGCGGTAGCCCGAAAGATCAAAGAATATGTCGGCAATGGTGGGTTTCTTTTTGCCATGTGTTCCGGGACCGACACTTTTGATATTGCCTTGGCCGCCCAGGGCGTCGATATTGCCCCCACTCCGTTCGATGGGGACCCTATGGATCCGCATGCCCAACAGAAATTGGATTACAGTAAGACGCTGGCTTTCAAAGATTTCAAGATAAGTACCGATCCCGCAGAATATGAACATTCAGATATCGACGTACCGGTACAGTTAAATCAAGTCGATAAATCGCTGGACTTTTTTACCCTGTTTCAGTTTTCGGCAAAATGGGATCCTGTACCCACCATGCTGACCCAGGATCATGTGAGCAGTATTCATGGATTTTATGGACAAACGACAGCTTTTAGGAAAGAAAAAATTAAAGACTCGGTAGTCATCCTTGCCCAAAGTCCCGGCAGGGATATGGTAAAATATATCCACGGAAATTATGGGAAAGGCACATTCACTTTTTACGGGGGACATGATCCCGAAGACTATACCCACCGCGTCAATGACCCACCGACGGATTTAAGCTTACATCCTAACAGTCCGGGCTACCGCCTGATTCTGAATAACATCCTCTTCCCTGCTGCTAAGAAGAAAAAACGAAAAACATAAGGCAGCGATCAAATATTAGAATACAACCGAAATTCTTAATTTTTCATTTAAAAATAGGACATGGCTGAAAACAGAGAACCAACCAAAAGCTTTAATGATCTTGTAGAGATTGTAAAAATTCTCCGGAAAGAGTGTCCCTGGGATCGCAAACAGACTCATGAGAGCATCAAAGACAATCTCATTGAAGAAGCATACGAAGCCGTGGAAGCCATCGACAATAACGATTTTAAGGAGCTCGAGAAAGAACTGGGGGATGTACTCCTGCATGTAGTGTTTCACAGTCGCATAGCGGATGAAACCGACAGTTTCACGATTGATGACGTTATCTATTCTATACAGGAAAAATTGATCCGGAGGCATCCTCATGTTTTTGGCGATGTGGTGGCCGAAGATGAACAGCAGGTAGCCGAAAACTGGGAGAGTATTAAAATGAAAGAAGGAAAGGAATCGGTACTGGATGGCATACCCAAACACATGCCGGCCCTGATCCGTGCCCAGCGTATGCAGGAGAAAGCGGCCAATGTTGGA
>DATFLI010000199.1:0-11697 GCA_035267805.1 Balneolaceae bacterium | reverse complement strand
AAGAAAAAGGTAGAAGTAACCGAGGACGCCAAAAAACATCTTGCCCAATTTGCCGGGGGAGATATTCGCAATGCTTTGAATGCACTTGAAGTGGCTGTACTTTCCAGTGATCCCGATGAAAAGGACGTTATTCATATTGATCTGGAAGTTGCGAAAGAGTGTATCCAAAAGCGCAGTGTACGATATGACGGTACCGGCGACGAGCATTATCACTTTGCGTCAGCCTTTATCAAATCCATGCGTGGCTCAGACGTGGATGCTGCCTTATATTGGATGGTAGCCATGCTTGAAGGCGGAGACGATCCCAATTTTCTATTTCGACGTATGCTTATTTTAGCCTCCGAGGATGTTGGAATGGCTGATCCGCATGCACTTTCGGTGGTTAATGCAGCTCACGAAGCATTCACCAAATGCGGGATGCCGGAAGGTTTTTACTTTCTGGCACATGCCTGTATTTATTTAGCACTGGCTCCCAAAAGTAATAGCACCGGGGCTATTTTTTCAGTTCGCAGTGAGATCCAAAAGAATGGGATTGGTCCGGTGCCGCCGCATCTTCGTGATAAGACAGCTAACTCAAAACAATCACGTTACCTGGGGGTAGAGAATGCTTCGGATGATTATCATTATCCCCATTCTTATGACCATCATTGGATTCCACAGGATTATTTGCCGGAGGAGGTAAAAGACAAACATTGGTATTCGCCCGGCGATATCGGACGAGAAGGCAAACTGTGGGATCGCCTTGAGGCGATTAAGGAAGCTTATAAGAAAGCCCGTAAATAAATTGAAAAAACACATCTTCGGGAAAGGACCAATTCAATGTACCGGATGTCGGACACGGATTTTCGAAAGGTTAAATAACCAAAAAAATGGGGCCGGACCCTTCCGGAATCCGACCCCTCTTTGATCAGCTGTAGAGTTTCCGATGAGTATTCAAATTCGGATTATAACTAACGATCTGAAGTAAAATGGTCAGTTCGATATATTTAATTAGGCATAAAATCATTATTGCCTTTAATTATAACGAATTTCATATAATTAGCAAAAATAAATTACACGTTTATAACAAATTCTATTATTAATTAATATTTCTATAGGCTAATGCCTAATTTAAGTAAGTAATAACGCATAAAGGGAATGATTTTGTAGCATAAATGGTATCTTTATTCGGTTATAGGAAACACAGATAAAATTATAGTATGATTGATCTACAGATTATTAGCGGTACAGATCGGCCGGATTCCAATGCTTATCGAATTTCCAGATATCTGCAAAGCAGGTATCAAGAGCAGGGAATAAGTGCAGAAATCATTGATTTATACGATTTTCCCTTGGAACATGTAGCAGGCGGGAAATACGGGCAGGACATCCCAGAAGTAGATACTTTTGTTGAGCCGGTTATTGAAGCCGACGGATTGGTGATTGTATGTCCCGAGTATAATGGAAGCTATCCGGGAATTCTAAAGATGTTTATTGATTATTTTCCGTTTCCTGTAAGTTTGAACAAAAAGCCTATCGTCCTCATAGGAGAAGCTACCGGCGCTTTTGGTGCTATGCGAGCGGTCGAGCAGCTTCAGCAAGTGTTCGGTTACCGGAATGCTCATATTTTTCCTGAACGAGTTTTCATCTCTCGTGTTGATGAAAACTTCGATGAACAGGAGGGGATCAGAAATGAATTTCAACAGCAGTTGCTGGATTCCCAAATCGAAAATTTTCCGTCATACGTTCGCGATCTCAAAGAGGGAAGTATGATGTCAAAGAAAGTCGACTAGCTGTTTTTGCTTCAATAATTATTCATATTTCAGGCATCTAACTCATTTTTAACATATATCCCACACCGTGCAGCGTAACAAGGTACCTGGGATCTTCGGGATGTTTCTCAATCTTCGATCGCAGTTTGGAAATATGTACGTCGACTGTTCGAGTATTTGTGCTAAATTCATATCGCCATACATTTTCCAGCAGTGCATCGCGAGAAACAGGTTCGTTAGAATGGGCCACTAAGTAGCGGACAAGCTCCACTTCACGAGTCGTCAATTCCAAATTGCCTTTATCGGGGTGTTCGGCAACAGCATTCTTTAGATCAACATGAATCGGGTCCAGGTTGACTTCATTGATAGGGGTCATATTAGCATATTTGTCTGATCGGCGGAGACGCGCTTGGATACGGGCCAGTAATTCTTTAACGCCGAAAGGTTTAGTCATGTAATCGTCTGCGCCAATATTTAAACCGGTAACCTTGTCGATTTCCTGGTCTCGGGCAGTCAGCATGATGATAGGGAAAGTATAGTTCATGCCGCGTACCTTTTGGCACACATCGTATCCACTCATGCCCGGAAGCATCAGGTCAAGAATCATCAAGTCGGGATTTTCCTTTTTGACAATATCTATTGCTTTATCGCCTTTTTCGGCTACGAATACATCATATCCTTCATTTTCGAGCGTATCCTGGAGAGTAAAGACAAGGCTCGGTTCGTCTTCAACGATAATAATTTTTTTTGATTCAGCTGGCATACTTTGCAGATTCTTCGTTTAATGGCTCAATATTAATTTCTGATGCGGAAGAAATGTCTCCGTCTGGTTCGGGAGTATCAACCAAAATCGGGAAAGTAACGAAAAATATAGATCCCTCCCCGGGTTCACTTTTAACATTTATCGTTCCACCGTTAAGTTCCACCAAATTTTTTACGATGGATAGTCCTAATCCATGTCCTTTCGTTTTGGCAGTAAGAGTATCTTCTGCTCGGTAAAACTTATCGAAAATATGTGAAATATCTTTTTTGTCCATTCCCACTCCATGGTCAGCAATCTGTAATTGCACATTCCTATCTTTTTGATGGAGGGTAATACCCAAATACTTTTCGTTCGTCGTATATTTGATGGCATTTTCAACCAAATTGGAAATAATTGCTTCAAAACTATCAATATCCACCATTACCATAGGCAGCTCATCTTCAAGAGAAAGGTGAATTTCGAATCCTTTGTTTTCTATATATTTTTGATGTTCATCAAGATATGAATTTACCAGCTCTTTAATATTCGCGGGCTGCGGCTCGATGAGCGATTGTCCGGCATCGGCTTTGGCTACATCCAACAATTTTTCGATCATTTTACGAAGCCGAACAGCCTCACTGAAGATATGATTGCCATAATTTTTGACTCTGGTTTCGTCTTTAACTCTTCCGTCAGCAAGATTCTCACCGGCGGCTTGCATCACTGCCAGCGGTGTTTTTAACTCATGAGTGACGTTCGCAAGAAAACCTGCTTGCCGTTCCGCCAAAGCTCGTTCTTTTTGTGCGGATATGAACATGAATACCAACGCGCCAAGCAAAAGGATTACGGCTGCACCCAGAACAACCAGGTTTTTGAAAAGTGAGGCATTTGAGGCTGCCAATGTAGGAGTATCGGTAAAAGACACTTCAAGCTTCCAGTAATCAAAAAAGTCCGGGAAATTTTGTTCATATTGTATCTTGTGTCGGTTATAGGTTGCATCCGGATTGCTGCTTGCAATAACCTTATTCGTCGTCCAATCCCTTAGCCAGACATTCATCCCGGATTTTTGAGGATGCCCGAATTTTCTCGTAAGCTTTTGTGGCAGATATTTATGCCTAAGAAACTCTTGGTTAACAGGCATCGTCAGATATCCAAATATCGAGTGGTTGGATGGAGTCACCATTGCAATAGTGATACTCCGGTGGCTATCAAAGATAATTTTGTTGTTATAATTGTATTGGTTAACCAGACTTTTCATCTGTGTACGAGCAATCCCCATACCGTCACAAATTACATCGCTGTATTGCTTTTCTTTATAAAATTCGTGACTTGATTTTTTATACTTGAGCATAGGTTCATGATTATGACATACATTAGAACCAGTGGGAATAAAATAAATGCCGGTATAAATGGAATCAGCTGCTGCTTTATCCAGTAACTTGGTTACCTGGCCGGTAAATTGGCCGCTATCATTAAATTCTTTTTCTAATCGTTTGATATCAGAAGTGCCGAGGCCGTTAAAATCTTCGAAGAAACGATATCTTATTTTATCTGTAAACTCTGATATCTGAAGCTTTTTGTTTTCACGGTCCGACTCAAGGGTATTATTGTGGAGGGCATACAATGAATATACGTTCATCCCCGTAAGGCCAAGAATGGCAATAACGCCTGCCGTTAACAATATCCAACGAAGTGATCCGTAACGCTTCATAAGAATGTCTAATTATCTAGCTTCATAAATAATAAGCACAAAAGGTAAGAAATTTTAAAAGTTTACAAATTTACGAGCTTAAAATTTACTCAATTTAATACCTGTAGGCTTAAAATAGCAAAAGGACACTATTAAAGCGTCCTTTTGCGGGATATTTTTCTCTAGTTACTTTTGCCAGCTGTTATTTGAACGATCTGCATCAGGAAATTTTTGGTCCGGATCAATCACTACTTTTTGTACTTGACCGTCCCGAGTGATATTTATTACGGCCCGCGTGGCCCCTTCAAGCCAGTGTTTCACCGGTATGGTTCGGTCGATGGTAGATCCATCATCCATTGTAATTTCTACATCGGCGGGCATGGGTACTTGTCCCCGGTCTTCAATTACAATGCGAGTACCGTTGTCTGTGGATGAGACCATCCCCACAGCCTGATCAAGGACCCATGTTTTGTAATACCAACTTCTCCAAAACCAATCCAGATTTTTACCGGTGACATCTTCGAAAGTATTAAATAGATCCCAGGGATAGGGATGTTTATATCGCCATCGCTGTAAGAATGTATGGTAGGCCTTGTTGAAGGTTTCTTCACCCAGGTAATTTCGCAGTGCAAACAGTATTGTAGCCGGCTTAGAATAGGATGCCCGGTTGTAAGCATAGGGATTGTAATGGTAGTCAGACCAGCGCATAATCGGCCCCTCATAGTCGGTACCGGCAATTTGCAGGTAACTGTTCATATCGGTGATATTAGCATTTGGGCCGTTGGGAAATTTCTTGTCTTTAGCCTGATTTTCATTAAACGTGGTTGTCCCTTCGTCCATCCAGGCATAACGGCGCTCGTTATTACTAACCTGCATCGGCACCCACATATGGGCAAGTTCATGAGCTATTACTGCATAAAAGGAACGGTCGGAAGCGCCGTGGTAAGGACCAATGAGTGTCATCATCGGGAATTCCATCCCGCCGCCAATGATGTCTTCACCTTCAATCGAAGTCATATGCGGCCACGGATAATGAAGCCCCGTAAATTTGGATAAGAAGGTTATCGCATCACTGGTATAACGTGCACCGTGTTTCCACTTTGGAGCCGATTCACGATAAATCGAAGTAATATCTGTATAATCATCCTGTCCATCGCCATCGCGGTCCCCGACATCGGCACGAGTTGCATCCCATAAAGATTGTTTGGTAACGCTAAAGGCAAAGTCACGGACATTTTTCGCGCTGAAATTCCATGTTACAGTGCCATCACTGGTCGCTTTGGTAACATTGCCAAAATCATTTTTCGTAACTACGTGCATTACGGAATCACTCTGATGAGCCTTCTGGAGTCGATCGTAGATATCTTTTTTGAGGATATTACTGCCGTTGTTGAGTGAACCCGTTGCATCAACCATCCATTGATCCGGAACGGTGATATTTACATTATAATCGGCGAAATCATGATAGAATTCGGCGTTACCCAGAAAGGGATCAGTAAACCAGCCATTTACATCATCATATACGCGCATTTGGGGATACCAGTAAGCAATGTAATAAAGATTACCCTGGCTGCGTCCCATCCGACCGCCAATTCCTTTTTGGGGTACTTTAAAATTCCAGGAAACATTGATTTTTACCGAATCGCCCGGTAAAATCATGTTTTGGGGACGAATGTACATCTGAGTTCCATTAATGGCATATCCGCTTGGATCATTGCGTGATTGGAGTTCGTTAAGCTTTGATCCATCAACCGAAAGATTATGTAAATGCACGCCCCCTGTAATTTCTGCAGGGCGATTTCGGACTACGCCCTGTTCATGGAAATTCTGTGTGAGTTCCATATATAGGTTGTGCAGCGTATCCGGTGAATTATTATAGTAAGTAATGAGCCCGCTGCCTTCTACAAGCGTATCAGAAGGAATGACCTGAACATTAAGATCATAATGGGCATATTGCCTCCAATAATTTGTGCCCGGCTTGCCTGACATTGTCCGGGTTCCGGCATTTATTGCTCTGAAGAACGCATTGGGAATTTCATCGGTAATGGGATTGGGTACCGGCCGGTTCATCTGCGAAGGCAGCTGATGCAGACCATCGGGTTGACTTTGTGTTGTGTCAATAGCCGGTTGATTATTTACTGCCACCTGTTGTGAGGTGGTGCATCCGGCAAACAGTGAAGCCAGGATTAGCGAAAAGACGGAAAACCAGTGAGCATATTTCTTAGATATACGTAACATGATATCACAAAAATTAGAATTGCAGGTGGTAAAAATCTATTAATCGATAGAGAAATGTTTCGAGATAGATTTTTTTAGATCATCAAATTCTATCGGCTTGGTAAGATAGTCCAGGTAATTGGTTTCTTCGGCACGTTCTACATGGTAAGGATCCGAATTCCCTGTGATGTAAACAACAGGAACTTCCGAAAATTTACGAATTTCGAGCATGGCATCGATCCCATCAATCTCTCCCTCCAGCGAAATATCCATGATTATCAAATCCGGATCTATCTTTTTTGCTGTTTCAATGGCTGTCTTGCCATAAACGAGTTCCCCCTCGGTCTCAAAGCCAAGCCGTTCCAGATAACTTTCATAAAGGAGGTTGAGAATTAGATCGTCTTCAACAATAATGACCTTTTTCTGTTCTTTACTCATAAACTTGTTATCACTTTATCAATGAGGTTTAAAATAGCAAAAACGTTGTATAAGACAATCTATTTCTATTTTTTTATCAAAGTGATAAAATACCGAAATAATAGGGTAAATTGATAAAAATTCTTATTTATCAATTTGCCGGCCTAAAATGATTTCAAGTATTTAGGATTACTAAGATGAATAAATGGTAAAAGATTATTTTGAATTCATTAAAGGCTAAATAAAGTAAACAGTTAAGTATTTATGACGGCCAATATTAAGATAAGACGCAGCGCTGACCGTGGATTTGAAGATTTCGGTTGGACTGATAATTGGATGACATTTTCTTTTGCGGGATATTCGGATCCCGATTGGGTTCATTTTGGTCCCTTGCGTGTGATCGTTGAAAACCATATTCAACCCTATCAGGGCTTCGATACCCATCCGCACCGCGACATGGAAATCCTGACGTATGTTTCGAGCGGTATTTTGACACATGAAGACAGTATGGGGAATAAAGGCGCTATTCGATCCGGAGAGATGCAGCGGATTACGGCAGGATCGGGAATTGTGCACAGCGAAATGAATGAGCACGACGAAGTTGAGCATAATATCCAAATTTGGATCTTGCCCGACGAAGCCGACCTGGAGCCGTCGTATGAAGAGCTCCGGTTTTCGGATGAAGAACAACGCGGCACGTTGCGGATGTATGTATCACCGGATGGGCGCGGTAACTCAATGCACATTCACCAGGATGCTTTTATATATGCAGGAATTTTAGAAGAGGGTGATCGATTTGTGCACGAATTAGGTGACGGACGCGGTGCCTGGATTCAGGTTGTTCATGGATTGATCGAGCTTAATGGAGATCAGCAGTTAAAACAAGGAGACGGCGCGGGTATCACCGGCTGGGATGAACTGTCTATCACTGCCTCAGAAGAAAGCGAGATAATCCTTTTTGATGTCGCTATGGATTTCCAGACGCCTTATCGGCTTTAAGTAATTTGATTTCGTCTACTTTAAAGTATTGATGATTCGTTCCTGATCTTAGGATAGGTCTTTTTCAATAAAGATTCCTTGTTTGAGATGACCGAGATTTAGAACCGGTTTCTACTTTATATAGAAAGAATTAAGTAGATTCAGGGGAAATTCCCAGGCTAATCCAGCACTTCGGGGTTAACGATCAATTTGGCTGGAATGCTATCCGGGTGAATCCCCAACCCAAACAGGGCATAATCATATTTGGCAGGGTCTTCGGGATCAAGCAATTGCAATGCACTAGTCAGCTCTTCAACTGCCCACCAATCGTTATATGTGCGGGAGAGCATGCCCAAAACACGTGACTGGCGTGCAACGTGCACATCCAGCGGCACCATCAATTCCGATTGTGGAATAAAATCCATCAGTCCTAAATCTACGGGACTATTTTTTCGTATTGACCATCGCAGAAATAAGTATAAGCGTTTGCAAGAGCTTTTTTTATCTGCATTGGAGATATGCTTACGCGTGCGTTGCGGTGCTTCCGGATGTTGTGCAAAAAACTGCTCATGAAAAATTGCCATCAAAGGGCGATCTAATTTTTTCGCCTGTCGATAGCAGTCTTTCCAAAAATTTTCAAACGAATCCCACTTTAGAATGATAGACTGCAGAATTTTTGTCAGCCACTTAATATCGACAGGTTTGAAGGTACGGTGCTTGAATCCCTTAAAACGATTTACATCACGATCTGAAAAATTGGCAATAAAATCAGCAGGGCGATTATCCATACGATCCAGCAAATCCTGCACCTTTCGAATGACAATATCCCGACGTCCCCATGCCATGATCGCGGCAAAAAATCCTGCCAGCAGCTGATCCTCTTTTTTATCAAATGCATGCATAAACAGGATAGGGTCTGAATTGATGTAATCTGGGTTTTCGATACGATCTACCCATTGATCCAGAAACGGCTTTAGTTTTATGATCTGTGATTCGGATCGTTTTTCGAGTGTTAGAGGCAAAGTTTTAAACTGGAATTAATTTAATGTGAGTTCGATCTAAGGATAGAAGACCAATCTACTGCTCTGTCATCTCAAACTAAATTCAGGTTTAGTTTTAAGCATAAACTATAACTTTCTCAGCTTAAATCTTCAGCTGTTGCTGCCCTTTATTTAAATTCATCAACTTTTCGGTAAGGCGACGATTTGCCTTTGGGAATGGATAATTCAGGAGTTCTTCGATCGAAATCCAGCGTACCTCCTGGCTGCTGTTTGGTTCCGGTGTTCCCGTTTCGAGATCACACAGAAAAGCATGCATCGTGATTTTAAAATGAGAGTAGGCATGATCGAGTTTCATGAACGGTTTGCGGATAGATACTTCGACGCCCAGTTCCTCTTTCAGCTCGCGCTTAACGGTATCTTCCATCTTTTCATCTTTTTTCTGCTTACCGCCCGGAAATTCCCAAAGTCCGCCGAGCATTGCATCTTCTTGACGCAATGCAATCAATACTTGGTCATCTTCATTGAAAATGATGCCCACACCGATCTGGTGATGCGGTCGTTTTTTGGAAGGCGATTTGTAGGGGATTTCATCAGTCTTTGCTGTTTTATTTGCTATGCACTCAGCGGCCAGGGGACATGCCTGGCAATTGGGATTAGAAGGTGTGCATACCGTAGCACCAAGCTCCATCAGGGCTTGGTTGAAATCGCCGGGTTGCTCTTCGGGAATGATCTCATCGGCATATTCCTGGATCGTATTCTTTGTTTTGGTGCTGCGGACGTCATCTTCGATGCCGTAGTAGCGACTTAGAACACGAATGACATTTCCGTCCACAACCGCATGTCTTTTCTGATAAGCGATACTTAATACCGCCGCGGCAGTATAAGGCCCGACTCCTTTAAGTTTATTAATTTCTTTCCAGGTATCGGGCACTTTTCCATCGAACTCATCGACTACGAGTTTAGCGGCATCATGTAGGTGGCGTGCCCGGCTGTAATACCCGAGTCCTTCCCATACCTTAAGTACATCCTGTTGCTCAGCCTGAGCCAAATCGTGGACAGTGGGGAAATGGTCAATAAACCGTTCATAGTAAGGTGTTGCCTGATCAACCCTTGTTTGCTGGAGCATAATTTCGGAAATCCAAATTTTGTAGGGATTACCACAATCCCGCCAGGGTAAATCACGCTTATTATTGTCGTACCAAGCCAGTAGGTTGGTTTGAAGATCAGTTTTATTCAATGGAATAGATTAAAACCAGAATTTATAATACTACTTAAATCAATTTATTGATCAGACGAATTATCCCGCTGAGCAGACAAATCTACGACCTTAATACTAACGTCCACCGACTGGGCAGCGCCATACTGATCAGTAGCAATGATACGGAATTTATTATCGCCGACTTGCCGTGCCGTAGGGGTCCAGCTAAACATGCCAGTCTTCTCATCAATGGAAGCACCATCCGGCATATTCACACCAAGAAACCGAACAAGGTGCTTGTCCATTCCATCAGGATCGGTAGCATTAATCGGTAAGGTAAATTTTTCGCCTACGGGGATGCTTATTTGTCGAATAGGGGCAAACCGCGGTGGTGCATTGAATGATTTAACCTCGATATTAAAAGTTGTGCTATCGGTTTGTCCGCTGCTGGCTGTAGCCACAATTTTAATCCTGTGATTACCAATATCATCTGATGTCGGCTGCCAATAAAAGCTTTCTCCGCGAATTTCCGCATTTTTAATGTCACCTGACTGATAACTGTATTGTACGGCATTAGCCGGCATATTGCTGTTTAATTCAATGGGCAAAAGCACGGGTTTCGAATAAGGCGTGGTCTGATTGTCAATTTTCTTTAATGACAAGTTGCTGGTTGAATTTTGTTGCTGCATACTTTCACCGGCGGCTACATCCGGTTCCGGCTTTGATGTATCTATTTGACTGATTTTATTATATTCACAGAGCCAAAAATTGCCTTTCGTAACCGTAAAATAATTTCCCGCACTACTGTCTTTTTTCCAGAGTTCGGGACTGCGGTTTTTAAAGGATGTCCACAACCGGTTGGATTTCCCTTTGATAATCAGCCAATTTTTCCAAGCTTCCATCTTTTTCACCGGCTCACCAATACTCCCCAACCGTGATAGATTACCCGAGGCGTCAATATCATAAATATTGCCGCTGTCATCCGATCCGAAAAGTGAGTTGTTGATCAAGTATATGCCGGTAATATTTGCAGTAAGGTTGAATTCTTTGGTGGGATTAAGTTTACCATCCTTATAATTAAACTGGAATAATTTTTTTCCTTTGGAAAGGGCAAAAAGCTGATCTCCGGAAACTTCCAGGTCACTAATATTTTCATTTCTCAGTTTTGAATGGGCTACCAAATTTACTGTAGAGTCTACCGAAGCCGGTGTTCTGAGTGACAGCTCACCCAATCCTTTATCACCTAAAGCGATAAACAGATCATTATCGATTCGTTTGGCATCCCGGGGATTAGCGGGCAGCTCTGTTGACGAGTAGACGCCTAGTACAGAGGTCGGTTCCAGTATCGTAAGGCGGCGGCTGTTACCGAATAAATAAGCAAATCGAATATCGGCCGTCACCTTGAATCCTCGCTGTTGCATGCCGGTCGAAGAGTACAGCCATTGCAGCGTATCGGCGGGTTGAGTTCGGAAAACTACCATGCCCTCTGTATCAGAAAGCACATACATATGCGCAGGAGAACTGCCCATTGCCAGCACAGAAGGAATCTGCATCACAAAAGAGTAATCCTTCTTAAGTTTTGATTGTGCATGGGCACTTGTGAGAGTAATAAGGCAAATAAAAACAGTAGTAAATGCTAACCGAATATTTTTCATAAACTATAACCAATGATGTCTTTGATACCAGTGAATTGTGCGGGAAAT
>DATFLI010000198.1:0-12257 GCA_035267805.1 Balneolaceae bacterium | reverse complement strand
GATTAACAGAAGAACTCAACACCGCTTCATCTTCCGGAAAAGCTTTTTCAGTCACAAGGGCACGAGGCAAATTCAGATCTCCCCGCGGCCAGCTGGCATCCGTACAAAAAGTGCGGATATGTTCTATGACTTTTTCAATGTCATCTTTACTAAGAAGCCCCCCGAATGCCGGCATAATACTACTAAAACCCCTGACCGGCCCCCCTTGGTGAGCAATGGCAATCCAGTCGGCATTAGGTTCTCGCGTTGCAAAGTTACAGTCCGACAAATCAGGCAGTAGCAGAGCAAAACCCAATTGACTCTGGGTTAGGCCTCTCCCCTTTACCCCATGGCAGGCAGCACATGCTTTGAGATAAAGTTCTTCTCCCCTTGCAAATTTGTTAAAGGTAGTATCAACAACTGTGAGGAAACCGGATGTGCGAAATTGGGGTACTGAACTCTGTTTAACGGCAGCACCAAGAAAAACTCCCATCATTAATAGTATTGGACCATAACTGGTAATGCGACTATTCCCCATGATGATTTTAGCTGGTCAGCAATTTTTAGTCAAATATTACAGCTTCTAATTATTGAAGCAGCAAAGGATAACACCCATTTTTCTGTAAGATATTCCCTCATTAAAGATAGTCCTTAAATTTCTTTTTGTAAGCCTACCCATTACACCAATGCTAGCGGTACGCCTATTGTAATCGAAAGCCTAAAATCATAATTAAAAGCAAGTACTAACGAATGTATTCCATTATGAGTAAGAAGGAGAAAATAAAAACCCCCTATAACGGCAATGAGCTAAAACATTTTAAATCGCTGTTATTGAAAAACAGGGCTGAAGCACAGGATAAACTGGATAAGTTATGGAAGGCCCAGGAAAATCTCGAAGAGGCTGATGATGCCGACTATTCTTCGCTGACTCACCATCTCGGGGATGTGGCATCGGATGTGCAGGAGGAAGAAATGAATTACCAGCTTATCGAACGTTTAAGGGAATACATTAGCCATATTAATGAGGCGCTTGAACGTATTGAGAATAAGACCTATGGCATTTGTTTGGCTACGGGAAAACCTATCAGTAAACGGCGATTAGAAACGGTGCCTCACACACGATATAGCATCGAAGCAAAAACCCAAGGACTCGTAGAAGATATTTAAGCATTATGATGAGAGATAAAACATATGACTCAGATCCGGATCCTGTATTTCATGAACGTATCCATGTGCTGACGAAACGCGGATACCGGGGATTCAACATTACCAAAAATCAGCAACATTGGGATGGAGTTAAAGTTACTGCATCCAATCATGCCGGTAAAATCGTTTCAAGCAGCGGTGCTACTGAACAAGAGGCTTTAAAAAAGTTAATTGATCAAATTGATCTGATTTTGGATCGATAGCCCCGACAAAAAAGGAGACCTTATGTTTATCAATCGAAAAGACGCCGGTGAACAGCTGGGGGAAAAGCTGGAGAAATATCAATCGATGCATCCCCTCATCCTGGGAATTCCACGTGGCGGTATTGAGGTGGGATATTATGCCGCATTGCACCTGGAGTGCGATTTCGATACTATCATCGTAAGAAAACTTGGATATCCACAACAGCCTGAAGCGGCATTTGGCGCTATTGCCGAAGATGGTACTTTATACCTAGATCCCTGGCTGAACCAATATATCAATAAAGAAATTATTGAGCAGGTTGTGGGCAGTGAGAAGGAGGAAATTCATCGCCGTATTAAAGAATACAGACATGGCAGGCGATTGCCGGATCTAAAGGAGCGTGTAGTGATTTTAATAGATGACGGCATAGCTTCGGGGGCAACGCTTTTTGCCGCTATCGAAATGTGTCGCAAACGTCATCCCGGTAAACTGGTTGTCGCTGCTCCGGTATCGGGAACGGCTAAACTTTCCAAATTTAAAGCGAAAGTGGATGAACTGATTATCCTTGAAAAACGAGAGAAATTTTTCGCTGTCTCCGAGGGGTATGTCGATTTTGCCAATCTTAATGATAAGCAGGTAAAGTATTTCTTAGAGCAGTGGCAACAAAAAATAAGTAACGAAGTGCCACCCGATCAGTAGTGGAATACATGATTAAATAGCTTGGCCGCCCAATGCTTATTTTGAATAGATGAGCATGGATTCGGTGGAATTTAAGGGCGTCATTTGTTATATAATCTTCTATGAAAAAGAAGCTACTCTTGTTTGTGAGTTATTGCCTCCTGGCGATGTTCATCTTCAGTATTATTGTGCAATATAATGATCCCGATCCGTTGACATGGATGGGCGTTTACGGGGCGGCGGCTATCCTTACCATTGCCTTTATCTCTGATCGATTGCACTGGGCGTTTCCCACAATGTTATTTGTATTTACCCTGATTTGGGCCAGTACTATCGAGCCTGAAGTTTGGGGACGTATTACCGTTCCGGATCTTTTCAGTGCGTGGGAGATGAAAAATATCGTCATTGAAGAAGGTCGGGAAATGGGCGGACTCCTGATCGTTTCAGTGTGGTCCCTTTTTATGGCCATCATCTCTTTCAGACATCGAAATGATGTAAAAGTAACAAAGAAAAAAGTCTCTTAATGTGATATTAATACCGGAGTTTGGGTTCCGTTTCTATGCCTGAAATTGTAAATACCCCCGTCACAATGCGGAGCTGTTCATTAACCCTGCCCGGCCCTGCAAAAACTTGGATTAACAGCTTATCTGATTCCAACCAGCTTCTTAGCTTTTCGCTTCCGATCCCTGAACTCCAGTACTTCTTTCCAGTTTCGCGTGTTCAATATATTCTTAGAAGTGCACCATGCGCGGCGAGCAACAGAAACACCTAATTTCATATATTCAAAGCTCATGAGATCATGGCTGTCGGTGCCGATCAAAAGCATCGCCCCCTCCTGCCGGGCCATTCGTGCCCAGTTATCATTCAAGTCCATCCGCTGTGGCTGGGCATTAATCTCCAGTGCCGTACCTGTTTTAATCGCTTTCTGTATCACCCGTTTCAAATCTACCGGGTATTCTTTTCGCTTGCCAATCAACCGACCCGTCGGGTGACTGATAGCATTTACATACGGATTTTCGCACGCCTTAAGAATTCGATCCGTGTTATCAACATTGAATCGACTGTGAATAGAGGCAGTCACCCAGTCGAGTCGTGCCAACAGTTCATCTTCAAAATCGAGGCTGCCATCCGGAAGGATATCGAGTTCTATCCCGGCTTTTAAAAATTTGGAACCAAGCTGATCGTTTACCCTTTCAATCTCTTTAAGCTGCTTAAGCACTTCATCTTCGGTAAGTCCGCCGGCTATCACAGAAGTTTTCGAGTGATCCGTGAGCACTAAATATTCATAGGGATAATGTTCTTTTACATGGGAGGCCAGTTCTTCGATAGCGTTTAAGCCATCCGACCAATCGGAATGCAGGTGAAAATCGCCCTTGATATCTTTACCCTCAATTAGCTTAGGTATATTACCACGGGCCGCCAATTCAATTTCACCTTCGTTTTCGCGCATCTCCGGGGGAATCCATTGCAATCCAAGCTGCTTGTACATGCCCTCTTCGGTTCCACCGGTAACCTTTTTGTTGGATTTGTTATCATACAGACCATATTCGTTAATCTTGTATCCCCGGTCCTTGGCTATTGTCCGCAAGTGTATGTTATGATCCTTTGATCCGGTAAAATAAAGCAACGCGGCCCCCCATTGACTGTCGTTGACCAACCGCATATCTACCTGACGATTCTTTTGCTCGATTACCACGCTCGCCTTGGTGCCGCCCCGGGCCAGCACTTTTTTGATACCCGGCATTGAAGTAAAATAATCGAGCACCTTCTCCCCATCTGCTTTTTTAGCCGTTGCCAGGATGTCCACGTCGCCTATGGTTTCTTTCATGCGCCGTACGCTTCCTGCAAATTCCAATTTCTGTATCTCCTTGCATCCGGACAACTTCTCTCCCAGTTCTTCAACAATCTCCAAGGCTTCTGCCAATAACATTCTTTGGGATGACTTAGAAGCCTGTTTCAAACCCTGCCGCAAATTTTCGACGGTCTTTTCCCCAAAACCCTTAAGTTCCTGAATTTTTTTGCTATCGAGCGCCTCCAGCAGATCCTCCCGTGTATTTACCCCCAATTCCTGATGGAACCTTTTTAACGTTTCAGGTCCCATCCCCGGTATTTTCAGCAGTTCCACCAAATCGTGAGGAACCTCTTTTTTGAGCTCTTCATATTTTTTGATCTTTCCGGTTTTAACATATTCTCTAATCTTGGCCGCAATCCCTTCTCCTATGCCTTTAATCTCCTCCAACTCGTCATCTTTCATGAAATCCTGAATATCTTCTGTCAGATGATCGATTACCCGGGCTGCATTTTGATAGGCAATTACTCGAAAGCGATCAGCAGAACCGTGGAACCGGTAGATTGCCGCCATATCATTAAATATTTTGGCCAGCTCTTTATTTGTTTTATACATGAGAACTCAAGCTTAATCAGTAACTAATAGGCGATTTAAATACCATAAACTCATTGATGTTCGTCAGGTCAATGGCCCCAAGCAATCGACCGTTTTCGATGACGGGAAAAAACGACTTCTTCCCGGTATGAACCTTGCGATAAATCTCGGCCAAATCATCGGATGACCTAACACTGTCAAAATCTTTGTCCATGATATCTTTTACCTGCAAACCGTTAGATCTATGACGAAGTGATTTCATCAAATCAGAATTGTACACGATGCCTACGGCGCTATGCCCATCGGAAACAATGAAATCACGCTCGGTACCTGCAAGGATGGCATCTACAACATTCTCGAGCGAATCCTCGGGATCTAAAATGGTAATATTGGTCATCATGGCATCCCTGACCCGGTGTCCTCTCAAAATGCTAAGCTGTTGAATGAGGATATTTTCTCCCTGGGCGCCAAAGAATACAAAAACGCCGATCAACGCTAAGAATGGATTATAAAAGAGTCCAAAAAAGAAAAACAGCAAGGCTACGAATTGTCCCATACGTGCCGCTATCTGGGTCGCCTGTACTCTGCCCATCCGCATGGCCAGAAGTGCACGCAGGATACGCCCGCCATCCATCGGAAAAGCAGGTATAAAGTTAAAAGCAGCCAGTATCAGGTTGGCATAGAAAAGGAGAAAAAGAAAGTTGCGAGACGATATTTCGCTAAAAAACTCCTGGATTTGCTGCTGGTCCAATCCCCGGAAGAAGTCAAAGGGGATTACAATATAAAGCAGCAATGCAATCAAAAGGTTTACTGCCGGGCCGGCCAGAGTTATCAGCAACTCCTGTTTGGGGTCTTCTGGCATATCCTCCAAACTGGCGACCCCGCCGATTGGCAGCAGCGTGATTTTCTGGGTCTGTACGTTAAAGCGCTTGGCGGTAAGCGCATGTCCAAGCTCGTGAAGAACCACACACACGAAAAGTACCAGCACGAAAATGATATTCCATATCGTGCCGGCCGTGCTGGTCCCGGCAATAAGCCCGACAAATATAATCCAGCCGATTAGCAATAAAAATGACCAGTGAACCTGTACCCTGATCCCTGCCACTTTTCCAATGATTAATGAACCTCTCATAGCTACACTTATCGTTTAACAGTTTGCTGAATGATAAGTGCTTATTTGCTTTGGACAGGTATGAACAATGCCAGGTTTTATGTAGTAAAGCTTATGATTTTTATGTAATCCGCCCCCTTATCCCAAGTTTTAATAAAACTTATCACCAAAATTAGGATTTTAATTAAAATTTTTAGTATGATTTAAAACTACTAAACTCCAAACCGGTTAGAGAGTCGGAGGGATTATGATTTTCACAAAAGACAGAAATATAAGTGATCGAGACAAGGAAATAGTTAATAATTTACTTGAATGTCTCATTAATAAATCAAGGGAAGCTTGCCAATCGAAAGTCGAAGATAACGGATTTATCTTTCTTGACAGCTGGGATAACAAAATGGGCTTTGTAAAAGAAAGAAAAGATGAAGAGCTCATTTTAAGCCTTCAATTTGACGATCAGACTGACAGTACATGCTACAACTACCAGTTGATTATCAAGAAATCCAACCAACACTGGAAATTCAGCCACCTTTTGGATCATGATTTGGCTCGGAACGCCAGCATTATTGGTGCTACTCTTCTCTTTATAGCAAAGTTATCAAGCAATCTGCCGATAGAACCAACTCTTTATGCCCTCGGTGGCTAGTACATAGAGAATGCTTATGCCTACAATAGTCCCTAATAAACTTACGGATAATGAAATAAATCCTGTTACCGGTTGTATGGGGAAATAAGCCAAGCTAAATGAAAGCAGTGTCACAATTACTGCATTTGCAATTAAAATAGGTGACGGTCGTGATTGATAAAACCATTTCCGGGTACGGATTACAAAGATAATTAGCACTTCGGTAAGCAACGATTCCAAAAACCACGCCGTACGAAATTCCTCAACAGAGGCGTGCAGAATTAGCAATAGGACACCAAAAGTTAAAAAGTCGAAAGCCGTACTTACCAATCCAAATACGATCATAAAATTTCGGATAAACGTAATCCTCCATTGCTGTGGTAATTGAATAGTTTCTTCATCCACCGAATCGTTGGCCAATGACATCCCGGGAATATCCGAGAGTAGATTATTAAGCAGTATCTGTTTGGCAAGGAGTGGCAAAAATGGTAGAAATGCTGAGGCGGCCGCCATGCTTATCATATTTCCAAAATTGGCACTGGATGTTGTCAGAATATATTTGAGTGTATTCGCAAAGGTTATTCGCCCCTCGCGTATCGTATCGTGCAGGACTCCCAGATCATGTTCCATCAATACCAGATCGGCCGAATCCTTGGCCACATCCACTGCCGAATCCACCGAAATTCCAACATCAGATTCGTAAAGCGCCGTAGCATCGTTGATACCGTCTCCCAGATACCCCACTACATATCCTGCCTTTTTAAGTGCTCGGATGATGCGATCTTTTTGCTGGGGATCCAATTCCACAAAAAGATCGGTACACCTTACTTGCCGGATAAGAGCGTCCTCCCGCATTCGCTCAAGCGCTTCCCCGGTAATTACCTTGCCGGGGTTTAATCCCACCTGTTTGGCGATATGGCGGGTCACATAACGGTTGTCACCGGTCAATATCTTGAGCTTTACTCCTAACTTACCAAGATCCATCAACACACTTTCAATCTGCTCTTTGGGAGCATCATAGAACAACAAAAATCCTGACAGGATAAAATCATGCTCCTCTTCTTTTGATAAAATTTTCTGTACTGATTCCCACTCTTTCCGAGCGATACCCAGCACACGAAATCCTTCGTCACTCCAATTTTTGTATAAGTTGGTTAATGCATGTCTTTTTTCGGATGTCAATGGCCCTGTAACTCCATTCTCATCAACAGAAGTGCAAATTCCAAGAATCTGCTTAAACGCTCCTTTTGTTATCAGCTGTATTTTTTGAGGGATTTTGGGCTCCTTTACCGCTATTGTCAGTCGCTTTCGGATAAAATCATAGGGAATCTCACCGACTTTTTGAAAAGCGTTGAAATCGTATTCTAAATCATCGCCCCGTTTGGCAAGCGCTTCATCCAGCGGATTTTTGAGTCCTTGCTGGAATTTGGCATTGATGCATGCCAGCTTTTCGACATCATCGGCGTTATTTCCTTTGCTGTCAACAGCCCGATCCAACCGTATAACGCCCTCGGTAAGTGTCCCGGTCTTATCTGTACAAAATACATCCATGCTGCCAAAGGTCTCTATGGCATTCAACTTTTTAACGATAATTCCTTTTTTGGCCATCCGACGCGCCCCATATGATAACGTAATCGTGATGATGGCAGGCAATAGTTCGGGCGTCATACCCACGGCAAGGGCAATGGCAAATAACAGGGATTCGAATGTAGATTTCTCATCGATGATGTTGATAGCAAACACCAGCACAACCAGCACCAGTATAATTCGAGTGAGCAGGTACGAGAAGCGACGAACACCGATTTCAAAGTCATTTTCAGGCATATCAGCTTCCAGTTTCCTGGCAATCTGCCCCACTCGCGACTTTACGCCCGTCTCGGTTAGCATGACCTTTGCCGTACCACTTCGAACCGAGGTCCCCATAAATACGCTGTTGCTCACCTTTTGTATGGGGACGTCCGGCTGTGCCATACGCACATTCTTCTCAGCGGGAAAAGATTCGCCAGTCAGGGCCGCTTCACTTACAAAAAGATCGGTGGCTTCAAGGATACGCGCATCGGCCGGAACTAAACTGCCGGCTGATAACAACACTACATCACCGGGCACCAGCTCTGCTGCAGGTACCTCTGTTTCATCTCCATCCCGTAATACCGTCGAGCGTATTGATATCATGGCTTTTAATTCCTCAACGGCCTCCTTGGCGTTATGCTCCTGCCGAAAACTGATAAAAGTACTGGTAAATACAATGAATAGAATGATCATAGCATCCATCCAGTCATACAATAGTGCAGAGATAAGTGCGGCTATGATTAACACTACAAGCAGCGGACTCTTGAACTGTTTTAAAAAAAGCCTCACAGCTGAAATGTGAGATTTTTGTATGAGCTCATTTTTGCCATACTGCTGCAATCGCTGCAACGCTTCCCTGCTGCTCAACCCCTCTTCACTCGATCCATAAAGCCGGTAAAGCTGTTCTAGAGGCACGCTCCAGGATGGAATTTTCCCCTCAGTATTGTTGCTTGGTGATTCCAACTATCGGCACTCTCACTCTCGTCATGTTGAATAATTATGCTCTGTGAACCAATATCTTTCGCATTTGTCCCAATCCAAAAGGCAACAAGCTCATAACAAGCACCGTCACCCATCCGTAAAAATCGGGAGGCACAATCTGTAGCACTCTCGCCATTTCCGGGATATAGACCGCCATCAACAACAATCCTACGCACAGTACCAACGCTATCCAAATATACGGATTGCGATTTATCGTATTGTTGATAAAATGTGAATCGTCGCTGCGCATATTGAATACATGCCAAAGCTGTGCCATCGCAAGGGTCAAAAATGAAACGGTTATTGCAGCATGTGGCGGGTATTGCAAGTATTCCAATGCAATAAAAAGTGAACCCAGTACCGAGAGCGTAATTATAAAACCGTATAAAGTGATGCCCAGCCATTGCCTCCGATCCAAAATAGGATGATTAGGCTCGCGCGGCAGTCGATGCATGACGCCCTCTTCTCCTTCTCCCACGCCAAGAGCCAGCGCGGGAAAGACATCCGTCACTAAATTCAAAAACAGGATCTGAAGCGGTAATATCGGCAATGGAGTACCCAACATCGAGGCCAGGCCAACCACCATAACCTCGCTAAGGTTACAAGACATCAGGTAATAAATAAATCGCCGGATATTGCCAAATATAACACGTCCCTGCTCAATAGCTTTCACTATCGTTGAAAAAGCATCATCGGTGAGCACCATATCGGCGGCTTCGCGTGCCACCTGGGTACCCCGTTGCCCCATGGCAATGCCAATATCAGCCTTTTTAAGGGCCGGCGCATCATTTACGCCGTCTCCTGTCATAGCCACGATATGACCATGCTTCTGATATAATTCAATAAGATCAAGTTTTTGCCGCGGATTAATGCGAGCGAAGATAGATGCTTTCAGAATGCGTTGCGTATCCTTCGATGAAGTTTCCAACACTTCATTGGAAGGCAAGTCCGCGCCATGAATAACAGAGGTTTCGTGATCATCCTTGATGCCCAGCGATTCTGCAATATAACGGGCCGTGGCTACCTGGTCGCCGGTAATCATTATTACGCGGATCCCGGCCTCCCTGCACCTTTCTATGGCGGGCTTTACATCTGCTCTTGGGGGATCAGACAGGGCAACCAACCCGACAAAGGACAGATTATGATAGGGATCACCCTTGCTGTCATTCGCTGTTTTTACGGCGACAGCGATCATCCGTAGTCCCTGCGATGCCAATTTTTCATTAATCCCTTCCCATTTCTTGCGGTGCCGATCGTCAAACGGCTGTTGTTCACCGTTTACAATTATAGAGTTACAGGCTTCCAATACCGTGCCCGGTGCCCCTTTTACATTCACCCTGAATCTATCTTGATCCATTCGATTCCAGGTAGCCATCATTTTAACATCCGCATCAAAAGCTTCTTCGCGGACCTCTGGAAACTGCTCATTCAACTCCTTAACGTTGATTCCTGCATTACGGGCAGCCTCTAATAATGCTATTTCCAATGGGTCTCCGGTGCCTCCCTCCCTATCCTCAAAAAGTGAAGCATTATTACATAATGTACCTACTTCCAATGCCAGACGGAGATCACTATCAGATGCAGAATTTTGTTGCTGGCCATTGGCGGAGAATGGAGACTTGTCTGATCCCGAAACCATAATTTGTTTTTGGGACAAATAAAGATGAGTAACTGTCATCTTATTCTCGGTAAGTGTACCTGTTTTATCTGTACAAATAATACCGGTTGCACCTAGTGTCTCGACTGAGGATAATCGATTGATCAGTGCATTCTTTTCTGCCATGATTCGCAACCCCTTTGCGAGGGCAATGGTTGCTACAATGGGCAGCCCCTCCGGAATTGCCGCTACGGCTAATGCAATGCCGGTTTCAATCATCAGATAAATTTCTTTTCCAGCAAAAATACCGGATATCGCAACAAATAAAGCAATAACTAATGTGATGACTATCAGCCGGTAACCAAGTTTATTTAATCTTACTTCGAGGGGCGTTTGTTCTTCTTTTGCTTCCTCTACCAGCGATGATATCTGTCCAAGTTCCGTCTCTAATCCCGTAGTTATAATGACTCCTTTACCGGAGCCGCGGGTAACAGTTGTTCCTTTGTAAAGTATATTGGAACGTTCTGCAAGTATGGCCTCTTCATTGATGGCTTGCACATTTTTTTTAACGGGTAAACTTTCACCCGTCAACGGTGATTCATCTGCCTGTAGTTTCGAGCTTTCAACAACCCTTATATCAGCCGTTATAACATCACCGCTTTCAATAATCACGATGTCCCCGGGAACCAGTCCTTCGGCATCTATTTCAATAACAGATCCGTCTCTGAGTACTCTGGTCTTCACTTTCCCAAGCCTGAATAAGGCTTCCATCGATCGAACGGCACGCAATTCGGTAAAGAAACCGATAAAAGTATTTAGTAAAATGACAACTATGATCGCCCAACCGTCTATAATCTCTCCCAGCCAAAATGCAAAAGCAGCAGCTATCACCAAAAGAAAAATGATAATGCTCTTAAACTGATCTAAAAAAATAGTCAGAATGTTCTTTTTCTTGTGACGTTTGAGTTGATTTGGGCCGTATATGGCAATTTTCTCTCGAACTTCTTCTTCTGTCAACCCATAGTCAATATCGGTGTGCAATGAGTCAATCACCTCTTTTGGGGTAAGAGCCCATGGGTTATAAACCTGTTCTTTCGACTCCAACGCCGTGTTACTACTCATCTCCTCTTTATGAATATAAGGTAGCTGTTCTATTTAAGTCTGTAGAATATCCGTCTTATTTAAAAAATTAGAGAATCCCCAATACTTGTCTCCTGTTCGGTAATTTCACTGTCCACGTTGATTTTTGATGCACGCTGCACTATCTGATTTGCCAGTTCTTCCGGGGAATAATATTCTCTTGTAAATCCATTACGGATGATGGAAAGCGGCAATTCAGGTGCAATCGAAGTCTGCGGGTCCTGCACAATTATTTGTCCGCCTGCAAGCTTAATCTCTTCTGAACCCGCTATTCCATCACAACCACATCCGCTGAGTATGATTCCCAACGTCTTCTCACCATAAATCTTTGCAGCTGACCGAAACAGGATGTCAATGGAGGGACGCATATCATTTTCACGAACGCCTCTATGCACATTAATCACCTGCTGATAGCCGTTCTGCCCGATTTCGCAATGATATCCTCCCGGTGCAATCCATACATCACCATCCTGCAAAACCACTCCATTTGTTGCCTCACGAATCATCAGATGCGATACGGTATTCAGTTTTTCAGCCAAAATTTTAGTATAGGTCCTCGGCAAATGTTGTACAATTACCACCGGAATGTTGAGATCTTCTGGCAGTTTCGCCAATAATGCGAATAAACTTTTGGTACCTCCGGTACATCCACCTATTACAACAAGCTCAATCGGTTCAACCGATTGTTGCTCTTCCGCCAAATGCTCGAATATTTTTTGCGGATGGATTATAGATTGCAATATCTCTTCGTTAATATTGCGACGTTCGTGCATTTTACTTGCCGCCTTTATTAATGGCTCCAATC
>DATFLI010000197.1:0-6425 GCA_035267805.1 Balneolaceae bacterium | reverse complement strand
TGTTTGCTGCCACCTTTGTTGATGGTGGACGCATCACGCTGGAAGCGACCGCCATCGGATCTGATACAACCTTCGGCCACATTATTAAGATGGTAGAGCAAGCCGAAAGCCGGAAAGGCCGTATCCAACAATTCGCCGATCGATTTTCAACCTATTATCTCCCTGTGATGGTAACGATCGCAGTTCTGACCTATATTTTCAGCGGCAATTTGATGGCTACCGTCGCTGTTATGGTTGTTGCTTGTCCCTGCGCTTTTGCCCTGGCCACGCCGGTAGCCCTTTTGTCCGCTATCGGATCATCGGCAAAGAATGGGGTGCTGGTAAAAGGCGGAAAATACATTGAGATGCTGGCAAGAGCCGATGTACTTTTGATTGATAAAACCGGTACACTGACCTTTGGCAAGCCGGAGATTTCAGATGTTATTTCTCTAAATGGGTATGAACCCGATTCCATTTTGCGACAGGCGGCGGGAGCAGAGCGTTATTCGGAACACCCACTTGCAAAAGCGGTCATTGAGTCGGTCCGACAGAAAGACATTGCATTACCTGAAGCCAGCGATTTTTCATCCGAAACCGGCAGCGGGGTAAGGGCAACGGTCGAAGGTGCTACGATTACCGTAGGTAAACCGGAAGATGAGACCATGAAGCATTATTACAACGAATTTGAGCCTCTCCGGAAAGAAGGGAAGAGCCTGATGCTTGTTCGCAAAGATGGAGAACCTATCGGAGTACTAGCAGCCAAAGATGTGGAACGTACCGAAGCCAAGGATGCTATTGATGCGTTGAAACAACTGGGAATCAGCCAGATAGAATTGCTTACCGGAGACCATCCCGCAACGGCCAAAACGTTGGCTGAGAAGCTGGGTATAGCCTGGCAGGCCGACCTGCTGCCGGAAGATAAAATTGAGCGGGTCAGACATTTCCAGCAGCAAGGCAAAACCGTCATGATGGTTGGAGACGGGATAAACGATGCTCCGGCTATGGCACAGGCGGACATTTCCATCGCCATGGGAGTGCGCGGTACGGATGTGGCTAAGGAGACATCCCACATCACCCTCTTAAGAGAGGATTGGAGCCTGGTACCCGAATTATTCCGAAAATCCCAGAAAACCATGCGTACGATTAAAGGGAATTTTGCCTTTACCACCGTGTACAATATTGTAGGTCTTTCGCTGGCCGCTTTCGGGATCCTGCCCCCGATACTTGCGGCGGCCGCACAATCGGTCCCCGATGTCGGGATCATGGTGAATTCGTCCCGTCTGCTTAAAAAGTAGTTGCTGATGTGTAATTTTATCTGATTAAGCTCGGGTTCCCATCTGGGGTTTTGCCCGAAAGAAGCTTTTAAAAAGTATCATCAGAGACTTCGCAAGATCCCTACATGTCATGCTGAACCTGAATTCGAGATGACAGAGGAATAGATTGGTCTTCTAACCTTTTATCGAACTCACGCTAATTATCCTTATTGGATTTGAGATCCCTCACATGCATTCGGGATGATAAAAGGGTTTTTTTAGGTTATTAAGCGATCTGTGCTTTATATAGTTGAGTTATCTATCAGAGGCCTATAAGCTCCGGGGTTCCGTGGTATGTCCAATTGGCAGATATTCCGGTCATCGAAAAGATTTGGAAAGAATCATTCATCTCTGTAAATAAGCTCCTCTTCCATAATTAAAGTCATTCATCGACGTAGTTACCCTTCTGCGTCTATATATGTTTGGTTTCTGCTCTACTTTTGAATTTGAATAGATTTTTTATTGTTACAATCGATTAATCCTAGATATCACAATGCTGATTTTAAAGTGAAGGAGTAGATAACGGTAACAATAGTCTCTATACTATGTAAATCCCAATAGATAACGCATTTCCAATCAAGCCGGTAGCTTCAATATTTCAATTTCCGTAATAAGCAGTGACTAAAGCTATAACTCATATCGAAATATGAAAACCTTGAGCATGTAAATAAGCTAAAATTTAATTATTGTTAGCAATTTATGTTTCTTGGTGATATTTCCTCAACTATAACTTCTAACATTAATCCCATATCTAATGGCTACACAGGATGAAAAAGAGCAACAAATCACTTTTAAAACAAATCATGCCGCTTCAAAACGGTTTTGGCACTGGAGCAATTTTACTTTGGTAATACTGCAATTGATTACGGTATTCTTTGCGCTTGTTGTTTTTAGTACCCATAACACTGTTAGTTCGTTGCAGAGAGTGTTGGATTTTACGCATGGCTCCCTTACGGACAAGCAGACCCAATTTATGGCCCATTCCGTAACCGATCAGATATGGCAGTGGCATAAATACATAGGATATGCTATCGGTGCGCTTCTTTTGTTCCGAATTATTATTGAATTTTTTCAGGACTCCGACCAAAAAATATTTAACATCGTTAAGAAGGCATTCGGATTATATAAAGCGGCCGAGAGGAATAGGGGGCATGCTCTTCATTATCTCTATTCGAAACTTAGCTATGTCTTCTTTTATATTGTCATCTCAGTTCAGGTCATAACAGGTTTTGGGATGGCTTTCGGTCGAAGCCTAAATTTGCCAAGAAGCGTAGGTGGAGTTATGCACGAAATTCATGAGACAGATTTATATATCATCCTGGCATATGTAGTCTTGCATATCATAGGTGTTGTCTGGGCGGAGCTCCATAAGGACCAAGGTATTGTTTCGGATATGATTAATGGCGGTGAAGAGGCTTAAGCTGTACCCTTTAAAAGCAAGAGGGAGTGTCTCATTGCTTATGCGAAAAAAACTGTGTAGCAGGTGCAATTTCCGATAGACCGAATCGTGATGAACGAATTGGAAGTCCGACCATTTTTGGGAGACTTCTTAGTATTTCGTTCATCGGTCTGTGGGTTACTTGTTCGTCCTGACCTTCTTAAGATTTCCTTAAGATTCTCTTCTTACATTGGCCGCAACGCAGAACTAACCAATGTAAAAAGATGAAACTTATGAAGAAGCTATTAAGAAACGCGGCATCACTGGTACTTACTTTATTTTTCTTAGCATCAGTTACCAAGGCTCAGAATGTACCCTCAAAAGTAAAGGAAGCTTTCGCAAAGAAGTTTCCCAATGCACAGCAGGTAGAATGGGGCAAGGAAAATGCTACAGAATTCGAAGCGGAATTTACCATCAGCGGCACGCATCTGTCGGCCAATTTTGATCCGGAGGGAAACTGGAAAGAAACTGAAGTTGAAATTTCGCACAATGATCTTCCGATGGCGGTACAGCAAACGCTCAAAAATGATTATTCGGAGGCCGAAATAAAACATATGTTCAAGGTGACTCAGCCTGATCAGACCCTTTATGAGGTGGCCGTAGCAAACAAGAATGAAGAGAATAATGAAGAAAATGAAGAGGAGGAAAACGAAAATGAAAAAAATGAACAAGGGGAATACGGAGAAGGCCGAAATACCCATGAACTTGTATTTACCGCTGATGGCAAATTGGTTAAAAAAGAGGGCGTTGGTGAGGAAGAAGACTAAGTTTATTACATTCAATGGGTAGTCAAATTTGATCTGATTCCTATATGAAAAAACTCACAATTCTTGTTCTCCTGATTCTTTGGGCCGGAACCGCACAGGCTCAAAGCCGTTCTCTGGATTATTATCTAACCCACGCCATCGATAATAGTCCGGTGATTACGGCGCAGCGTGATCGAGCCGATTCGGCCCGGCTGCAGAAGAAAATTACTCATGCCAACTTCGCTCTTCCTTCTGTTTCGGCTACCGGCGACTATCAATATGATCCTTTTTCTGATCACTGGGGATATGCCGAGCCCATCACCGACGGCGGCCATTATTCCGCTTTGTTGAATGTCGATTACCCTGTTTTTGCCTCGAGAAAGCGAGAAGTCCGTAATAAGGAATCTTCCGTCAGTATCCGGCAAAATGAATATCAAATTGATCAGGTAAAACATGAGCTTCGTCAGTCGGTTACCGATCAGTATATCACAACTTATCAGGATGTGATGCACCTGCGTTACTTGCAAAACATCCAGGATTTGTTGCAAAAACAGAAGGGGGTTCTGCAATCGCTGGCAAAACGGGGCGTGGCTAAAATTACCGATGTGAAGCAACTTGGTATCGAGCTGCAGAATAATCGTATCAGTCAAAAACAGGCCGAAAATATTTATCAACAAGATTTGCTCCAACTGAATAGTATATGCGGTATTGCAGATAGTTCCACCTCGGTAGCGTTGCAGGAGCCCAGCCTGGTTGTGGATTCTTCACAGGTTGATCAAAGTAAATTCATGAAACAGTTTCAGCTGGATAGTGCGAAAGTGGCTACCCAGCAGCAGCTCTCAGAGCTCAAATACCAGCCGAATGTCTCTCTGTATGGCAGCAGCGGACTGAATGCTATTAAATTTACCGGCATTCAAAATCATTTTGGGTACAGCGTGGGATTGCATGTTTCAGTACCCATTTTTGATGGAAATCAAAAGAGCATCACGCGCCAGCAAACCAGTTTGCAACAGCATAGCATCGATGCCTATCAACAGCGATTTAAAACCAAAAGGCAGATTCATTTGGAAAGTCTTCGACGGCAGCTGAAACAAAATCACCAGCAACTCGAGTTGGCTGAGCAACAGCTTTCGCAATATGAAGATCTTCTGAACAACTATCGTCAGGAATTGAGTCAGGGGGTTCTTTCTGTGATAGATTACCTGACTGTGCTTCGCAATTATGCTGATGCTCAGCAGCAGCGCATACAAACACTCGGCCGACAGTGGCAACTTAAAAACGAATTTAATTACTGGAACTGGTAATATGAAATTACGATACGGTATTATACTGCAATTACTTTTTTTAGAAATAACAATGCTGGGTTGCAGCAGTAAGCAGAAAAATAATACTGAAGAACCTGTCACGGTAGCCGAGGTTCAGGTAACGCATATTAAACATAAAACGCTTGCGGATACGCTGACGGTCAACGGACGTGTTTTGGAAGGGCAGCAGTTTAAAGTCCGCGCGCCTTTGGCCGGATATGTGACTCACTTGTATGTGCGTCCCGGTGAGCAGGTTCGGGCGGGGCAACAAATGTTTTCTATGCGGACACGAGAACAAACTGCATTGGCTCAGGATACAGCTACTGCCGGAACATCCCTATCGGAAAACTCCGCGGTTGCAGTCAAGGCACCGGTTGACGGACAGATTAGCACTATTTCGACCGGTAAGGGCGTTTATACTGCGGAAGGATCGTCGATGGCCACCCTGAATTCCAGGAGCAACCTGTATATGGAAATCTATGTACCGGCGCAATGGGGTCGTGAAGTGCAGCCCGGTGATTCGGCGTTTGTCCAATGGCCGGACGGACGCAAGAGGTGGGCTAAAATAGGCAGCCGCCTTGCACAGGCCGATAGCGCAAGCCAGTCGGTGAAGTTTATGGTAAACGATATGCCTCCGCGCCATCTGTTACCCGGCGAACGGCTGACGGTACAGGTCCCGGTCAATAAAGTAGTCAATGAGCAGGTGCTACCCCGGAAAGCGGTTCTGACAGATGAATCCATGAGTTCGTGGTGGGTAATGAAAATGGCAAATGACTCTACAGCCGTGCGCGTGCAGGTGACACCGGGTATCGCTTCAGGCAACTGGATGGCGGTGCCAAAACCGGAGTTTCAAAATAGCGACCAGATCTTGGTTCAGGGTAATTATGGTCTTGCCGATACCGCCAGAGTGAAAGTGACAAATCAGTAGATGGTCATTTTGTAGTTGAATGACTGTAAAAAAGATGTAATTAAACAATTCAGTAATGGAGCATTTTTACAACCGGTTTAAAAGTCCGCTGACATACATAACAATATTGGTGTTGGTGGGTGGTTATTTGGCTTACCAGCATATCCACAGTTCGTTATTTCCCGAAATTACCTTTCCCAAAATTAAAGTGATTGCCAACAACGGGGAGCAGCCGGTACACAAAATGATGATTAACGTGACCCGTCCGCTCGAAGAGGCGATCAAGCGGATTCCGGACCTCAAACAAGTACACAGTACGACCAGTCGCGGCAGTGCCGAGATTTCCGCATACCTCGACTGGAGTGCCGATATTTATACGAGTCAGCAGTTAATCGAGTCTCGAATCAACGAGATTCGCACCCAGCTTCCGTCGAATGTGGAGATTAAGATTGAACGGATGAATCCTTCTATTCTGCCTGTTATGGGGTTTATCGTGTCCGGCAAACACAAGACACTGCTGGATCTCAAACAGGTGGCCCTGCATACGATACGTCCGTATATCTCACAGCTATCGGGAGTGGCCATGGTACAAGTCCAGGGCGGGCGTGACAAGGAGTACTGGATGGAACTGCAGCCGAAGAATCTGAGTCGGCTGGGAGTCACGCCCTCGCAAATTATGGACGCCGTATCAAAATCAAATATTGTTAAATCAAGTGGATATGGGGAGGCCAACAGGAG
>DATFLI010000196.1:0-23948 GCA_035267805.1 Balneolaceae bacterium | reverse complement strand
CTCCATGGTATATACACCTTAAATTGTTTGAGTCTCCGGCTCGGTGTCCAAATTAACTCCTCATCCGGCCGCCCCTTAGGGCCGCCTGACAAGGGCTCGACGTGCGATCGTCTGTATGTTCCAATCTGTCAAAGAACTCCTGCTCTTAATTTATTGAGCAGATTTTAAAGATAAGCTTTCTTGCTTATCGAAGTCAACAAGAGAAATAATTAAATCTCCATTGTTGTTTTGTTTCAAAGCGGTGCAATGATAAGAACTTATTTGTAATAAAACAAATGTTATTTCAATCAAAGTTTATAATTCTAAAATGGATAAACCTTAATCTTATAATTGACGCTTTATATAACTACAATAATGTAAAATTACTCTTCTTCTGAACTACTTTCAGATGTTTTCTTGCTATCCTCAGCAGGTGACTCTTCTTTAGCTTTGGTTTGCTTCTGAGAGTCCTTTGCATCCTTAGCTTTAGCTTTCTTTTGCGCTCCGGATGATTTGGTCGAAGAAGTAGTCTTATTAGATTTGCCTGAACGGCGTGTTCGTTTCTTCTTCTGGCTATCTTCGGGCTTGATATCATTATAATCTACAAGCTCTATTACCGCCGTATGGGCGCCATCTCCCGAACGATATCCCAATTTAATTACACGGGTATATCCACCGGGACGATCCATTGCTTTGGGAGCTACTTCGTCAAACAGGTGTTTTACTGCCTCCTTGTCATTCAATTTGGAAAACACTTGTCGCCTATTATGGGTAGTATCTTCCTTAGCTTTAGTAATCAAGGGTTCGACGAATGTACGTAGCTCTTTCGCTTTTGGTACGGTAGTAACAATCCTATGCTCTTTAATGAGAGCAACAGAAAGTGCAGCTAATGTTGCCTTCCGATGTGAAGGTGTTCTACCTAGTTTTCTTCCTTTAACTAAATGACGCATTTCTTTCTAATATCTTTAAGATTTATCCAAATACTTTGAGATGTCCATTCCAAAATGAAGATTTTTATCTTCAATAACCTCGACAAGTTCAGCGAGTGATTTCTTGCCGAAATTACGGAACTTCAGGAGGTCCTGCTCATCACGAGCCACTAATTCTCCAATCGTATTGATGTTGGCAGACTTTAAGCAGTTATAAGAACGTACGCTCAGATTCAGATCTTCAATACTTGTCTTAAGCAGATTGGCAATCCGTTGTTTCTCTGCATCGACTTCTTCTTCTTCCTGAGTAAAAGGTTCATCAATTTCTTCAGTAATGAACTTCTCAATATGTTCCTTCAGAATTTTACCGGCAATCGTTAATGCTTCCTTGGAATTAACCGAGCCATCCGTGGTGATATCCATGACCAATTTTTCATAATCGGTACGCTGTCCAACACGGACATTTTCAACATTGTATTGAACTTTTTTGATCGGTGTATAAATAGCGTCAATAGGAATAAGATTAACATCTTCTTCGGTATCAACGCTCTGTTCTTCAGCCGGCACATATCCCCGACCACGACCGACTCGTAATTCCATTTCAACGTCAGCATCTCCGGCCATGGTAGCAACAAGCAAATCAGGATTAAGTACCTCGTAATCTGCAGTAGCATCGGCAATATCTTTGGCCGTCAAGCTACCTTCCCCGGATTTTGAGATATGAATAACACCGCTACTTTGCTCAACCTGCTTAAAGCGTACTTCTTTGAGATTGAGAATAATTTCATAGACGTCTTCTTTAACACCCTGTATGCTAGAATATTCATGCTCAACACCATTAATTTTAACAGCGTTGATTGCAATTCCGGGGAGAGATGACAGAAGAATCCTGCGAAATGAATTACCAATTGTAACTCCAAAACCACGCTCTAAAGGCTGCAGAATAAACGTACCAAACGTATCTGTTGCTTCTTCGACCTCAAGACTATCAGGCATTTGAATACTATAATTGCTCATAATGAAAGCGTTGTTGGCTAAATTTGTTTTTAATTACTTAGAATAAAGTTCGACGATCAGCTGAACATTGATGTTCTCGGGAATCTCTTCCATTTCGGGCATATTCAAAAACTTGCCCTTCATTCCCTTTTTATCAACTTCAATCCACTTATACTTGGTAGTTGGTGCGTGCTGAAGCGAGTCATTAATTACTTCCAGATTTTTGGACTTCGGTCGCACGCTCACAACATCACCCGGTTTTACCTGAAATGAGGGAATATTAACAACTTCCCCATTTACGACAATGTGCTTGTGGCTAACCAATTGGCGAGCTTGCCGGCGGGTTCTGGCAAAACCAAGACGATAAATAGTATTATCTAATCTGCTTTCTAAAAATTGCAGAAGAATCTCACCAGTCACACCATCCTTAGCATTTGCCTTATCAAACAGATTAGAAAACTGTTTTTCCAGAAGACCGTAAGTATACTTAGCCTTCTGCTTTTCTTCCAGCTGGATAGCATATTCGGATTTTCTTGAATACCGTGACCTACCGTGTTGTCCCGGTCCGTAGGGTTTTCGTTCAAGTGCTTTACTGGGACCGAAGATAGGTTCTCGGAAACGTCTTGCTTTCTTTTGTTTAGGACCTCTGTATCTTGCCATAATTACAACTATTTCTACTTTATACTCTTCGTCGTTTAGGGGGTCTGCAACCGTTGTGCGGGATCGGGGTGCGATCTTTAATAGATGTCACTTCAAGTCCGCTTGATGCTAATGCGCGAACAGCAGCTTCACGTCCGGATCCCGGTCCTTTAACAAACACCTCGACACGGCGTAATCCCATATCATGGGCAGCCGTAGCCGCCGTTTCCGCACTTAATTGTGCTGCATAGGGAGTATTTTTCCTGGATCCCTTGAAACCTTCTTTACCGGCTGATGACCAAGAAATTGCATTCCCATCGGCATCAGTAATAGTTACAATTACGTTATTAAACGTTGCCTTTATAAAGGCCATCCCATTGGGATCTGAAAGCTGCTTTCTTCTTTTCTTCTTTGAAGCTGCAGGTCTGCGTTGTTGCTTTGCCATTTATACTATTAATTATTTTTTAGGAGCTGATTTCTTACCTGCTACAGTGCGGCGTTTACCCTTACGGGTACGAGCATTGGTTCGGGTACGCTGCCCGCGAACAGGCAAACCTTTACGGTGACGATTGCCCCGATAGGATCCAATCTCTATAAGGCGACGGATGTTTGCGTTGATCTCGCTACGCAAACTACCTTCTACCTTATACTCATTATCAATCTTTTGACGAAGTTTGGAAACCTGGTCATCCGACCAATCTTTAACTTTGATATCACGATCAATTTCCAACTCATCCAAAATTTCCTGAGCTGTTGATTTACCGACACCAAAGATATAGGTTAATCCAATTTCGCCGCGCTTTTCCTTGGGTATGTCTATTCCAGCAATTCTAGCCATAGAAACTATACAAATTAATTATCCTTGCCGTTGTTTGTGGCGTGGATTCTTCTTGTTAATTACATATACACGACCGTTTCGTCGCACAATTTTATCGTCTGAACTTCTTTTTTTTACTGAAGATCGCGTCTTCATAATACTAAACTCTTTTAAATTAGAATTTATTTGTAACGATACGTTATACGTCCCTTACTCAAATCATAAGGAGACATCTCCACAGCGACACGATCGCCGGGGAGAATTTTTATATAATACATTCTCATTTTTCCCGAAACATGGGCCAAAATTTTGTGCCCGTTATCAAGCTCAACACGAAATTGGGCATTCGGTAATGCCTCAATAATTTCGCCGTCTTGTTTAATTGGCTCTTCTTTAGCCATTTTAAATCTCTGCGTTAATTCGACTTTTCGTTATCTCTCTAATATAATCAAAAGTACTTAGAATTTCAGCTTTTCCTTCACGTACAACCACATCATGTTCATAATGGGCCGCCACTTTTTTATCGGTGGTAACCACGGTCCAGCCATCATCCATCGTGGACACTTTCCAGGAACCCATTGTAATCATTGGTTCGATAGCCAGTGTCATACCTGTACGCAAGCGATCACCGCGACCTTTCTTGCCAAAATTCGGCACTGAAGGATCTTCATGCAGCGATTTTCCAAGTCCGTGTCCAACGAGATCACGAACAACACCAAATCCCTCGTTCTCACAATGAGTCTGTACGGCATTGGCAATATCTCCAATTCTGTTGCCGTGCACCGCTTGTTCAATACCTTTATAGAGCGATTCAAGTGTTACACGAAGTAAACGAATTTTTTCGTCCTCACATTCACCGACGGCAAAGGTGTAGGCATGATCTCCGAAGTAACCATTCTTCTCAACCCCACAATCAACAGAAACAATGTCACCTTCTTTAAGTTTCCGTTTTTCACTTGGTATTCCGTGAACTACTTCTTCATTAATTGAAATACACAATGTTGCAGGGAACCGATTACGCTTGGGACCATATCCCTTAAAAGCCGGCCGAGCATCATTTTTCTTTATAAAGTCTTCAGCAATCTGATCCAGTTTCGCTGTCGTTACACCGGGCTCAATATGTTTTGCTACTTCTGCCAGTGTGTGCGAAACAATCTGTGCGCTTTCACGCATCTTCTCAATTTCAGATTCGCTTTTCAAATAAATCATTATGCTCTGCGTCGACCTCTTATTTTACCGGTCTTCATAAAGCCATCATAATGACGCATCATCAAGTGACTTTCAATTTGCTGGAGGGTATCCAGTGCAACACCTACAATAATAAGTAAACTCGTACCTCCATAGAACAAGGCGAAACCGGTCGTCACTCCCATTCTTGCTGCAATAGCCGGGAGTATCGCGATAATTGCCAAAAATATGGATCCCGGCAAAGTCACTTTCGTCAAAATATTGTCGATAAACTCGACTGTTTGATTGCCGGGCCGCACACCGGGGATAAATCCTCCCTGGCGTTTCATAGTATCTGCCATTTCACGCGGGTTCACCGCAATAGCAGTATAAAAATATGTAAAGAATACAATGATTATTCCGAACACAATAGAATAAGTAACACCCGTAAAATTACTTGCCCACGATGTCAACATCTGTACGGTTTGATTGTCGGGGAAGAAGGTCCCGATTGTACTTGGAATAAACATGATTGACTGTGCAAAAATAATCGGCATCACACCGGCCGCATTTACACGTAAGGGCAAATACTGGGTAGTACCGCCGTAAACCTTACGCCCAACCACGCGTTTTGCATATTGTACGGGGATCTTTCGAACGCCCTGAGTCAATAATACAGCGGCTGCAATTACAAGCACCAGGGCAGCAAGTTCAACGATCACAATAATTAAATTACTTTTTGTAGTAATCTCGTTAACGATTGCTGCCGGTAATCGGGCTACAATCCCAATCATAATAATGATGGAAATACCATTTCCGATTCCTCGATCAGTAATTCGCTCACCCAACCACATCACAAAGGCTGTTCCAGCAGTTAGAACAATCATTGAAGTAATTACAAATGTATAATTACTAACGATAATGGCATTCGGTGATGTTGCCATCAGGTTAATAGAGAATCCTACAGCCTGAATTAACGTAATTCCAATGGTACCATATCGGGTCAGACGATTAATCTTTCGTCGGCCGTCTTCACCTTCACGTTGCAATTTTTGAAAATACGGAACAACAGCTCCCAGCAACTGGATAATAATCGAAGCCGTAATATAAGGCATAATTCCCAGTGCAAAGACACCCGCTCTTGAGAAGGCGCCACCGACAAACATATCAAAAAGCCCAAGCAAGCTGGAAGCGTTACCTGCACTCTGTACCAGTTTTGATGCGTCAACTCCCGGGAGAGTTACATAACTCCCGATACGATAGACCATCAAAATACCGATGACATAGAGGATACGATTCTTTAGCTCCTCAATCTTAAATATGTTGCGAAAGTTATCTATGATGCTCATTAAAAGGCGGCTCTATTTAATTATTTTTTATGAACGTAATGCTTCCACCGGCATTCTCAACTTTTTCCTGAGCTGATTTACTGGCTTTATGAACTTCAATGTTAATAGAAGCCTCAATTTCACCATCACCAAGCAGTTTAACAAGATCCCCTTTACCTACAAGTCCGGCATTTTGAAGATCCGAAAATGAAATTTCTTTATCCAATTTACCTGCTTCAACAAAAAGCTGTATGGTACCGGTATTTACAGGAGTATATTCCGTTCGAAACGGATTTTTGAATCCCCATTTGGGAACTCTTCGCTGAAGGGGCATTTGTCCACCTTCAAACCAGAATTTTTCTTTATAACCACTTCGTGATCTCTGGCCTTTGTGCCCTTTTCCTACCGTATGTCCACCGTAGCCGGAACCTTGTCCCCGGCCTACACGCTTGGACTTTTTCTTGTTCGGTTTGGGAGCTTTTAAATTACTTAAATCCATCTTTTTATCTTCGTTAAATTCCTGAGATCTATTAACCTTCGAATACTTTATTCAACGAAACCCCACGTCGTTCCGCAACCTCGACAGGATCAGTAAGATTCTTCAATCCATTGTATGTAGCCTTAACCATGTTATGGGGATTGGAAGAACCCAGTGATTTTGTTAGAATATTTTGTAGACCAGCGATATCGAGCAGTGCCTTGACCGGACCACCGGCGATTACTCCGGTACCTTCAGATGCAGGACGGAGCAATACTTCTCCGGCGCCCTCCTTGCCGACAATAGTATGATAGATACTGCCGGTGTTTGTCATCGGTACCTTAATCAAATTTTTCTTGGCATTATCAAAACCTTTCTGAATGGCATCGGAAACTTCATTGGCTTTACCCAGACCATGTCCCACGACACCGTCTTTGTTACCAACAACCACAATAGCATTAAAGCTAAAGCGGCGACCACCTTTTACCACCTTAGAAACACGGTTTATATGAACCAGTTTCTCTTCCAGGTTTAGATTTGTAGGAGTTATGTTATGTCTTCTTCTAATCTTTGGCATAATAATTCAGTTTAAAAGTCTAATCCACCTTCGCGTGCGCCCTCTGCCAGGGCTTTAACTACGCCGTGATATTTATAACCGCTTCGATCAAATACGGCTTTATTAATTCCTTTGTCATCTGCAAGTTCCGCCAGCTTTTTCCCAACTACTTCTGCAGCATCTTGCTTGGTCTTATCTTTAATCTCATCAGCTATTCCTTCGGTTTGAGTAGAAACAGCAACGAGTGTTTGTCCTCGCAAATCATCAACGAGCTGTGCGTAAACATGCTTATTGCTTTTGTGTACACTTAGCCGTGGGCGATCCGCTGTGCCTCGAATTGTGGCACGAATGCGACGGTGTATCCGATTTCGACGTAATGTTTTTTTAACTGTCTTATCCATCGTTTATAATACCTCTTAAGCTTTAGCAGCAGATTTACCGGCCTTGCGACGAACCCACTCATCAACGTAACGTATTCCTTTACCTTTGTACGGCTCGGGCGGACGGAGGGAACGAATCTTGGCGGCAACCTGTCCAACTAATTCCTTGTTAATTCCTGATACAACAACCATTGGGTTTTTACGAGTTTTAGTGTCAACTTCAATATCAACCCCATCCGGTGCAACAAAATAGATGGGATGAGAAAAACCCAGACTTAATTCGAGAACTCCATTGCTTAATGAGGCTCGATAACCTACTCCAATAATCTCAAGCTCTTTTTTATATCCTTCCGTTACTCCTACCACCATATTACTGATCAATGAACGGTAGAGTCCGTGCAAGGAACGATCAAATTTTTGGTCCGAGCTTCGATTAACAAGAAGTTCACCATCTTTCTTCTCAATGCTAATGCCTGGATGAATCTTTAGGCTGTCGCTACCCTTTTTACCTTTAATAGTAACGACATTATCAGCATCAATACTGAATTCAATATCATCTTTTAATTCAATCGGTTGATTTCCGATACGAGACATAATTCTATAATCTTATGGTTAATAAACAGTGCACAAAACTTCGCCACCCACTTGTATCTTGCGGGCTTCTTTGTCGGTCATAACCCCACGCGAAGTTGAAAGGATAACAATCCCCAAACCATTCAGAGCGCGAGGGATATTATCGGATCCACAATATTCCCTTAGACCGGGCTTGGATCTCCGTTTCATCTTTTTAATTACAGGTTGACCGTAAGCATCATACTTCAGAAACAGGCGAAGCATTCCCTGTTTTCCATCGTCAATATTGATATACTTATTTATATATCCTTTATCCAACAGGATCTTGGTCATGGCACGCTTCAATTTGGATGCAGGAATATCAACCCGGCGATGCCCAGCCCGCTGAGCGTTACGTATTCTTGTTAAATAATCTGATATTGGATCAAACATAGAAGTTCTTTATTAAATTATTACCAACTTGCTTTTCTAACGCCAGGTATCTTCCCGTCAAGTGCAAGCTCACGAAATTTAATACGCGAGATACCGTACTTGCGAATGTAGCCGCGGCAACGACCGGTCAAATTACACCGGTTATTTACTCGGGTAGGACTAGCATCGCGGGGAAGCTTTTGCAGCTCAACCCACTTGCCCTCTTCTTTCAGCTTTTTACGCTTTTCGGCGTATTTCTTTACCGTTCGTTTTCTTTTTTCGTTACGTGCTATCCAAGCTTTTTTAGCCATAATGTATTATGCTTGTATGATTTAATTTCGTTTCTGAAACGGCATTCCAAATTCTTTTAACAGAGCAAATGCCTCTTCGTCAGTGTCGGCCGTAGTCACAAAAGTGATGTCCAAACCGTGAATTTTATCGACTTCATCGGTATTGATTTCAGGGAAGATCGTATGTTCTTTAACACCGAGCGTATAATTGCCCCGGCCATCAAAACTCTTATCGGGAACCCCCTGAAAATCGCGCGTTCTTGGGAGTGCCAAATTAATCAAGCGATCCAAAAACTCATACATTTTCTTTTTGCGCAGCGTTACTTTGCATCCGATAGGCACGCCTTCACGAACCTTAAAGTTAGAAATCGATTTGCGTGCTTTTGTTTTAATGGGATGCTGTCCGGTAATACGCGCAAGATTATTACTTACGGTATCCAACACTTTTTCGTTTTCAACAGCTTCACCAACTCCACTGTTAACAACAATCTTCTCAAGCTTAGGAACAGCCATCACGTTATCATACTCAAACTGTTCTCTGAGATTTGAGATAATTTCATCTTTGTATTGTGTATAAAGTCTTGCTTCTGCCATTCTGAAAAATATTCTTATTTATCTATAATCTCGCCACTTTTCTTTGAGTACCGGACCCAATGTCCACCGCCTTCTTCTTCGATACGTTTGCGGCCAATTCGAGTCGGTTCTCCGGAGGAAGGATCCAATACCATCACATTAGAAATATGTATCGGTAGTTCACGTTCAATCCGTCCTCCCTGTGGATTATCCTGAGTAGGTTGATCGTGATGGACACGCATGTTTATACCTTCTATTAACACACGGTCTTTAGCAGGATAGACTGCCAAAACACGACCTTCGCGACCTTTGTCATTTCCGGCAATGACTCGTACTTCATCACCTTTTTTTACGTGTAATTTCTTTTGTTTATTCGTAGTACGTGGCATAATAAATATCAGTTTTTAGAGCACTTCTGGCGCAAGTGATACAATACGCATAAAATTCTTCTCTCGAAGCTCACGAGCCACAGGGCCAAAAATTCGTGTTCCTACTGGTTCGCTTTCTTTATTAATAACGACAGCAGCATTCTCATCAAATCGGATGTAACTGCCATCTCTGCGGCGGATCTCCTTTTTCGTTCTCACGATAACAGCTTTGACTACTTCCCCTTTTTTAACATTTCCTCCGGGGATAGCAGTTTTCACCGAACATGATATAAGATCACCGATGCGGGCATAACGTCGCTTAGAATCACCTAGAACTTTAATACATTGCAGCTGACGTGCTCCGCTATTATCAGCAACATTTAATTTTGTTTGAGCTTGTATCATCGCAAATTCCTAAAATGTATGTCCGTTATTTTGCACGTTCAATTATTTCAACAAGACGCCACGACTTCCGCTTTGAGAGCGGACGAGTAGACATAATTTGCACTACATCCCCTTCATTGGCTTCATTCGTTTCGTCATGAGCCAAATACTTGGTCGTCTTGGTTATATACTTACCATAAATCGGGTGCTTAATTTGTCGATCAACAGCAACAGTAATCGTTTTATCCATTCTGTTGCTTACTACGCGACCCGTACGTTGTCTTCTTTGTACTCGTTCAGTTTGTGCCATTTCGTTATCCAGCACTTTCTTCTTGTTCTTTTTCAGTAATAATCGTGTGTAACCGGGCAATTTCCCGACGTGTCATCTTAACACGGGCAGGATTCTCAAGTTGTCCGGCAATAGCGCGGTTGAACTTCATATCCTGCAAGGCTTTCTTTTCATCCTTAAGCCGTGCCTTCAATTCCGTAATAGATTTTTCTCTAAGTTCGTGTGCTCTCATGCTTATCAGTTCCTTTGAAATCAAGGTCCATCGTAATCACGACGAACAATGAATTTCGTTTTAATTGGAAGTTTGTAATCAGCCCGTCGCATTGCTTCACGAGCCAGGGCTTCGGGAACACCGGCGACTTCAAACAGTATTCGTCCCGGTTTTACAACTGCTACATACTGTTCTACAGCACCTTTACCCTTACCCATCCGGGTCTCAGCAGGTTGAGCAGTTTTAGGCAAATCGGGAAAAATACGAATCCAGGTTTGTCCATCACGCTGTAATTGACGCGCGATTGCAATACGACAGGATTCAATTTGCCGGGCCGTTATATATTTAGGCTCCAGAGCCTTCAGACCAAAATCGCCATATGCAAGCGTGTGACCTCGCTGAGCCGTACCTTTCAGGCTTCTGCGATGCTGCCGTCGGCGTTTTACACTTTTCGGTTCTAGCATGATTTAACTTTAGCTTTAGTTACTTCGATTTCTTCTTCTATTGCGACGAGAGCGTCGTTTGCCTCCTCCGCGTCGTCCTCGTGAGTCGTCCTTTTGCTGCGTATGAGCATCGCCGGGAGTCAATTCAATATCACCGAGAACTTCACCTTTAAAGATCCAAACAGTTACTCCAATAGATCCGTAAATTGTATTGGCAGTAGTATTGTAATAATCGATGTCAGCACGCAATGTATGCAGGGGGACTCGACCTTCACGATACTGCTCTGTTCGTGCCATTTCAGCACCACCCAATCGACCCGCACAACGAATTTTAATTCCTTCGGCCCCCATCCTCATGGCAGAAGAGATTGCCGTTTTCATTGCACGTCGGAACGAGATACGAGCTTCAAGCTGCTGTGCGATATTCTGCGCAACCAAACTGGCATCTGTTTCGGGTCGTTTGATCTCACTTACATTTATTTGAACTTCTTTGCTCGTGATTTTCTTTAACTCTTCACGCAAAAGTTCAATCTGCTCGCCACCTTTACCGATAATTACACCAGGTCGACTGGTTTTGAGTGTAAGGAGAATACGTTTTGGTGTACGTTCGATTATGACTCGTGATAACCCACCATTTTGAAGACGAAGATGCAAATACTCACGCAACTTGGTATCGTCTAATGAGATTTCGGGTTCATTCTCTTCGGAATACCAGTTGGAATCCCAACCGCGAATGATACCGAGTCTTAAACCTACTGGATGTGATTTTTGTCCCAAGGTATTATCGTTTATTAATTAACTAATTCTTCTTCTTTCTTAGCCACCACTACTGTGATATGGCTCGTACGTTTACGAATCTGGTGCGCACGTCCCATAGGGGCCGGCTGAATTCGTTTCAGAGTCGCACCTTCATTTACATAAATTTCTTTGATGTATAAATCCTGATTATCAAGCCGGGCTTCCTGAAACTTGTCCCGAATATTGGCTGCTGCCGATTTTACGACTTTTGCAACATCGGAAGCAGAAGCCTTGCGCGTAAACTCAAGCTTCTTCAAAGCTTTATCCACTCGATCTCCTCGTACAGCATCTACAACGAGACGTACCTTTCGTGGAGATTTCCGTAGATGTTTCTGGATTGCACGTGCTTCAAAATTTTGTTCTGCCATAATCTATTACGGTTTTCTCGGTGCTTCTCTGGTTGCTTTTGATTTCACAGGATGACCACGGAATGTACGTGTAGGTGCAAACTCACCTAGTTTGTGACCAACCATATTTTCAGTAACATAAACTGGGATAAACTGTTTCCCATTGTGAACGGCCAAAGTCAGTCCAACAAAATCGGGCGTAACCATAGAGCTACGTGACCATGTTTTGATGACATTCTTCTTACCGCTCTCATTCATTGCATCAATCTTACGCTGCAGCTTGTAATAAACGTAAGGTCCTTTCCTTAGAGATCTTGGCATAACTTACTCTATTTAGACTTTTTTCTACTTCGAACGATATACCGGTTCGAGAGTTTTTTACGTTTTCTTGTCTTCAATCCCTTGGCAGACTGTCCCCAGGGAGATCGTGGATGTCCACCCGAAGCTTTACCTTCTCCACCGCCCATTGGGTGATCGATCGGGTTCATAGCAACACCGCGGGTTTGCGGACGCTTGCCTTTCCAGCGATTCCGACCGGCCTTACCCATCGTGGTGTTAAAGTGATCGGGGTTACTGGTCGTGCCAACCGTTGCAAAACAACTTCCGAGAATCATTCGAACCTCACCGGAAGGCAGTTTTACCGTCACATACTTGTCAGTTTTTGCAACCATCTGTGCAACAGTTCCAGCGCTGCGACAAAGCTGGGCTCCCTTCCCGGGGTTCATCTCAATATTATGGATAAATGTCCCCGGAGGCATGCTTATCATTGGCATTGCATTGCCTACATTTGGCTCAACGCTTTGTCCGCTGATGATCGTATCACCGACACTTAGCTTATCAGGAGCAACAATATAACGCTTTTCTCCATCGGCATAAGCTACCAGTGCGATACGTGCAGATCGATTCGGATCATACTCAATAGTCTGAACCTTTGCAGGGATATCATGTTTATCGCGGTTAAAGTCGATATAACGATATCGCCGTTTATGTCCTCCACCACGATGGCGCGATGTCATTCGGCCCTGTTTGTTACGCCCGCCAGATTGACCTTTACCCTTAAGCAGCCGTTTAACCTGTGGCTTGCTTACTGTAATGTCATCAAACACAGGCGCAATGCGATGTCGTGCACCCGGTGTCGTTGGTTTTGATTTCTTTGTAGCCATTGAACTATATCTTTCTAAATTTCACTAAAGAAGTCTATTTCACCTTCTTTGAGAGTTACAATTGCTTTTTTCCAAACTTTCTCACGTCCTTCGACATAACCGCTCTGGGTAAATCGCCCTTTGGGTTTTGAAGGCATAACCATCGTGTTCACTTTCTTGATCTTCACATTGGGATATCGATCCAACACTGCCTCTTTGATATCCGATTTAGTCGCATACTTATCGACTTTAAAAGCATACTTGCCTTCTTCCTGAAGACGAGAAAGTTTTTCAGTAATTAATGGTTTCTTTAATACTTGTTTCATGCTACAACCTCCTTCACAGGTTCAATAGATCCTTCCAGTTTTTCAATAGCGCTTTTTTGTATCAGGATGACATCAGCATTCAACACTTGATACGTAGTTGGTTTATTTGCCTCCAAAACCTCAACGCCAGGAATATTTCTTGCTGACTTGTATAATATTTTGTCAGTCTCAGCTGTAAGAATCAGTACTTTGCTATCCTGAACTTCCAATCCTTCTAATATTGCAACAACCTTCTTCGTCTTCGGCTCATCAATGCTTATGTCTTCGATGACTTTAATGGCATCTTCAGAAGCCTTAATAGTCAACGCAGACTTACGAGCCAAACGCCGATATTTCTTGGGCATGCTATAAGAATAATCACGCGGGCTTGGTCCAAAAACGGTCCCCCCACCTTTTAATAATGGGGATCTGATGGTTCCACGCCGAGCCTGACCGGTACCTTTCTGGCGATAAGCCTTGCGCCCACCACCACGAACCTGGCCGCGTTCTTTTGTATTGGCAGTACCCTGCCGTTGATTCGCCATATACCGACGAACATCTTCATAAATAGCGGTTTCATTAGGCTCTACCGAAAATATTGAATCGGCTAATTCAGCCTTATCGCCACTATCCTTTCCTTCAGTTGTAAAAATCGGAAGCTTCATTGCAATTATTTCTTACTATCGATTGTAAATTTCTACATATCGGCCATTCGGACCGGGGATAGAACCCGTAATCATCATCAAGTTTGACTCAGGAAATATTTTCGCAATTGTCAGATTCTTGATTTTAGCTCGTTCGTTCCCACTTCGTCCGGCCATTTTAATGCCCGGGAAAACCCGTGCAGGATCTGAAGCCTGCCCTATAGAACCAGGATGACGCTGTCGGTTGTGCTGGCCGTGTGTTGCCTCTCCAACACCGCCGAAATTATGTCGCTTCATGACGCCCGTAAATCCTTTCCCTTTTGTAACGCCAACAACATCAACACTATCGCCTACATTAAATACATCTTCAATATTAAGTTCATCACCCAGATCCATATTTTCGGGTACAAAATCACGGAATTCCCGAATGTATTGTTTTGGACTGGAACCGGCTTTTTCAAAATGACCCAGCAGCGGCTTCGATGTACTTTTCGCTTTCTTATCAAAAGCAGCAAGCTGAACAGCCTTATAGCCATTCTTTTCTTCTGATTTGATATCCGTAATTACATTCGGAGCCACTTCGATGACCGTAACGGCGTAGTTACGTCCATTATCATCGAATATATTAGTCATTCCGATTTTCTTTCCTATTAAACCACTATTCATTGTTCAGTGATTAAGACGTTACACTTTAATTTCTACATCAACACCAGAGGGTAGCTCCAGCTTCATCAATGCATCAACGGTTTGAGATCCGGTTGACAAAATATCGATCAAACGCTTGTGAGAACGATATTCAAACTGCTCACGTGACTTTTTATTTACATGAACAGAACGGTTCACCGTTATAATATTCTTTTTTGTCGGGAGCGGTATCGGACCCGATACCACAGCCCCTGTCGACTTTACGGTCTGGATGATCTTTTCAGCTGATTTATCAATCAGATTATGATCATACGACTTTAGCTTTATGCGAATCTTTTGTTGTGTTGCCACAGTTAACTTATTTCGTTTACTACTGATGCCCTCATGTAATTGAGGGCATCAGCAAATATTCTTATTCAATAATCTCAGTTACAACACCAGCGCCTACGGTGCGGCCGCCTTCACGAATCGCAAAACGCAGCCCCTCTTCCATGGCTACCGGCTGTATCAGTGACACATTCATCGTCACATTGTCGCCCGGCATCACCATTTCCACTCCTTCGGGCAGCTCGCAGGACCCCGTCACGTCGGTCGTACGGAAATAGAACTGCGGGCGATACCCCTTGAAAAACGGGGTGTGCCGGCCGCCTTCATCCTTGCTCAGCACATACACCTCACAAGCAAATTTCTTGTGCGGGGTGATCGAGCCCGGTGCACACAGCACCATGCCCCGCTGCAGCTCTTCCTTGTCAATCCCGCGTAGCAGGATCCCGGCGTTGTCCCCGGCCTGCCCTTCGTCGAGCATCCGCCGGAACATCTCAATGCCGGTCACCACACTCTTCATCGGCTCTTCGATAATACCCACGATCTCAATCTCGTCGTTGAGCTTGACCACTCCGCGTTCAATACGTCCCGTGGCTACGGTGCCGCGGCCGGTAATCGAGAAAATATCTTCCACCGGCATCAAAAACGGCTTGTCCACGTCGCGCTCGGGCGTCGGGATCGTCTCGTCAACGGCGTCCATCAGGTCCAGGATCGCCTGCTCGTGTTCCTGCTCGCCGTTGAGGGCCTGCAGGGCCGACCCTTTGATCACCGGGATGTCGTCCCCGTCAAACTCATAGCTGCTCAGCAGCTCGCGGACTTCCAGCTCGACCAGCTCAATCAACTCTTCGTCGTCGACCAGGTCGGTCTTGTTCATAAACACCACAATCTGCGGGACCCCTACCTGGCGGGCCAGCAGGATGTGCTCGCGGGTCTGCGGCATCGGGCCGTCGGTGGCCGCCACAACCAGGATCGCCCCGTCCATCTGGGCGGCTCCGGTTACCATATTCTTCACATAGTCGGCGTGCCCCGGGCAGTCCACGTGCGCGTAGTGTCGCTTGTCGGTTTCGTATTCCACGTGGGCCGTCGAAATCGTGATGCCCCGCTCTTTTTCCTCGGGGGCGTTGTCGATGTCGGCAAACTTCTTGGCTACCCCCCCGTAGTGCTTGGCCATCACCGTCGTGATCGCCGCCGTCAGGGTCGTCTTCCCGTGATCCACGTGACCGATCGTTCCTATGTTTACATGTGGCTTATTTCGCTGATATGTCTCTTTTGCCATGAGTAAATGGTTTTACAATTAAATGTTCAGAATCACATCACTAATTAATAATGCTAACACTGCATGAGCCGTTAGTCGGATTTGAACCGACGACCCCTTCCTTACCATGGAAGTGCTCTACCCCTGAGCTATAACGGCTTGCGTGCAAATTCCCAAAAAGGGACGGAGCGGGCGACCGGGCTCGAACCGGCAACATTCACCTTGGAAGGGTGACGCTCTCCCAATTGAGCTACGCCCGCTTGGTGTGGGGGGAGAAGGATTCGAACCTTCGAAGTCTCACGACAACAGATTTACAGTCTGCCCCAGTTGGCCACTTTGGTATCCCCCGCTAAAATCAATATGTCAAAAATAGATTCCGTATTGGAATAATTTTGCCTGAGCCAGCGGCCGGATTCGAACCGACGACCGGCTGTTTACAAGACAGCTGCTCTACCCCTGAGCTACGCTGGCAAAAAATCAATAATTCATCAAAATCCAGCCAGAAACTTCAGAGCTGAGTGCCGACTTTAAAACGGCCTCCCGACAGATATCGGGTTTTATTAGACAACTGCTCCAGCCATAAAAATAGACTGGTAAATGGAGTAATTATTTGAGTTTCATATCAAGAGAATTTTCACCATTCCAGCCTCTAGCCGAAAGACCCGAAAACTAAGCACACTTTTTATCTTTGTCAACACAGAAACCTTATTAAAAAACTTTTTCTTTCATGTCCCAAAAATTGCCTCAAACCGAGCTCCGTTTCCTAAAATAATAGGTTACTCCTTTAATGATGATAACCAAGGCGAGGGCTCCCAAGATTATTTTACCATAAATCGAAAGATATTTTCCGATCAGTCGCCAATTCTCGTGCACTACCCAGCCAAAACCAAGCAAAATTGTGTTCCACAAAATCGAACTTATAAAAGAACAAATTATCGTCGAACTGATCTTCGTATGACCAAGCCCGGCGGTTATGGAGATGACCGAACGTGTTCCCGCCAGAAATCGATTAGCCAGCACCACCCGCAATCCCCAACGCTGCATCCAATGACGAACTTTATGGAGATACTTAAGCGGAATAAATCGAAGCAACCATAATCGTTTGGGGTTTTCTTCAATTTGCGCCCCCCAGCGATGTCCGATCCAATACATACTCATAAATCCTATCACAGAAGCTATCGTCGTCAAAAGTAACACCGGCACAAAACCGATTACAGATTCCGCAGCCAAATATCCCCCAAAAGCCACCAGCAGATCTCCGGGGATAGGCGGCACAATATTTTCTGTATAGGCAATTAAAAAAAAGACCAGGTAAATGCTTGCCGGTGGCAGCGTATTGACAAGCTGAACAACATCATTGGTAAATTGCTCAATCATAATTTCCTCTCTGAAACCAATGCAACCGCTCTGGCCGATATTCCTTTACCTTTGCCCTCAAAGCCTAACTTTTCTGATGTGGTGGCCTTAACCGAAACCTGTTTTGAATCAACCTTCAGATCTTCGGCTATATATTCTCTCATTCGGGGGATATAAGGAGCCAGCTTTGGCCTTTCTGCAACAATTGTGGCATCAATATTTTCTATGCGGTACCCCTCTTCTGCAATCAAATCGACAATATTTCGCAACAATACCCGGCTATCAATATTTTCGAACTTCTCATCAGTATCGGGAAAGTGTTGTCCGATATCGCCAAGGGCACACGCGCCGAGCAAGGCATCGCTGATGGCATGAAGTAGCACATCGGCATCCGAATGACCAACCAATCCTCTTTCAGAAGGAATTTTTATGCCCCCCAAGATAAGAGGTCGCCCCTCCTCCAATCGATGAACGTCGTAGCCATATCCTATGCGCATACTAGTTTTTTTGTTCAATTAACAATTGTGCCAGTTTTAAATCCAACGGATACGTAATTTTAAAATTGGACCGGTCCCCTTGCACCATTCTGACATTCACGCCCAGTCGCTCAACGAGGGAGGCATCGTCCGTCCCCAGGAATTTTTCCCGGAAGGCTTTTTCATAAGCCTTCACCAAAAGCTCTTTCCGGAAAATTTGCGGTGTTTGTGTTTGCCACAAATATTTTCGGGATGGTGTTTCCCGAATCACCTTGCGATCATCAACACGCTTGATGGTATCTTTAACCGGAACACCGAGTACGGCTCCGCCATCCTCATATGCAATTTTACAACATTTTCGGATATGCTCAAGTCGAACAAACGGTCGCACCGCATCATGAACCATCACCAAATCGATATCCCCCACCTTTTTCAGTGCATTATATATAGAATGCTGCCGCTCATTTCCCCCTGTCAAACATATGGCAGAGATATTTGGGGGGGTTATCTCATCGAGAATAGCTTGTGCTCTATCCAAAAATTCTTCAGAGGTAGCTACCAATATTTGCCTGAGGTTGGTCAATGGCAGAAATTTACAAACAGTATGCTCCAGAATCGTCGTTCCGGAAAGCTCTAAAAAGGGCTTGGGAGTCTCCTTTTTTAAGCGACTCCCTGAACCCGCTGCCGGAACAATCAGTGCTTTTGTAGCCACAATGTCAGACAATCAGTATTGCATCACCAAAGGCAAAGAAACGATAGTCATTTTCTTGCGCCTCTTCATAAGCTTCCATCAAAAAATCATAGCCTGCAAAAGCGGCACCCAACATCAACATTGTTGATTCCGGGCGATGGAAATTAGTAATCAATCCTTCGGTAATTTTGAAATCATAAGGTGGAAAAATAAACTTGTCCGTCCAGCCGGTTCCGGGCTTGGAAATACCGCTTGCGGTAATACTGGTTTCGATCGTACGCACAGAGGTGGTTCCACAGGCAATTACTTTTTTATCCTTGCTGGCCAGGGCTTCGTTGATTTTGTTCGAAGTTTCCTCGGAGATATAATAGTTCTCGGAATCTGTGCGGTGCTTGGTAAGATCCTCAACCTCACAGGGACGGAACGTGCCCCAGCCGATATGCATAGTAATGGGCAGCAGTTCAACTCCCTTATCTTTTAGCTTCTCAACCAGCTCATCCGTAAAATGCATCGCTGCAAAAGGAGCAGCAACGGAACCGCGCTCCTTTGCAAAGATACTTTGATACTGTTCCTTGTCTTTTTCGCGTGGATCGCGTTCGATATAAGGAGGCAACGGCATTTCACCGATATTATCCAAAATCTGGTACAACTCTTCGTTTGTACCCTCAAACAAGAAACGAATTGTGCGACCACGTGAGGTCGTATTATCGATTACCTCTGCCATCAAATTCGGCCCGAAATACAACTTATTGCCGATACGAATTTTTCGAGCCGGCTCAACAAGTACATCCCAAAGCATGTTTTCGGGAACCAATTCGCGCAGCAAAAATACTTCAATATCTGCATCCGTTTTTTCTTTCTTGCCTTTTAGGCGTGCAGGAAATACCTTCGTATTGTTGTAAATAAGGACATCCCCTTCATTCATATACTTGTGGATGTCGGAAAATTTTTCATGAGAAATTGATTTTTCCTCTCGATTGAGAACCATTAACTTTGCAGCATCTCGCGGCTCTACAGGTTCGTCCGGGATATTAAAATCATCAATTTCAAATTTAAAATCGGTAAGTTTCATTATCGAATAACAGCCTTTTATTTGATTTAATTAACCTGTATCTTTGTTGGATTCAAAGCGTTCCAAATATACTCTATTTTAGTCCGCAGGACAAGTTTCATTATTAAACTACGGAGGTGTGCCAGAGTGGTCGAATGGGGCGGTCTCGAAAACCGTTGAACCGTTTTCGGTTCCGGGGGTTCGAATCCCTCCACCTCCGCTCCAGAAATACTGATTGACGTATTGTGAATATTATTCTCTTCGTTCTTGCCTCCGTTGAAACCCGGTAAGATAAACGTTTTCAGCTTTAACGCATAAAGCAGTTTAAGAACCATGTTTTAAGCGGAGCTCCGGATGAATAGCTTCCGGCCCTTCCTTTCATAAAAAATCTTTATTGTAGATTTATACTTTATTATACTTTGTTTGTAGATAAAACGTTATATTTGCTCTTGAAAGTATAATTAATTTGAGTGCTGGTTATGAAAAAAGTCCCAATTCTTTCGGCCACAAGTTTATGCTTATTGCTAATCCTTGGTATAAGTTCCGTATCAACTGCGCAGTTACGCAAGAATGAAGGCAAGCCTTCGGACCTGATGGGTCCTGTCACCAAAACGAACCAAGTTGACCGGAGCCGGGGGGCTAACTTGGGCAATCTTTTTAACATGACGATGGACCAATCCTATTCGATGATGTTTTCCAGCTTTGGCGGCCAGCTGCAAAACCTGAACGTCTATACGAATACCATGCACTTTTTCTTTTCTCCCAAGCTAACCGGCCGGGTTGATCTTTCCGTGTTACATTCGCCTTTTGGAAACAGTTTTTTATCGAATGGCAAAAGCAATGGGCTGGATGCGCGATTTATGGTTCAAAATGCAGAATTGGACTATCAGATTAGCGATAAGAGCAGTATCAGCATTCACTTTCAACAACTCCCCAGCTATGGGTACGGATATGGTATGAGTCCATGGTCCAATGGATATTATCGCGGCCCCTTCGGTTCTCCATTTCAAGATCGAAATTTTTGAATGACGCTTCATAGTTAATGACCTCAAAGAATAGCGAGAATAATTCTTTTGCCTTAAATGCTGTAATTGGCTTCCTCAGCCTGCTTCTTGTCCTCCTGTTATTTGGATTGTTCACTCGAATCATCTATCCAAGAATTCAAAATCAGCGGTCTGAACAAAATCCTAATCTGATTGGTAAAGTCATTCAGCTGGAAGTCTTAAATGGATGCGGGGTACCGGGTCTTGCCAATGATTTTACAACTGCACTTCGTAAAAATGGCTTTGATGTGGTGGAAACGGGTAATTTTAAAAACTTTGATATGCAAAATACTGTTGTAATTGCTCGTACTCCCAATAAAGAAAATGCCACGCGAGTTGCGAAAGCTCTCGGAATAAATCCCAAAAATGTTTTTGTTGAATCTTCTGACGACTTTTACCTGGATGCGACTGTTGTCATCGGATCCGACTATAAATCTCTCAAACTTAACTGATACTATATGACCAATACTTCTTCGCAGGCAGATCAGCAATTTACTAGTGTTAACGAAACAAAAACGGCCGATTCCGAAAAATTACTTGATGTTATCACCGATGCCCTGCTAAACAAAAAGGCTGAAGATATTACCGTGCTGGATGTACATGAACTAACCACCCTAGCAGATAAATTTGTTGTCTGTCATGCGAACACCGATGTTCAAATCAAGGCGATTGCTGATAATGTCAACAAAGAAACCAAAGAAAAATTAAACGAAAAAGCGTGGAAAGAAGAAGGCCGTGAGACACGGCGTTGGGTTATTTTGGATTATGTAAATGTCGTTGTACATATTTTCAAAAAAGAACTTCGCGAATATTATGCACTGGAACGAATGTGGAATGATGCCCCTTTAAAAAAAATCGAAGATACTAATAATTAAGACAGTGAGATTTCTATATTCACTTCTTCCTTTACTTATCATAATGACAGGTTGCGCCTCATCCTCAAACAGTAACAACGAAAAGCATTCATTTACCAATCTTGTTACAGTCGAGAAGCCCGGCAGTACCAAGCACAACCCATCAAAAGTATATGTTGATTCGGTAAAACAAATCACCATAGATCAAAAACCTGCTTTGTTGGTCAGCGGTACGTTCCCGGATGCGTGTACCAAGCTCGAAGAAGTAACTCATCGTATCAGTGATGATTCTCTAAGTCTCAACTTAAAAGCCTGGCGTAATCCCGATGAGTTGTGTGCCCAGGTGCTAACCCCGTTCTCTTTTATATACGATAGTCTTACAAAAAAAGAGCTTTCGTCCCACTCAAGCGTTTATATAAACAAGACTGCTTATCATTATTAACATGTCTAAGAGTGTACTCGTCACAGAACCGATCATACCCTCGGTTATCGACAAACTGAAACAACAATACCGGGTTGCCGTAGGCGAACGCGGCACTTATGATCAGGAACAGGCACTTATCCGGGATATCCCGCAATATAATGCCATCTTACCGATGCTTTCCAACCCAATTACCGAAAAGGTGATTGCAGCCGGTGAAAATCTTCAGATTGTTGCCAATCATGCTGTGGGGTTCAATAATATCGATTTAGAAGCTGCTGAAAAGCATGGCGTTTTTGTGGCAAACACCCCCGGGGTATTAACCGAATCCTGTGCAGAATTCACAATGGGACTGATGATTTCGGTATGCCGGCATTTTGTTGAAGCTCAGCAGTATTTACTGGACGGAAAATTTAAGAACTGGGAACCGCTGGGATTTCTCGGCAAGGAATTGCAAGGCAGTACCCTTGGGATTGTGGGCATGGGCCGGATTGGGCAGGCTGTAGCCCGACGTGCTCATGCCTTCGGGATGAACATACTGTACCACAACCGAAACAAGGTTGCGGCGGATATAGAAAATCAAATTCAATCAACTTATTGTGCGACCCTGGAAGAGCTGGCAAAAAAGTCAGATGTGGTCACCCTTCATTGTCCTCTAACCGATGAAACCCATCATCTTATTGACAAAAATATCCTCTCCATCATGCCTGATGACGCCATTCTGATTAACACAGCACGCGGGCCGGTCGTGGACGAAGCTGCCCTTGCCGATGCGCTGCATAATGGCATCATCGGAGGAGCCGGAGTTGATGTCTTTGAAAACGAGCCGGACGTTCATCCCAAACTGCAGACAGCACCCCATTGTCTTTTGACGCCCCACATGGCCAGTGCGAGCTATCAAACTCGTGAAGCCATCGGAATGATGGCGGCCGATGCTATCATAGGCATACTTGAAAATCATCCGAAATCTGATATCCCCAACTTGATTCAGGCTTAATTTCAGTTGATATTCATGTATTGGAACTTATTTCTCGATCATGAAAAAATTCCTGGAAACCAATCGCCTTCACTATCTGCTGGGATGGACCCTGTTGGGATTGCTATTGGCACTGCTTGCCCTCGAAGGATGGCGCTATGGCGTAAAACCGTCGAAAGTAAATAATGAGCAGGTTATGCAACACAGCCTCACAAAGGCTGCTGATTTCTTCCTGTCGCGGCAACAGGAGTTATTAGCCCATTCTCAAAACCTTGCTGCCACACTTCGCCCCCCGCTGATCCAAAAAAAATCTTCCAAATATTTATTTAAAGCATTTACACAATTTCCAGAGTTTTGGAGTGCTACTCTTTATAAAGGGCAACAACCTGTTATCTGGAATAATTTTGCACTTGAAAACAGGACTCCACAACACGATCGCTCACAGGATGCCACAGTTTCTGTCAAGAAAAATGACAATGTCATCTTTTGGGAATGTCATGTACCCTTCAGCATTCAGGACAGTTCGGGTACCGTTAATTACGATTTGTATACGCGCTATAGAATTGAGCAAAGCAATCCCTTACCTATTGGAGATCGCAGTGAGTTTAACATATTTCATTCCGCGAAATTATCGACGGCCTATCCTCTAAATTTCAGTATCTTTAACACACCTCCAAATGACATCGTCAAGTCACAGCCGTTGTTAAATTTGCAGGGAGATTCCGTTGGTGTTGTTTACGCAACGGCCGACGAATTCCAGCAGACACAGGCTCAATGGAGACAGAATACACGATTTTGGCGTTCCGTCT
>DATFLI010000195.1:0-4217 GCA_035267805.1 Balneolaceae bacterium | reverse complement strand
ATGCTCCGAAATGGGTGGCACAATGACCTCCGAAATAGCCACACTTGTTGATGAAATTGCTTCAGAACCCTTAGATCAATATAAAAATGGACATTTTAATGAAGCTGTCCGGAAATCATGTGAACGATTTGAACATAAAATTCAGGAAGAAACTGGAGAAAGTGATTTCGGAGCATCATTAATGGGTAAGGCATTTAATAAAGATCACCCACTGATAAAGATTAATGATCTGGAAAGCGAAAATGATATAAGTGAACAGGATGGATATCAGAAGTTAGCAATAGGTGCTATGTTTGCGATTCGTAATATGTTTAGTCACGGAGATGAAGATCAGCGTTCACCGGAAGAGGCTTATGAAATGTTATTATTCATGAACTGGATGTTTAGAAAGTTGGACTCAAATCATTAGCCCGCAACTTATAATCCCTATTCAAAGCATCTTGTCCAATTTTAAAATAATCAGCCCAATTCCGAATCACCTTTTTTGACATTCTTTTTTTATAGTTGAGTATCTCGGATATATAGCTTTTCCCAACACCGGCAATTTCAGAAAGATCCTGTTGGTTTAGGTTATGGTCTTTCATAAGTGATTTTATAAGTTCAACCGGATCCGTTACTGAGGAAGATCGTTGCTTTTCATCCCAATCTTCAATGAGCAAGGTCAATAATTCAATTTCATCTTGTTTATCGTCATCTGATACTAATTCCTCTTCACCAAAGACCAAATCTTCAAGAATATTACAATACTCATCGTATTGTTTTTCTGTTTTAATGACAGTGTATTTTAATGTATTCATACTTATACCGGTTTAATATTTCTCAATGGTATATTGCATACCCTGGTTACAAATCTTTGTATATTCAGCGTGTGTTCCTATCCAGGTTACAAAAAGATGAATCATTGTTTTACTAAATTGGTATTTACAAATGATTCGATAGTTATTTCCACCAATATCGAAAACAACACGATTTCTACCATTACCTAGAAAATCAACACTTCTAAAGGTTCGTTTCATATCTTCAGGAACTGACCAATCCGCACTTTTTATCATATCAATCCAAATTTCGAAGGATTTTGATGAAGACGCGTGCTTCTCGGCAAATTTTCTAACTGTTTTCGCTTTGATTAAGTGAACTTTCATTTAGATAACGTATATAATGTACAAAATAGTTCGCAAATTGCGAACTATTTACTATTAAATGTAATAATTAAAAAGAATTCGTAACTTTAAAAAAAGTAATAAAAGCTTTTTTCCCCTTCAGTCTTAATATGTTAAACAGGTGTTATAATTTATTACCCCTATTCGCAATTTTATATAATTATATGGTTTTAATTCCAATTTACTGGCATTAATCATTCCTATATGAAGTTATTTGAAGCTATTTACAAACCTTTGCTATGAATTACGGCACCTTGCATCCACTTTGACCACTTTAATATAAATTCCCCCTGTACTAAAACCTTACCGGAATAGTTGTCGTTTATGCCGTATCACATAGCGTTCCAAGTCAACTTTTCGTATCCGCAGCATTGCTACACGTTTACGATGGTAGTTTTTACCTATCGGCATGAAATAATGCCGGATCTCGGGTAATACGCACTGGTAATAGTAGGTATCCCCAATCTTTAGCTGTGATTTGATGTACTCACGGGCTTCTTTTTGTGTCAGGATCTCTGTATTAAGGAGTTCCTGGTCTATGTTATGTTTATCATCTGTTTTCATAAGGTATTCCTTTCGTATTGGTTGTGTTATTTTTTTTAAGGTTCACTGATTTTGCTGCTACACTGCTACAGCTGCTATAACCGTGATTTCAAGCTGTTTTAAGCGGTTATTTTGATATTTTACTGCTATGTGACTGCTGAACACTGCTATAAACCGTGTATTTTCTAGTAGTTCATAGCAGTTCATAGCAGTCTGTAGCAGTAGAAAAGGCCCTACTGCTATGGAAAAATGGGCGAAATGAGCGTATTTTAAGGGTTTTCAGCAGTTATAGCAGCTTAGCAGTAAAAAAATGTATTTTCATTTTTAGGGATCACCAGTAATGGCCTCCAACAACCTGGACTGTTGCAATTTTGCCAGGTTCAGGAAATGACAGCGAAGGTTGGCCTTCCCACTACCTTTACTCGTTTGGTCCAGTGCCACCTGCTGACTCTTTTCCACGAAATACGGACTGTTTTCCATCAGGGACTGAATCATCTGTTTGCTGTAGGTCCGGGTGACCGGGCTGTAATGCCGGTTCAGGGCTTCCCATACCCGTCCCAGGTGAAGGGCCAGTACATCCATAGTCCGGGTGACATTCCCTTTGTGATCTTTGATCGGGGCACCCTGGATGATTTTAAAATGCCGGTCATCGAGTACTTTGATGTCCTCGGAGAAAGGCAAACTTTTTTCGGATTCCAGGGCGTAGATATTTACGGCCTCAAAAAATTGTACCAGCGGGGTGTTCTCAACCTGCCGGGTTTTCTCTTTGGAGATGGTCTCTACCAGTTTATGATAAAATTCCATGTACGAGTCATCCCAGGCTTGTAGGGAAGGGATGAATGATAGGATCGTATCATGTGCGGCTAAAATGAGTGACCACTTGAAACAGGTCCGCCCGTCAAAGCCATTATCCGCTAATAAATCTTTGTAATGCGGGATCTTATCAAAGAAAATTCCTTTTACTTCCCGGTAATGTTCCAGTAACAGGGCTATAAATTCGGGAAGATGGTCTTCCAGGTTGGTTATGAGGTTCAACTTACGCAGTTCTTGTTGCGAGAGGTGCCGGGTGTAATCCAGGATCAACAGCCGGTCCAGTACAGCCGTATCGGTAGGCTTGTCATTACCGGTCATCACAACATTGGCTTTCATCGGTTGGTCCAGGGTTTGGTTGTCCGTGCTTTTCTTGGCCATACCGGATCCAATATGATGAAACCAGTTTAATATGAGCGAGGTGATATCCGGTACGCCTGAATTGGTCTCGTGATTACGGTAATCATCCAGGAAGAAGGGGAAATACCGGGGGAGGGTCATCCGCCGGATTACGGATTTGGTGGTGTTGCTCTTGGATATGGACTGCCGGTTGCCATTCTTATAACCAAACAACGCCATGAACCAATCCATACTCGTACTCTTCCCGGTTCCCTGTTGACCGTAATTGAACAGGAGTGGGAATGCATTGTATTCCTGCTGGATCTGCCGGCTGAACAGGCTGGCAATAGCGAAACAAACGGTAGTTCGTACATTGATCATCCCGTTTAGGGCCTCCCAGGTCGTAAACAGATCGGCCAGACGAGACTCGGAGTCCGGTCCGGCCGGGTGAAAGTGGGGCGGGCTTACCTGTTCGCTGCCGTCGGCGCAGACAATATAGGCATCCTTATATGGGATTCGGTAATGCGAGTCCGAGGCATGGAACTTAGAAGTATGGGTATCATAGATCCCGTTGGCAAACAAGAAGACGCCCGGTTCGATCTCTCCCCAATACGGGTAGGTACGGATGGTTGGGTATTGCAGGTGTTTGATGATAAAATCCAGGAACAACTGGAAGTGCTGGCTGGTCCCGGCAAACGGGGTAAAACCTTTGGAGATCAGCAGCCGGGAGAAGTTGGTCGGTTTGAGCAGGTCATCGGCGGAGAGCTCGGCGGGGACCGACTTCTTCGCGTTAGTGAGTTGCACCCGGTATTTGATCTCTAGGTCATGACCCAACCGGCCTGGGGTTTCCTGTAAGTATTCGATGGCTTCACTCACCCGGACCTCGCAATCGGCAATGGGCGTTAATTTGCTTTGGTAAGCTTCCGGTCCGCCTGTTAGATCTTCTTTTTTGATAAAGGGCCGGAAATATAACCCGCCCTTATAGTTGACAACGGCCCGATCCAGGTAGGATTTTTCTTCTTCGGGTTTCTCACGTTCGTAACTTCGGCGAATACTGGTCTCAAATTGTTCTTGGTCCTCAGTCTCCCGGACCAGTTCTTTAATGTGACGGGAAGATGGCCGGTTCTTGTTATTGGTCCCTTTACGAAAATCCTTTGGAATCCACCCGGTCCGGCTGGCCTGGTGGTAGAGATCCTGTAGGTAGTGACGAGCCAAGCTACCGCCCGGATCTTTATGCGGGGTAGCCTGACCAAACTGTGTATCAAAATTGCCTTTAGGATGATGATCGTTGCGGCTAAACCATTGGAAAGCCAACCGTCGGGCTTCTTTTTCCTCGTAGAAGGTCTTTAGCAGACTAAACAGGAT
>DATFLI010000194.1:0-2154 GCA_035267805.1 Balneolaceae bacterium | reverse complement strand
CACGATCTGGATAAGACGAATAAAACGGTAAATCGGATTGAGTCGATGCGGGATCAGATCGGTGATTACCTGGCTAAGTTAAAAGATTATCCCCAGGTGGATGAGCTGCGTTCGGTAGCGAAACCGATTAAAGACAGTTTGGATGCGATTGAGTCTGATATGATACAGAAACATATTGAGACAAATGAGGACGTATTGCGTTATCCCGTAAAATTACACACAAAACTGGGAGCGTTGCGACCTAAAGTGGAGGGCTCGTATGCACGTCCCACCGAAGCGATGGAAAGTACCTACCGTATGCTGGATCAAAATCTAGGGAATCTATTAAAAAGATTCGATGCTGTGATCACTACCGACGTACCGAAGTTTAACCGAAAGGTGGATTCTTTGCAGGTACCTAATCCGGTGTATTTAGAGGAATAGTAAATTTTGTAGGATTTTGCTGTAAAAGAACTGGGCTTTCGGGCGTACAACTCCCTCACAGCTTTGAATAAACTTAGATAGAGCTATAAGGGAGCTCTGCTCCCGCTAGCTCTATGTATGAATGGTAAGGTATTCGTCCGATTAATTCATCGGACAGTGTATTCAGCTGCCCGACGGGATGGTAACATATTGTTTTTCCTAACTGATATGAATCTCAAGCTATGTAGATCTATACCGTTGGCGGTTATTTTGAAATCCCAAAACCTTACTGGTTACCCTGATTCTGCATCTGTTTTAACATAGCTGACATATCATTATACCCTTTGGGAATTTCAAATAATTCCGGCGATAAAGTTTTCTCCTCAATCCGGGAGGCTTTCATCTGTATGGTTTTGGAGCCATCACCGTTAATTTCCAGTACTTCCAGTGGCATGGCTTTGCTATCCATAATTTCCTGGGCCCAGGCAGGAGTATTTTGTCGGCTCATAGGATTTTGTGGGATCATAAAGTTACCCAGGCCTTTGGCCATACAAACTTCCATATTGTCTTTATCCGAAGTTATGTTCCAAACTTCACAGGATCGGCCGGCGATCGTTTTCATTTCTCCCGTTTTGGTGACGGTTGTATGGTCTTGAGAAGCATCATCAGCATCGATTTCGTTATTGTAATCCATCGACATATAACCTTTCATCGCTTCGATGATCATTACTATTTTCGATTCACTTGGCAGGAATAGCATGGCACTCTTTTGATTTCCCTGCCCGAATTCCATGCGTGCCTTCGATCCTTTGATCATATATGGCATTTCGCCCATCCCTTGATTGGCCATTTCCGGAACCTGGTAATAGATAACGCCTTCAAAATTTTGAGCGACAGCCGGGAACTGTAGTCCTGAAATTAAAAAGACACCCAGCAGTAAAGCAGAAATTACATTTTTTTTAGTCATAACGTCTCCATTTTTTGAACTTTCAAAAGTATATATTAGAAATTAATTTGTATTGAAACGAATTAATTTGTGGGTAGATGCAATTAATTATCAATACAAAGAAATTTTATTATGCTTATTGGCCTTATATCTGATACCCATGATTCTGTTCCTCATATCGAAAAGGCAATTTCAATTTTTAAAGAGAAAGATGTTGATTTGGTTTTACATGCCGGAGATTTTTGCAGCCCATTTACTATTCCGCCTTTTGAAGGATTGCCGTTAAAAGGTGTCTTTGGTAATAATGATGGAGACTATTTTCTCTTAATGAAAAAGTGTGAAGTTATTGGTGCTGAACTGTTGGGATCGTTTGGACAATTAACAATTGACGGATATAAAATTGCTCTTTATCACGGGACTGATGCGCCGCTCACAGCTGCCCTGGAGCAATGTGGAAATTATGATGTGGTGATTTCGGGGCATACTCATCAGAAAAAAGTAGAAATGACGGGTGAAACGCTAGCTGTAAATCCCGGGACTGCACATGGTTTTGACGATGAGGCGACCATTGCATTGCTGGACACATCCACAAAAAAGGTGGAGTTTATACAACTGAATTAATGCCGAATTCTTAATCCAGATTTTTGCAGACTGCTGCGGTAAAATCGGTCGTTGAACCGTTACCTCCAATATCTGAGGTGCATACTGATTTATTTTCCAAGGTGTAGTAGACTGCTTGTCGGATGCGATCGGCCAATGCTTCTTCGCCTACGTGTTCCAGCATCATCAATGAAGAGAGCAAAAAG
>DATFLI010000193.1:0-3126 GCA_035267805.1 Balneolaceae bacterium | reverse complement strand
GAGTTTTTTACAAAAAACCCCTCGTAAAACGGTTTTAAAAGACAGGCATAAGAATTATTTATATGGGGAATGGGGATAAAGGTGTAGGTCACAGCGAATTAACGGGGGGCCAGGAGGAGAGCGCTGGATTATAAGGCCGATAATATACTGTGGGGAGAATGGAATCTTAATGCCCCTCCCGAATGTCCTGTTTTGGAGGGGCACTATTAGTCAGGGAGTTAACGTGCGGGACGTTCTAGTCGTCTTTTTTAAACCGGGATTGAAAAAACCGGAGGTATTCGGGTTCGTAATCAAAAGCCAGCCCCGAGATATTTTCACGATTTTCATATACAGCCTCTACGGATTCGGCGACAACATCCATGTGAGCCTGCGTATATACGCGGCGGGGGATGGTTAGCCGTACGAGTTCAAGCGCTGGATAGTAATTTTCCCCGGTTTTGGGATTACGTCCTGCCGATACCACTCCACGTTCCATACTTCGTACACCGGAATCCAGGTACAATTCTGCTGCCAGTGATTGTGCAGGCAACTGGTCCTGGTTTAGATGAGGCAAAAATTTCTTGGCATTCAGAAAGACGCCATGCCCACCAATCGGGCGAACAACCGGTATACCCGAATCAATTAGCTTATCGCCCAGATATTCCACCTGTCCAACGCGTGCCCGGATGTGATCTTCATCAACAGATTCGGAAATCCCAATGGCAAGCGCTTCCATATCACGGCCGGCCATTCCCCCGTACGTATGCAATCCTTCATAGATAACAACCATATTTTGGGCTTTTTTGAATAAATCATCGTCGTTAAGGGCCAGAAACCCGCCAATATTAACCAGGGCATCCTTTTTGGCACTCATGGTAGCCCCGTCGGTTAATGAGCAAATCTCTTTAACAATGTCACGAATCGGGGTATCTTGGTAGCCATCCTCACGCTGTTTAATGAAATAAGCATTTTCGGCCACGCGAGTCATGTCGTGGATAATGGGGATCCCGTATTTATCAGTCAGCTTCCTCAATTTCTTGAGGTTCGTTAGGGATATAGGCTGTCCGCCCGCCATGTTCACTGAAGTGGCAATAGATATATAAGGTATTTTGTCTGCTCCTTTTTCTTTAATGAGCTCCTCAAGTTTGTCAAGATCTACATTGGCCTTAAAGGGATGCTCATTTTCGGGATCATGGGCTTCGTCAATAATCACATCGGCGAAAGAACCCCCGGCCAACTCCTGGTGGAGCTTGGTGGTGGTGAAATACATGTTTCCGGGGATAAAGTCGCCTGCTTTAATCATTAGCTGGGAGATGATATGTTCGGCGCCACGTCCCTGGTGCGTAGGAACGACATGCTTATAACCATAATATTTTTGGATGGCTTCTTCCAGGTGATAGAAATTTTCGCTGCCTGCATAGGCCTCATCACCCATCATCATGCCGGCCCACTGCCGATCACTCATAGCTGAAGTCCCGCTGTCCGTTAACAGGTCGATATACACATCATGCGAACGCAGTAAAAAGGTATTGTACCCCGCTTCTTTAATTGCTTTCTCTCGTTCTTCCCGGCTAATCATTTTCACCGGTTCTACCATCTTGATTTTATAAGGTTCTGCCCAAGAACGTTTTTTGTCTTTTGTAGTCATCTGGGGATTGGTTTAGGATTTAAATTTGCACGCTTTTTGGACAAGCAGCTATTCCTCGGTCACAAATTGTCGTTCTTCAAGATTTTCAAAAATACCTTGAAGCCGGGAGCGCTGTTTTTTTACTGTTCGTGAAATCGATTGCAGGTTTTCGTATTCATAGGATTCCGAACCGGCAATCTCAAGGCAGTAGTCCATTCCCTTTTCTAGATTGTTTTTAAACTTTCGAAGTTTTTTGAACTCATTCTCTGTTCCCTCACTGTCTTCCACAAGGTCCTTAAAATAGTCCACATACATTACCATCTCTTTGGCAAACATGTGTGGGCGTTCTTCCGGGACAAGCGATTCTCTTCGACCGTAAATATGGTCAACCATCTCTTTAAGAGTATATTCCCGATCAAACCATGCGATATTCGGTCCCGGGCAAATGGCTTGAGGAGCACGGCGTTCCGCGAGAATGCCCAAGTCTATTAAAGCCCCGTTGCCGAGGTGGTCGCACAGGCATGCTTTGTCTAGAATTTTATCGCGTAACTTTTCTTTTTCGGAGTCTTCAATTTCCATGTGATTGATCTGGTCCAGCTTTAACAACTGATATTGATTAGACGCGGTACAGATCGGGTTTTCCGTGAATTCGGTATTAAATTCCAGGAATCCTTTGGGACACTGTGAGCCCGGTTTGCCTTTTTCAATGCGTTTTTCATGCCACTGTTTGGATCCTGTATTACGTATATTATTGAAAGGGACACCCAGCGGTGAGACCCCGCTTAAAAATAGATCCTCTTCCCGTGCGTTTTCAAGCAGATTTCTGGTTGTCTGATCTACCGTCGTAGCCTCGGGTACCAACAAAAAGGGACTTCCCCAACCGGTGGCATCCATCCCGAAATCTTCGAGCAGTCGGCGGGCTTCTCCGTTATTGCCGATACCCCCCTGTACGGTAAGCCGAGGTTCATTTATGTTCCAGTCTGAAGAAAATCCATTGGCGTTATCTTTATAATATTGTTCAATTAATGGTTGAATAGAGGAACTGAGCATCTCCCGTTTTTCCCGAAATTCTTTAAGCAGACTTGGCAGCAGATATCCATCAGAAGCAAACGCATGTCCTCCGCAATTCAAGCCTGATTCAATACGGTATTCGAAGACTTCTAATCCTTTTTTGGCAAGATATTTTCCCTGGATGAGAGCAGAGCGGAAATCGCTAACCTTGAGAATGATCTTTTTTTTGATCCGGCCTTTGGAATCACGGTAAAAATCTTTGAACTCGGTAATATAATTGTACAGGCGCGGATTGAATCCTGCAGAAAGAACCAGGCTGGATGACAATTTACTTTTCGCATATCCGCGAAGCGCAGCATTTGCGTCGCTGAACTCGGAACTCATGGGGCGGCCGCTTTTATTGTAATTGAGTCCATCCACCTTGGCCATAATATTCACGTCGATAGAACCGGGATGCATCATAGAAGTGAGTTCACCTGCCATCTGTTCGCGTAGTTCGCCTATGCCGG
>DATFLI010000192.1:0-12821 GCA_035267805.1 Balneolaceae bacterium | reverse complement strand
CGGTATGCTCAGGGCTATTACGGTGAAGTGGATATGAACAAAGCCATAGAAACCATAAAAAAGGCTTTGACCATATACGACGGTCCCAACCTACATGACTCTATGGCCGAGCATTATGCCGCGATGGGGAATTACGATTCGGCGTACAAACACCAGATGATGGCCTTTGATTATGCCGGCGGACCTGCCTCGGGATACGCTTTAAATGCCGGCATTTATTACTGGAAAAATCATCAGAAGGAATTATCGGATTCTCTGGAAACCTTGACAAGGCAAAGAATCGATTACCAGATGAAGAATGACAATGAAAACCTGAAAAAATTCTACTCGGATAAAGCCGGTATGATTGCCTGCGATTCCAATATGGAACCCTGCAGATTCTATGCAACTTATGAGGTAGAACCGCTTGCGGTGACTTGGAATCGCTGGCAAATTAGCCGCTGGCAAATACATTACAGTCCGGATATGAAAATGGCTGTTACGACCTTCAACAACGATGGTGAATATGTTTTGAAGGGGAGTGAGAAGCCGGTAGAATATAAAACGCGCGCAAGCGAAGTCTGGATTAACGATAACGGCTGGAAACTCATGCATTCCAACTTTGCCCCGATGGCTTTGGGATCAGGAATACCCAAAACCGAATCCCGATAGCAGAACGTAGTTTGTTTTCAATATAAAAGGCATCTCCTGAGATGCCTTTTTTTTATTTAGATTGCTCCTCTTAATTTGATTGGAATATTGGAAGAGATGTTCTGAGGGATTACCCCATGCCTGTAAAATAATTTTGAGCACTGCATTTGCCCTTCACCGCGATCATCTTAAATTAAAAGAAAGCTTCAATAACCTTATGAGGTAAAGGAGCAGTTATGATGTCAACCGGCAATCTTCAACGCGGACGAGAAGCATTTCAAAGACAAGCCTGGGCCGATGCGTATGATTTGTTAGCCCGGGCAGACCAAGAAGGTTCATTGCAAGCCAATGATTTGGAATGCTTCGCCAGGGCAGCTTATCTTATCGGCAATGAATCCGAGAGCAATAAGATATGGGGAAGGGCTCACCAGGAGTTTTTGAACGAAGATAATATTCCTAAAGCAGTATATTGTGCGTTTTGGCTGGCGATGAACCTGTTTAACCAGGGAGAAGAAGCACAAGGCAGCGGCTGGATGGCCCGTGCCAATCGGCTGGTAGAACACTGCCCGGAATGCGCCGAGCAGGGATTTCTACTGGTGCCGCAAGCCCTGCAACATATGCGCGAAGGCGACGGTAAAGGCGCCCACAAACTATTTAGCAAAGCGTTTAAGCTCGGCAACCGTTTTGGCAATCCCGACCTGATGGCTCTCGGACAGTTGGGACGCGGGCAAGCACTCATCCTGCAAAAAAAGATTTCCGAAGGCACTACGCTCTTCGACGAAGCGATGGTAGCAGTCGTCTCCGATGAGATCTCTCCCCTCGTTGCCGGGATTGTGTATTGCGCCGTCATCGAAACCTGCCAAAAAATTTATGATCTTAGCCGGGCACAGGAATGGACCTCGGCCCTCAGCCGATGGTGTAACGCTCATCCCGAGTTGGTACCCTACCGCGGGCAGTGCCTGGTGCGCCGCGCCGAAATTATGCAACTGCATGGCGAATGGCCTGATGCTATCACGGAAGTACAACGGGCTTGCGGCCTGTTATCAAAACCACCGGGGGAAACAGCAGCCGGCGAAGCTTTTTATCGTCGGGGCGAACTTTACCGGCTGCAGGGAAATTTTTCTAAAGCGATCGAAATGTACCGGCAAGCCAGTAAATGGGGACGCAAGCCGCAGCCGGGACTGGCCTTATTGCGACTGATGCAGGGACAACCGGATGTTGCCAAAGCAGCTATCCGTCAGCTGGAAAGCGAAAAGAAAGATCCCATTGCCCGATCCCGCATGCTCCCTGCCTATGTAGAAATTATGATAGCTGTTGATGAGCTTGCCGATGCCCGGCAAGCGGCCGATGAGCTGTCGAAAATCGCTTCGGAGTTACGGGCTGACTATCTCGATGCCCTGGCCTGTTATGCGCAAGGAAGTATCCTGCTGGCAACCGAGGAAATAAGTGCCGCCCTTGAAAAACTGCGTGAATCGTGGACTCTTTTTAACGAAATTGAAGCGGTTTATGAATCCGCCCGGGCTCGCGTGCTGATTGGCCGAACCTGTCAGCTGCTGGGGGACCAAGACACCGCTAATATGGAATTTGAAGCCGCGCAGAACATTTTCAAACAACTCGGCGCCCGTCCCGATCTTGAACTGCTGGATGATCAAACAGGCCATACAACCGAAGCTGCTCACGGGCTGACGCCCCGTGAACAGGAAGTGCTGCAACTGCTGGCTACGGGAAAAACCAACAAAGAAATCGCCTCCGAACTATTCATCAGCGAGAGAACGGTCGACCGCCACGTCAGCAATATTTTGGGCAAGTTGAATGTTCCTTCCCGTTCTGCTGCCACTGCTTTTGCCTATGAACACAACCTTATCTGAGTTCATGGGTAATATTACCCATTACCCTTCTTTTTAAAATTTGGGTAGTCTCTCCGATTCGCAGCCTTCCCCTGTCCTCTATATTTGAAATAGAATCTAATTCAAAACTAACCGGAGGTGCTCATGGATGCCCGACCTAAAACCCAAGAAACTGATCATCTGAAAATAAGCACGAGCCGCTTGCAGTTGCTCGAAGGGCTGCCCGTCACTGAACAACAACTTAATCTTGCCGGGATATCCACCGCCGTACTCATAGGCGGTGAGGGCCCACCGATGATTTTGCTGCACGGACCCGGCGAATCCTCTCTTTGGTGGATGCGGGTCATTCCCCAACTGGTAAAAACCCACCGGGTGATTGTGCCCGACCTGCCCGGGCACGGTTCTTCCAGAATTGACATCGATAAGCTGGATGCCAACCTCGTATTTAACTGGCTTAGCGAGTTAATTGACCAAACCTGCGCTTCTCCTCCCGCATTGGTCGGAAACATCCTCGGCGGATCGATCGGAGCCCGCTTTTGTGTGGATCGCGGAGAACAAGTTGGGCAGCTGGTGCTTGTCGATTCACTCGGACTTTCAAAATTCAGACCTGCACCAAGTTTCGCTTTCGGATTATTCCGTTTTATGATCTGGCCAACCGAGAATAATTTTGACCGGTTCTTCCCAAATTGTATGTACGATGTAGATGAGCTGCAAAACGGTATGGGAGACAAATGGGAACCATTCGTAAAATACAATCTCGAATGCGCCGGCGATAAAGAACGAAGTGATGCTTTAAAATTTCTGATGAAAACGCTTGGGATCCCCAAGATATCCGACGATGATCTCAAAAAAATTGATGTTCCGACTGCTCTGATCTGGGGACGCCAGGACAAAGCGAATAAACTGAAAATTGCCAGGTCTGCCAGCAAAAATTTCGGATGGCCGCTCTATGTTATTGACAAAACCCGAGACGATCCCAAACTCGAACGTCCCGATGCCTTTGTTGAGGAACTGTATGAATCCGTAGGGTACCGGCATTCCCATCCCAATACCATCAATAAACGCGTTTAGGGGGGATGAGATGACATAGAACCAAAAAACACCAGGGCTACTTTTAACCGCTAAATGTGTCCCATAAACAACTCTTGGAGGTACTGTTATGTATAAACAACATTTTGATGAAACCTATGGCGCCAAAGGACCCGAAAATTATGACCGATTTTTTGTACCGGCAATTGGCCGACCGCTGGCCGAAGAACTGGTAGAACGGGCTAATCTACAATCCGGTCAAACAGTACTCGATGTAGCCTGCGGCACCGGCATCGTGGCACTGCTTGCATCCCAAAAAGTGGGCGGTGAGGGGTCGGTAAGCGGCTTGGATCCCAATCCCGGAATGCTGGCCGTGGTGCGGTCTCTGGGCCAGTCTATTGAATGGTATGAGGCCAGCGCCGAAGCCATCCCCCTGCCTGACAACACCTTTGATGTGGTGTTCTGCCAGATGGGCCTGCAATTTATAGAAGATAAGGTTGTAGCCCTGAAAGAGATGCGGCGGGTACTGGCGCCGGGCGGACGCCTGTTGCTGAATGTACCGGGTCCCGCTGCCAAGCCTTTTTCCATCATGGCCGACGCCATGAAAAAGTATATCAGTGAGCAGGCTGCGGGATTTGTCTCCCATGTATTTTCGCTTCACGACCCCGATCAAATTAAACAGCTGGCAGACCGCGCGGGTTTCAGCGATATCCGGGCAGTGCCTCATAAAAAGGAACTGCGCCTGCCCAAAGCCGAAGAATTCCTGTGGCAGTATGTCTACAGCACCCCGCTGGCCGCGGTGGTATCCGAGGCCGGCGAAACGGCCCACACTGCCCTCGAAAGAGATCTCATTAAGCGATGGCAAGGCTTTGCCCAAAACGGTTCCCTCGTCTACACCCAGCCCATGGTGACATTGGCCGCCCAAAAATAACTCCTATACTTTCTTACCCTGCTCAACGTCTGCTTTAGGTATACGTCGGCTACGGTGGAAATGGGAACCTATTCTTGCTCCTCACCTATTTATTAATTAACCTTTCATTAGGAAACAATTAGTAACATTCCACGGGCTTGCGTTAATGGAATCCAGCTAGAGGGGGCACAAAGTGACATTCAACAGGACCTGCCCTTGTGAAATTCCGCAGAGCGGGGCCACAATAGTGGCATTTCACAGGGCCTGCAGATCATGAGGGGATCGTTAGCTGGCTTTTAGAAAAAAATATTTCATGATTCAGAAAATCTATTCATTTGTAATTTTATTCTGCATTACGTCTACTACAGTTTATTCACAAGAATCGGATTCTACTTCATACGGGTGGCTTTCTTTTCAAACAAACATCGATACCTTCCAGGTAGTTGTCGATCAGAATTATGCTAATCCGGTTTCTATTCAAGGCGATTCTATGCGAATAGAAACGGGGGAACATGCATTGATTTTAGTACATCCCAAATATCAGGATATTAATACAGAGATCACGATTAAACCCAATTCAAGATCGGCTATTGTCGCCGATTTTTTAAATAAAATTGAAGGGGATTCAAGCTTAAGCAGTTATAAAAGAATTACTGAAGGCTTGCCTTATAATATTACTATCAATACGGACGAAAACTCCTTAATTGTAATTGATGATTCCACGTATGGAAAAGGATATTTACAGACCGATATAGGCCCATATAAGCATGAAATAAAAATTAAGAACCCAACAGCACGTGACCGATCCAAAGAGATTTATATCAATCCAAGCGGGAAACAGAAACTAACACTTTTTACCAAACCCAGAAGATCTGTTGCCCTTTTACTTGGCTTCGTTCCCGCTGCCAGCCAGTGGTATAAAAATGAAAAGATTAAAGGTACGGTATTGACGACATTAGCTGTAGCGACTACGTATTTCACCCTGCTTAAAGCGAGAAGCTATCTGCGCTTAAACAATGAATATGATGAAATGCTTAAGACATATCCAGGTATTACTGGCGAGCAAAAGGCATTACATTATGGAAATTTAGTAGAGGAGAAATATCATGAGGTTAAAAAAACCGCAAAAATAAGGGATATATCATTGGCAGTTCTTATATCAATTTACGCTTATAATATTGCTGATACGATATTCCATACTCCCAAAAGTGGTTATCACACAAGCATCCAGCCTATTTATATATCTACTATGGGTACTCAAACCGCAGGTCTTAAATTGAAGGTGAGCTTTCAATGAAGAAACTAGTATCTATACTATCTGTGGTGTTAGCAGTTAACAGTTGTGATCAGCCTGCGCAATTCCATCGAAGCAACGCCAATGATCCCTTATCTACTAATTTCTATCCTGATTCGATACGAGATCTACAATTAAACATTACTAAAAATTATGCTCAGCTAAGTTGGAAACGGGGCAGTTTTTTTAACAAGAAATATCAGATTATAAAAGCTAATGAAGATAATAAGGTTATTTTTGAAACAACCGTTGACAGTGCCGACACATCTTTTAAAGATACCTCTGTTTCTCCATTCTATGGGCATTACCAAATAAATCAAATTACAAAACAGGGCACAGTAGTTCAGAATGAAAACCGCATATCATTTCATTATGCCATAAAAAACTTTCAAACGTCATATATAGCTTTAAACACCAGAGTTTTACTGAAATGGGAATACAATGGGTATTTTAACACTGATTTCATCATTAAAAGGTCAGCAAGAAATGGAACCCGAGAATTGGTAAAATTATCAAATGCCCCTTATAAATTTGAGGATGGACACTTCAGCTATGACAATATTGGATTGAACACTTATTCTATTATTCCACAGACTACTTTGGAAAGAGGCGCCAAATCCAGCAGTTCAATACGACTTCCGAGATGGGAAAAGCTAAAAAACTTGCCTGCTGACATGAATGATGCTCACCTGGCAACAATTGACTCTTCCATATATGTTATTCGAGCATCTTATAGTAATTTTAAATATGATATTTCAACCGATACATGGTCTAAAATTGCAGGCAATCCCGGTAAATTTGATAGGAACAGGTTCATTATTCAGGCCTTAACCAATAATCAAATCCTAGTTCTTAATGGCCAATCATATGAACTCTATGATATTGGTCAAGACCAATGGAGTAGTTCTACAAATGTACCTTACCCATGGATATTGGGCTTTGCCTCAGTACAGATTGATGACAGATTTGTTCTTTTAACCGGTGGAGATGATGAGCCCAGTGGAGGCTATGAACCCAACAAAGAAACCTACCTTTTTGACATAACGACAAATACCTGGAGTCAATCAACCGACATGGGGTATCCAAGATCATATCATATTTTGATTAAGATCGATGAAGGAAAGGCAATAGCTATGGGCGGATCAAAAAATGCCCAAAAAGTTGAATTATTTGACTTAAATACAAAGAAATGGACAGCCTTGCCCGACTGCCCCATTTATCCGAGAAAAGCCGTACAACTTGAAAATGGTTATGTTTTAGTACTTTCAAAAGATCAATCTGTTCTATTTAATACAACTACTCAAGTTTGGTCCAATCCCACAAGCTTTGCTAAAAATCACTATGCTTATGATGGAAATGATATTTCTTTAATAGCTCTGCCGGATGGGAATGTATTAGTTATGGGTCTTACTAAGAAAATAGCTTATTATAATGAAAGAGGTAAAGGCTGCCAGATATTTCTTTTTAATGAAAATGATTGGGTTCAAATAGGAAATAGTATTGACACCAGGATTCGGAGTTACCCCTTTTTTACTTCCGATAATAGAACCGTTCTGATTGGAGGAGCAGCTTATGATGGAAGGGATTCATATGAAACTCTGGATATGAATAGTTTTTTAAAAAAATAAACTGAATTTAATGCAAGAAGCCAGCTAGCCCACACATTCAACCGGACCCCGTGGGACGCCCCCCTCTTCCTGCTTTGCCAGTGACCTGCCTGTCGAAGCTTTAGGCGTAGGTTGCCTGCAGTGGTATCAATGACTATTCTTGCCAGCCTCCCATTTATTAGTTAACATTTCATTTTCTGATTACGGTATGTCAACAACATATGCGAAAGGTCGCTTTATACTCATTTTAAGGGAAAGGCTTCTTATGAAGAAATTACTGTTTTTATTTTTTTCCATCTTGATCACTTCTTGTTCAACAAAAAAAGATCAATCTATCAAAATTGGAGTTGATCAAACGATTCGAATTCCGGTACAGTATGTTACCATTTCTACAGGGATAGTAGAAAAGGGCACTGATGTTACAAGGGTTGAAAAAAGTGGGTATGAAAAATTAGCCAAGGTCGTAGGATTGTTAAAAGAGTTTGGATATGACAAAAAAGACTTAAAAATAAATTCCGGAGAGGTATCAGATCGTATGTATGGTGAGAAACCATACGAATTTTCTTCCTCTGTTAGATTTGAACTTAACGAACTTGATAAATTAGATACTTTTAGAAGAGCTTTAACAAAGGTAGGTGCCACACGGTTTAGAATAGCCTCGTTCAACAATTCAAAAGAAGATTCCATTTATGATTCAGCTTACCAGGATGCCATAAATAAGGCTAAAAACAAGGCTGCTAAATTACTTAAAAATCAAGATGTTGAAGTTAACAAAATTTTAAATCTTCATGAGAATGTAAAAGAGACAATTTGATGTAACTCGAACCTACCAAATGGCGGAACCGCCACCAATAAAGGTATCAAATGATGCCGTAGAATCAGTGGCTCCTTTATTCAACAAGAAATTCTACTCAAGAAGCATCGAATTCACTATAGAATTTAGCCTTAAGGAAAAATGAGTATATCTTGACTTAAACTTAAAACTACTTGAAGATGAAGCCCAAAAAGAGTGAAATAATTATTGATGAGAGTAAACTTAAGCCGGCACCCACTTTTTTCCAGAGAATTAAACATGTTTTAATGGCTATTGTAATGGCCGTTGTTTTCGCCCAGGTCATGCTCTTTGCTTTCAGAATGGGCTCTGTGGTCATTTACTTAATGACATACACCAAATTGGCTATTGCCTATTTGGCAATCTGTGCTGTTTTGGGATGGTTCTATGGTGAAAAATTCGTCCAAACATTGGGTAAGAAAAGTGAGCCCTGGTGGAATTTATGGAATAGATGGTAACACAGCTGCATAAACAGCGCGTTAATACATAGGCGGCCCCTTCCTGCGCTAAAGTTTGGATGAGTGTTGTGCTGTTCTTGCCCCGTTCCCATTTCTGCCATAACGCGGTTGTACGCTAGTTCGTTATACCAAACTTCACTTCACGCTATGGATTACTTTTTACTCTTAAAAGAATTGAGACGCATAGTTGAATTCCCGGACAGAAATTTTTTAAAACTCACTCCCCTGCTTGAAAGGGTCCGTGCCATATGTGCTTTTGAACTAAAAAATTAAACACAAATAAGGGTAGGAAAGCGGAAGGAATTCCGATCAACACCTGACATTTCGCAGTTGACCTTGGAATCGGATCACTTCATCCGGCAAATAATTTGTATTGCAGTTTTGATGCAGTTTTCTAAATTATTTAATACGTGTTATAAAAGTCTTACGGCTTGCTTCTGAACCCGAAGGCTATTTTAATCAAGAGAGCATGAAGAATGAAAGGGAGAACTATGCCGGATATTTTTATTATCTCCGACGGAACAGGAAGAACCGCATTACAGATTCTGGAAGCGGCCTTAACACAATTCGAGCAAATAAAGCCCAATATTAAAGTTCGGGCAAAATTACGCTCAAAAAGGCAAGTAATTGATATCATCGCCGAAGCTCAAAAAGCCAACGGATTTGTGGTACATACCGTAGTTTCCAGAACCCTTCGCGAGTTTATTCTGCATCAAGGTCGACTCCATAATGTAGAAACAATTGATCTGATGGGACCGCTTCTTGCCCGGTTATCCGACAAATTTTCTAATACCCCATCCGAGGAACCGGGTTTGTTTTATCAACTGAACAAAGCCTATTTCCAGCGTATCGAAGCGATGGAATTCGCCTTCCGCCATGACGATGGCCGACGCGTTCACGAAATCGATAAAGCCGAAATTGTGCTGGTCGGCGTTTCCCGTACTTTCAAAACGCCCATTAGCATGTATTTAGCTTTCAAAGGATGGCTTGTTGCTAATGTGCCGGTTATTATGGGCCAAAATATACCTTCTGTCTTGGAAAAGTCGGAGAAATGCCACGTGTTTGGACTTGTAACCGATCCCAGAAACCTTGTTAAAATTCGTCAATCCAGACACACTCACCTGGGCGGAGTAACCAAAGATTATATAGACTTTGAGACTGTAAATCTTGAATTAATGCATGCCCGGCGAATATTCAGCAAGCATCCCGAATGGTCTATCATCAAGGTTACCAATAAGCCCATTGAGGAAATAGCTTTTGAAATTTTAGAAATATTGAGAAATCACCAGATTAAACATTATGATTCTTACTGACAACGGATCGGATATTAGCTACTTGACAGCCGTCCCAATTTTGGAGCATATTTGGCTATTTGCAGGTTTTAGGCCCGTTGACGGGACCAAAATTGTCACTTGGCTGCTCGAAATCGGCAGTTGGAAATTCCGGTAACCAGAGACAAATTTTCTGTTTAAGAAACATTATGACCGGGTTTCATAGATAGCAGCTAACTATTTTCATTTCCTATAAAACTCGGTCCGAAATTATACTACTCGTCCGTTTTTGATGCCAATTTTTGTAAACCACTGTCGCCGGTTATCAAATTTAAGATATTGGTGATTTCTTGAATCGAAAAATTGCAATGACCGAATTTATCAAGAGGAACATTTTGATATAAGGGGGATGAATTCTGCTGATTCACCTTGGACTGGTAAATAGCCTCATGCCAGAATGGAACAATCGGATCGTAAATAGTATGAGGTGTTATTAAAGGCCGCAAAAGTTTGCCGGTGGTAGAGAAATCAGAATCTATGACTGCCAAAAGACCGGAATCTGCCTTAAAACGTTCAACTTTACGATTCAACTTTACATCTTCCAAAGAGGATCCCGTACCCGTATATACTCGGGAACTATTATCAAAAGGGGTATTTTCAAAAGGTTCGCCACCCAAGCGTTCAATGGCATCGTTGGTAGCTAAAACATTATAACGGAGAATACCGAGTATGGCGGTTTCAACTTCTTCCATATTCTTCGGATCTTTAATGGGTATCCCGGCAACTTTCAAAAGGGTCAGGGCCTTATCAGGTTTTAAATTTATCATTCTTTTAACCTTTTTTTGTAAGTGCCCCATCTGCCACTTCCGGATGATCTGATCTTTTATCCCTATCGGGCTACCAATCTGAACTTCCGGAAAGAAATAATTAAACAGCACATGGAAATCCCCGAAATAGTTCAGCTGTTTTCCAAAATCTCCAATTGGTCCGCAAGCGGCGATTCCTGCATTGAATATCTCCGGGTGCTTTTCTATCGCCATAGCGGTAACGAGTCCTCCCTCTGAAACGCCCGCCAAATAAATATGATTGGGTTGGCCGTTGGAATTTACAAACTCTGATACAAGATTTATCAAATCTGCAACGGCTTCGGTCCCGTTCAAGCCCGTATGGGGATAGCTCGTAGTGGCATAGGCCATCCCAAAATTTTCGATCAGGGAAGACACGGGTACCCCCTCTATAGAATCACTGGGAATGGCTATATCTTTCTGGGGATCTACATATCCGTGCGCGTATACAAGCAGATCACCATTCCAATTGCCCGGAATGTTAATTCCATGAATTGGTTCAGCACTCAATGCTATTGTATTTCCGGCACTACCAGGCACCTTATCTATGACAACACCAACAGAATCGGTTCCGGCATTAAAGGCATTATCTTTACACTGGATTAGTAATACCGATAGCACTGCAAAAATGAATAAATGAAAGAAGCGTCCCTTCCCAAAAAATTTAATCGTTTTAATTGACATTACACCCTCTCCGATAAATTGTTTTAATATTTACAAAAATACGACAATAGATGTGCTTGGCATTTTTATCGAATGCACTTACGTAACAAACAGTTAGTTTTCCTCCTAAAGAAGGGGGCTTTTTACTACTTAAGGTGTAAGTTTCTCCTTCACCCCGTAGAAAAATGATGATTATTTTTTCAGGGCTGTCCCTCTCTCTTTAAAGTGGGATCCTTCAACGCTGCTTCCTTTGCCAAATGCCCAAACCCGGCACTTCGGAAAGCACCAATTCTTTCTTTTCCGTCAAACGCAATCCTTCGAATGGATCATCCCGAATCAACAAAAATCCATCCAAATCCACATAATCGGCCCAGGTCCCTATAAGGGCTCCGGCCGAAATTGCAAGTGAGCTTTCGATCATGCAACCAACCATCACTTTAAGATCGAGTTTTCGAGCCTTCTCAATAACCGTCCTCGCTTTCACCAAGCTGCCCATTTTATCAAGCTTGATATTAATGCCGTCAAATTCCTGAGAAATCCGGTCCAAATTTTCATCCCCCAAAAAGCTTTCGTCTGCCATCAGAGGCAGTGGGGACCATTCTCTAAGTGCATTCAATTCTGTGTGCATCGAAGACGGCATCGGTTGCTCAACCAGCTCAATATTTTGATCGGCCAGAAAAGTAATTTGCTCCTTTGCAGCATTAAGGTTTGTCCAGCCTTCGTTGGCATCTACCCGAACGGGTTTGTCGGTTATCGTGCGTATGGCATTGATGACTTCTCGATCATGATCGGTGCCCAGCTTTACCTTGAGGATGGGATATTCTTCGGCTGCTTGCACTTTCTGTTGCATAACCTCAATTTCATCAAGGCCGATGGTATAAGAAGTGGAAGGAGTCTTATTGCCGGGAGCCGCCCACAGCTTCCAAAGGGGTTGCTCTTGCGACTTGCCCCACCAATCCAGCCAGGCCATCTCTAAAGCTGCGCCTGCGGAATGAACTACCGTCCCTGCAGATTGATGCCGTTTTATCTTTTTTGCCAGATCTTCGGGATTCTGAATCTCATCCCAAAAATTACCCGGCAGTGATTCCAAAACATCGACGACTTTTTCGGCATCCTCGTTATATCGCCGGTTGGGACCCGCCTCTCCATAACCGGTGATCCCGTCGGCCTTAAGTTTTACGAATACATTCCGTACGGTAGTTTTCGTGCCTCTGGAGATCGTAAAAGGTTGATCAAGCTGTAGTTCAAGTATTTCATAGTCTAAATCAAAATGAGACATATCCGAGGAGTTTCAGCACAAAAAGATAAAGATAAAAGGTGGGCGCTGCGAGAATCAGAGCATCAAATCGATCAAATAGTCCCCCATGACCCGGCAGAATATCAGAAGCGTCTTTGACATTAGCCGCTCGTTTGAATCTGCTCTCGGTGAGATCGC
>DATFLI010000191.1:0-3909 GCA_035267805.1 Balneolaceae bacterium | reverse complement strand
ACGTTCGAAATCAGACCCATGTCGCTCAAGGCAAATGCAGATATAGTCGCCACCAGAAGCACTCCCATGTTCAGGGGGTGCAAAAATGCTTCCCGTGTAAAATTTATGGTTTTATCTTCGTCACTCATAGATCTATTGTTGATCTTCGCTTGTCTCAGCACCGGGGCTGTCAGACTTGTTTTCGGATGATTCTTCCGTGCCGTTGCCGATTGTCTTGTTTACCTTTATAGAATCAGCCTGTTTTTCAATCTCTTTGTATAAAAGGCCCATCTCCAGCTTGACTTGCCGGAGCGTATCTTTAGCATTCGCTTTAGCCATTTCTTCATCGAGCTTCTGCTCTTTGATTGCTTCTTCATGTTCATCCAGCATACTTTCCATGGCAACATCCAGCCGCGCTTCGACCGAAGCAATTTTATGCTTCATCGTAAAAAGGAAATCATCAAAAGAGTCCAGCATCTGACTCTTATCCATATTTTTAAGTGCCTGCGCTATATTTTGAGTCTTCCTGGTGCGGGATAATCGTTCCTTTGTCTCTCGCATTTTACGATAATGCGCCTTGTATTCTTCCTTTAGTCGTTCACGTTCACTGCGGCTGTCTTTAGCCATTTCAGTTGTCAGTTGTCAGTTGTCAGTTGTCAGTTGTCAGTTGTCAGTTGTCAGTTGTCAGTTGTCAGTTGTCAGTTGTCAGAGGCTGCGGGTTTTCAAATTAAGTGTCAAATTAAATTCATCACCTGAAAATTTCCTGTTTTCCATTTTTTATCGGTACTGATCACTATCACTGACACACTGTTCACAGTCTTATTGCTCATGATTTCGATCGTTCTTTATTGCCAATTGTTTTGCCCTGTTCTTTTTCAGGTGCTTCTTCTTCGATTTCAATTTCTTTTCCATCGGATGAACCGACGTTTTTTTCTTTTTCTGGAGCTTTCTCCTTGCCCATATCCACCTTAAACTGTTTGACCAGTTCCTGGGCACGAATTTTTTCAGCATTGGCTTCAATTTCCATCGACTCGGTATCAATGCTGTCGAGTGCCAATTCCATTCGAGCTTCGTTTTTTGCTGTCTGCTCGTTGAGACGGCTCACCATTTCGTCGTGTGTCTGATCAAGTCCGCCCGTTTCAAACTGCTCCAAAGCGTCAGCCACTTTCCCCTGCCATTCGGCACGCTCACTTGCTCGCAGTGCTTCTTTAGCTTCCGAAATTTTGCGATCTTTTTCTCTAATAAAAGCTTTTTTCACCTTGAGCGCTTTTTCATACGCCTGCTCGGCAAATTTCATCTGCTCTTTAGACGTCGACAAATTCTCCTTGGCTTTTTCAAGTTGCATCGCATAGCCTTCAGCAATATCATCCCGATCTGCCTGAATGGCCGACTTGATCTTGGCAGTAAGGTCATCAATACGCTTGTCGTACTTTTTAACCTCTTTTTGAAGCATCATCAGGTTCGCTTTCACAGTGGCGATATTTTCGTTCATCTGGGGAATCTGGTCGTTCAGGTCGCGGATATTCTGCTCCAAAATAAGTTTGGGATCTTCCATAGAACTTACAAATCCACCGAATAGCGACTTGATAGCGCGAATAAATCGTTTAAACATGGTATTATTTCTTTTATTGACTTTTGCCCTTGCCCTGTAGTACTAATTTATTTCTTTAATGAACTAGTAATACTGTAAAGTTATGTTAATTTAAAGATATTGCAATTAATATCAGCTTTTATTCGATATTTTGTGGATGCCCTTCCCGTCAACGCGATGAGTTATCATCGGCAACTGTTCAGAAGAAGTTTCATTTATTGAAAACGCATCTTTCAATACATCTATTGCTGTTTCAATTGCTTTCTCATTGTTCGTAAAACCGACCGCTAATGTTTCACCTTTTTTTACACTGGCTCCTGTTTTGTACTTAAGTTCGATACCTGCAGCCGGATCAATATTATCTTCTTTCGTTTTACGACCGGCTCCCAACTCCAGCGAAGCAACACCAATTTTATACGCATCCATCCTGTTTAGATATCCTGATTGGGGAGCTTCAAACTCAAATTGATATCTTGCCGTAGGATAAGAATCCAAATCCTTAAGCACACGAGTATCTCCACCTTGTTCTTCGGTCAACTCCAACCATTTTTCGAAAGCCTGACCATTTGCCACCGCCTCCTTACTCATCTCAATTCCTTCTTCCACAGTCTTGGCCCGGCCTCCCAGCTTAATCATAGTCCCGGCCAGCGTATGCGTCACTTCCATCACATCGTCAGGACCGTCGCCATGTAAGGCCTCTATCGATTCTTCTACTTCCAGCCAGTTTCCAATTTTGTAGCCCAAGGGCTGATTCATATTTGTAAGATAGGCCACGGTCTCTTTGCCAAAATCTTCACCAATCGCTACGAGTGTTTCGGCCAACTTTTGAGCATCTTTATGCTTTTTCATAAAAGCCCCCGATCCAAATTTCACGTCCAGTACCAGTGCGTCAATTCCTTCGGCTAACTTTTTACTCATGATGCTTCCGGCTATCAATGGGATAGATTCGACAGTAGCTGTTACATCGCGCAGTGCATATAACCGCTTATCAGCGGGAGCCACCTCCTCGGTTTGCCCTGCCATCACCATCCGGCATTTCGATAAGATCTGTCGATACCGTTCAAGTGAGACGTCCACGGTAAAACCGGGAATTGATTCCAGCTTGTCGAGCGTGCCTCCGGTATGTCCCAACCCCCGTCCCGAAATCATGGGAACCGGCACATCGTAGCTGGCAACGATAGGAGCAAGGATTAATGACAGTTTATCACCCACGCCGCCGGTAGAGTGCTTATCCACTTTGATGCCTTGGATATCGCTTAGATCAAGCACTTCACCGGAATGAAGCATGGCTTCTGTAAGAGCAGAAGCTTCATCTTCATTCAAATGATTCAGGAAAGCGGCCATGAGAAAAGCACTCATCTGATAGTCGGGCAGTTCATCTTTGGAATATTGTCTAATCAGAAAGGTGATCTCATCACGAGTCAGCGCCTCACCGTCTCGTTTTTTTCTGATTAGAGACACGACATTGTGTGATTTTGAAGCCATAAACCGTATGTTCTTGTATTGATTTTTGAATAGCTAATAACGTGTATTTCTCAAAAAATTGATAGCCTAAAATCCCTGATGATCAACGTCTTAGCCGATCAGTATCTTCATAATATACAGTCTTATTTACCCGAAAACATCAATCTTATTCTTTTTGATCCCACAAAAAGATTGCCGCCCGAACTCAGCTATGCCGAAGCCATGCTCGTCCGCACGGTTATTAATATTAATGCGCAGACTATGTCTGAAATTCCGGCTTCCCTGAAATTTATCGGCACCGCATCAGCCGGCACCGACCATGTGGATATTGACTATCTTCAAAAAAATGGCGTCCGATTCGCAGATGCCGCTGGATGCAACGCTCGTTCAGTGGCCGAATATGTAGCTACGGCTCTACTGATTTGGGCAGAAACTCGTAAAAAAGATCTTTCAAAATTATCAATGGGCATCGTCGGTGTGGGACATGTGGGCACACAGGTCGTAAAACTGCTGGAAAAACTCGGCATTACCACGATTCCTTATGATCCGCCCCGGTCATTACGTGAAAATAATTTCGATTCAGCTACCTTGGATGAGCTGCTATCGGCTGATATGTTATCTTTTCACACACCGCTGACTTATAAGGGCGATTATCCTACCTTTCATTGGCTGGACAAAGAAAAATTAACCGGCCGAGAATTTCAACTGGTAATCAATTCATCCCGCGGAGGCGTCATTGACGAAAAGGAGTTACTCAAGTCGATAAAAGCCGGCAACGTTCGCGATATTATCATTGATGTCTGGGAAAACGAACCGGAATTCAGTTTGACTACCGCCCAAAAAGCCTTCATCAAAACACCGCACATTGCCGGCTA
>DATFLI010000190.1:0-10896 GCA_035267805.1 Balneolaceae bacterium | reverse complement strand
TAAAGAAAAAATCATAAAAATCACCTCCTACTTCTTTAGCCGTATGCATTTCGGCATAAATTTCGAATTCCTGACGATGGGGGTAAGCAGGAAATTCCTGGGGTAGTATTTTTTGCTGGATACGCGCTGCTGTCTCCAGATCCCTGCCTACGGCCTCCAAAGTTCTCTTTTGCTGCATGCTTTCAACCATATACTGAATTTCTGCCAGACCTTTTTCGATGGTGATTTCCAAATCATGGAAGTCGATGGGTTTTGTGACAAAGTCGAATGCCCCGCGATTCATGGCAGTGCGGATATTGTCCATGTCGCCGTAGGCGGAGACGATGATGGTCTTTAACGCCGGATTATTTAATTTCTGAGCTTCTGATAAAAATGTTAGGCCGTCCATTTTGGGCATATTGATATCCGATAGAACCAGACTAATGTCCTCCGATTGTCCCAGCATGGAAAGAGCTTCTTCACCATTTTCGGCAAAGCAGAATTCGTATACGTCTTGTTGAATTTGTTTTCTGAACCGTTGCAGAATCAACATCTGGAGATCCGGTTCATCATCCACAACCATTATTTTCTGTTGTCTCATCGTATCAGTCTCTTTTGCTTTAATTACATTTCATTATTCAGCATTTGATAGAGCTCTTCTTTTAGCGAATCAAAATCTATGGGTTTGGTAAAAAATTCTTTGGCGCCGGAACTAATCGCGCGATCGTAGTTTTCGGAATCGCCATAGGCAGAAATCATGCTCACTTTAATTTGTGGAAACTGAGATTTGACTTTTTCCAACAACTCGAAGCCGGTCATGCCCGGCATGTTGATGTCTGAAAAGATGTAAACCACATCGGGCGGCTGTTTACTTTGCAGTATTTCAAGCGCTTCCGTCCCTGAAAAAGCAAACTCAAGATCGAGCAGGCCCTTCCTGACCTCCTTGCGAAATTTCTGCCGAAAAAGCATCTCTATATCATGTTCATCATCTACCACTAAAAATTTCATAGCACAACCTGCATTTTTTAAGTTAAGGATATTACAAACCGGGTAAACTTATTTTCTTCTGACTCAATTTCCATGGATCCACCATGAGCTTTCACAATGTCGTTAGTGATGGATAATCCCAAGCCGGTACCTTCGGAGCCCTTTTTGGTTGAAAAGAAAGGCTGTAAAATGTGGTTCCTAATTTTTTCTGGAATACCCGGACCGTTGTCTTCAATCACGAGTAATATCTTACCATTGGCTTTTGCAGTCTTGGCGGTAAGCTTCGGTAAATATTTATCAGCATTCTCTCCATTATGACCGTTCAGTTTATCTCTCATGGCATCAAAAGCATTATTACAAAGGTTTATAACCACACGGCTGAAATCTTCCGATATTAGTGAAATTTTACCGACGGACGGATCCAGGTCAAAAGCAATATCGATGTTAATAGGATGTTTGCTTGCGCGCATCCCATGAAACGAAAGATTGACGTATTCTTTAACCAGCGCATTTAAATCAACAGGTTCTTTTTTCCCGGATCCGCCTCGCGAGTGCTGTAGCATGGATTTGACGATAGAATCTGCCCGGGCGCCATGTTCATATATCTTTTTTAAATTAGTCTGAATATCGTCTAAAATGGCAAGAGCTTCTGAAGGCTGATCACTGAGAGCCAACAATTCTTCCCTGGCCTCTTCTAGCAATTCGATGCTTAGATCCGAAAAATTATTCACAAAGTTTAGCGGATTTTTGATTTCGTGGGCGATGCCTGCCGTAAGTTGTCCAAGGGAAGCCAGCTTTTCCTGCTGTACCAACTGCTGCTGGGTGGTTTGAAGTTCACTCAGCGTGGCGTTGAGTTTACGATAAGCCGCAGCGTTATCAAGGGCAATGGCCGCATACGTTGCGAGGTTTCTCAATAGGTTTATGTGGTATTCGGTATACGCATTTTTCTCGAAGCTCTGCGTGGTGATGACACCAATCACCCGGTCGTGATGCACCAGCGGCAAGTAAATCACCGACGATGGCAAATCGCCCTGTATAGGCGGCTCATATTCTTTGACATATTTCGAGTATTCATTTTTAAAGTCGCCGATGATAATCTCTTCGCGGTTTTTGAAACACCATACCGCCGGCCGGCCGTCTTCATCAAGATGATTGACATAAGGGGAGAGCATTGCCCCGTTTTCTTTAGTCGCAGGAAATTCCAGGCGCCGACCTTCTTTATTGTAAATACCAACGCCAAAAATAGCAGCATCCATCAAGGCATTAACATGCTCGTAAACTGTTTCAATGATCTCATCGACGGAAAGGGTGGAAGTAATAGCCCGGCCTATCTTGCTGAGTTTTTCGGTATCCGCTCGGCGTTTATTTTCAGCCTCGGCCCGCAATTCGGCCTCCCTCAGAACAGCTCGTTCGTTTTCTTTACGGGAAATACGATAACGCTGCACTCGATCTACCCCGAAAACAACAAGTGCCAACAGCCCTGCAAAAAGCCCATAAGCCCACCACGAACGATACCAGGGCGGCAGTATGATAAGCTGAATGGAAGCGCCCTTATTGTTCCACACACCGTCGGCATTGGCGGCTTTTACCTGGAACGTATATGTATTGGGAGGCAAGTTGGTATATCGGGCGGATGATTTGGTCCCTGAGTCAATCCAGTCTTTATCAAAGCCATCAAGTTTATAGGCATATTTATTTTTATCTGCGTTAGCGAAGTGCAATGCCACAAAATCAAAAGTGACATCGTTTTGGTTATAATCAAGCGTGATGGACTTAGTTTCTGCAAGTGGTTTCTTAAGTGGTGAGTGAGGGCCCGCGGTAATTTTTTTGTCGGAAATCTTAAAATCAGAAAGCTCAACCTGAGGTGGGACCTCGTTAATATGAAGCTTCTCAGGAATAAAGGCTGTTACTCCTTCTCCGCTTCCAAAATAGAAGACTCCGCCGGCACCTTTGGCATATGCATTCTGATCATATTCAAGTGCCATCAATCCGTCATCCAGGCCATAGTTGCGAAACTTTTTTGTGTCCGGATCAAAATTACTGATGCCATTGTTGGTACTCATCCAAAGGGTGCCACTCTTATCAACCATGACAGCATACAACGCGTTGCTCGGCAGTCCGTCAGCAGTCGTGTAATGAGTGGCGATGCCGGTATGTGTATCAAAACGATTTAAACCGCCCGACATCGTAGCTAACCATAAGACACCGCGTTCCTGTGGCCGCTCCGCGATACTCAGGATACGGGTACCACTTATTTTCGTGGTATCATGCGGGTCGTAAGCAGAAACTATACCTGCTTTTCCATCTGGGCTGACACGCATTAAACCGGAAGTTGTTCCTGCCCAAAGAATACTATCAGCATCTTGATGCAAGCTGAATACTACCGGCTCTTGTTCTTTATTTGGTGTAAGATGGATGTGTGTAAAATGACGACTCAGAGTATTGAATCGGTCCAGTCCCCCTAAGCTTCCAATCCAAAGCATGTTGGAATCGGCGGCTGTTGGAAGAAGGGCAAAGATACTATTTCGCCCCTGGTTTGGCCCTGAGCTTTCTTGTCGGAAACGGGTTACATACCCGGTTGCACGATTAAAAAGATTCAGACCCACATTGCCTCCTATCCAAAAATGTCCGACGCCGTCTTCTGCAAAGGCCCTCTGGGCTCCCGGGAGCAATGTTGCGGAATTGTGCGGATCGTTTTGATACCTTATAACCGTTCCCCTGGCTTTATTAAACTCATTAAGATAATAGCCTTCCGTACCCGCATCACTGGATATCCACAAGTTACCACTATGATCTTCGTAAATACCCCATACAGTACCTGGAGCAAGACTTGAAGGTTTTCCGGGTTCATTTTTTAGGTTCGTGAAATTCACAGCCCCGGGATTGAATCGATCAAGACCGGAACCTGCAGTACCCACCCATATTGAGCCCGATCGATCAGTCAGCATCGAGGTAATTTGATTGTCGATGAGGCTGTGCGGATCGCGCGGATCATGGCGATAACGGGTAAAAGATTCGGTACGGGTATCAAAGCGGGCCATACCCGTGCCGGGTCCTCCCACCCATAGCACCTTCGAATCTGCAGGATCCTGGGTTACATCCCAGAGAACATTGCTCGGATTCGTTCTGTCTTTATTCGGGGCAATCAGGAAACGTTTATATTCCCCCGTTTTGCTATTGAGACGAACGAGTCCATAACCCGTTGCCAGCCAAATAATGCCGGGCGTGTCTGAAGAAAAATATTGTCTGAAAATGCTATGCGAACCATCCAATGAATCTGGTTTTGGGTCATAGAGATAGCGGGTTATCTTGTCTGTCTTTGGGTCTATCCGGTTAAGCCCGTTGTGGGATCCCACCCAAATATTTCCGTCCTTGTCTTCATTAAAACGGTATAATTCATTGCTTGATATACTATTTGGATTGTCGGAATCGTGACGATAATGTTCAAATATACCATTCTGCCCATTCCTCATCCGGTTGAGGCCTGAATTAAAAGTGCTCACCCATAAATCCCCATTACTCCCCTGAAGTACATCAAAAGTAGTTCCAACCGAGATGGAGGTCGAATCTTTTGGATCATGGCGATAATGCGTGAAGGTGCCTGTCGCCCGATCCATACGGCTAACACCACCACTGCCGTTGTAGGTTACCCATATATCCCCATCTTTGGCCTCTGTGGCGTTCCACACCCAGCTTGACATAAGCGCTGTGGTATCAAAAGGTACCGTAGTATAGATTTTAAATTCATGCCCGTCGTAGCGATGAAGTCCCCCCTGCGTACAAATCCATATATATCCTTCTTTGTCCTGCATTATGCCGTTGCCTGATCCCTGGGCAAGACCGTTAGCCACACCAAGATGCTCAAAACGCACTGCAGGGGCTTCGCTGGACAGCACCGTAGGTTTAGTGGTTTGCTCGTCCTGCCCGAATGCATTGGTATTAACGGCAAGTATCAAAAATGAGCACATACATACTGCCCGGCCTAAAATCATTTTAATGGTTTTCATAGGATTATCTTGATTGAGAGACTGTAATGGTGAACGTGGTGCCTGCTCCTTTTTTAGACCTGATATGAATTTCACCCCCATGCGCTTTCACAATATCATTGGTGATGGAAAGACCCAGACCGGTTCCTTGTTTACCTTTCTTTGTAGTAAAAAAGGGTTGCATGATTTTATCTTTCAGTTCGGCAGGTATTCCCGGTCCATTATCTTCAATTTCAATCATTAATCTTCCATTTGAAGACCGAGTCCTGGCAGTTAATTTCGGTTTATATTTTTTCGTATTCTGGAGCCTTTCTCTCATCGCATCAAATGCATTATTGCACAGATTCACGATTACCCGAGAAAAATCCTCAGCCACAAGTGGCACATCGCCAATAGTTTCATCAAGTTCATATTGTAAATCCACGTTGATGGGATCTTTTGATGCCCGCATGCCGTGGTAAGAGAGGTTGGTAAATTCTTTCACCAACGCATTCAGCTCCGTCGGTTCTTTTTCGCCCGTCCCGTCGCGACTGTGCTGAAGCATACCTTTGACGATTGAATCCGCCCGGCTGCCGTGTTCGTAAATTTTGCGCAAGTTCATTTCAATATTGTCGAGAATGGCCATAGCCTCCTCTAAGGATTTTTGCTGATCACTGTTTACTGATAACTGATTACTGAAACCCGACACCTTTTCCACCTCGTCCTTAACTGAAAGCTGACCGCTGAGAGCTAAAAGCTCATCACGAGCTTCCTCCACCAACTCCACACTGATATCCGAAAAATTATTCACAAAATTCAGTGGATTTTTAATCTCGTGAGCGATACCTGCTGTGAGCTGGCCAAGGGAAGCGAGTTTCTCGGCTTGGATAAGCTGGGACTGGGTGGATTTCAGATCATCAAGTGTATTCTTAAGCGTCTGATTGGCTTTTTTACTTTTTTTGTAGCTCCGGTAAAGGATGAGTGAAATTAACAGCAAAAAAGAAAGCCCGGTTAACAATAGGTATAACCTCAACCTGTTTTGATAAGCAGTTTTTGCGGCTTCAAGTTCTTGCTGGCGTTCTTTTTCGCGGGCAACTATGGTTTGTATCGCTTTCAAATTCACTTCGCCGAATAGGCTGTCCCTGTAAGCATCCGCTATTTTAAGATATCGAAGTGATTCTTTGGGGTTTGTTTGTTCATATAACCCGGACAATAATTTCGCTGAGGCAAGGGAAGATGACTTCTGTCCCAAATCCTGCGACACTTCAAGTCCCTTGTGCGCATAATACAGGGCAGAATCTGGTTGGTTCAGGGTCCTAAAATATTCTGAAATACTATTGTAAACAGCAGTTAATGCCCGCAGCCGATTACCTTTAATTGCATTCTGTTTACTTATTTTGTAATAATGTAGGGCTTCGTTATTCCTCCCGGACTTCAGTGAGATATCTCCTAGAAGCTGGTAGACAGCCGGCTCATTATAGTTCAGCTTTTCAAAACTCTTAACAGCCTTTTTTTCATAATATTCAGCTGAATCCAGTTGGTTGTACAATAAATGTATAGCCCCCATTTGCAGGTATCCATAAGCAAGTCCCGGATCGATGCGCCGATCAATATGTCCTGCCAGTTCTAACAAAATTTGTTGGTGTGAATAGTCAATGGCTTTCTGATAATCTTTCAGGTTTGCATACACAGCAGCCATATTGCTCAATGCGGGTGCAGCTAACACATCTAAATGATGCTCCTTTGCAAGTTGAATGGCTTCAAACCCTAATTCTAGGGTTTTCGGATAATCCCCCTGCTGTTGTGCCGGGGCAGTCAAAAAGCCAAGTGCCAGTATTTGTCCCGGTATAAAATTAATCTTTCGGGCAAGTCTCAAAGCCTGCTGCCCGTAAAACGTGGAGGAATCTGGATTTCCAAAACGGTATGCATCACAAAGGTTTGCCTGAGCATAAATCTTAGTGGTATCATTTTTCGTGGTGGCCAATATACTTTTTAAGCTGTCAATTACTTCTTTTGTCTGAGCAAAACAGGACCCGGAAAAGAGTAAAAGCAGAATGGTAAGATTCAGTATTTTGATTTTCATTTTAGCTATGCCGGTATTTGAATGATAAATGTAGTCCCGTTGTCTTCTTTCGTTTCTACTTTCATTTCACCGCCATGCGCTTTAATAATGTCATAGCTCATGGACAAACCCAGCCCGGTTCCCTGTCCGGTCGGTTTAGTAGTAAAGAAAGGCTGGAAGATTTTCTTTTTAACCTCGTCGGGAATGCCGTGACCATTGTCTTTCACACGGATCTCCACCCCTGAATCCCCTGAAGGTGACTTTATTACCTGGGTACTTACTAAGACGGATGGTTTATAACTACCGTCCGCCTTCGCCGATTTATCTGACGAAGCCTTGGCGAAGTCAGAGGCTTTGGCGGACACTGCATAAAACGCATTGTTGATCAGGTTAAGTAAAACCCTCCCAATGTCTTGTGGAACCACATTCAATTTTGGGAGCGATTCGTCTGCCTCCAGTTTAAAATCGGCGGTAAAGGATTTGTCCCTGGCCCGGAGCCCGTGATAGGAGAGCCGCAGGTATTCATCGGCTAACGCATTTAAATCCGTTGGTTCCTTTTGCCCGCTGCTGCCGCGGCTGTGCTGAAGCATGCCTTTAACGATCCCGTCCGCGCGCCGTCCGTGATGCAGGATCTTTTCAAGGTTTTGGGTGACATCTTCGGTGATGGCTTTTACTTCCTCAAGATCCCCGTTTTCTATCTCCTCTTTCATTTCCTCCAGGAGCTCGGTGCTCACTTCCGAGAAGTTGTTTACGAAATTCAGCGGGTTTTGGATCTCATGGGCAATGCCGGCAGTGAGTTCACCGAGACTGGCCATTTTCTCGGCCTGGACTAGTTGCGATTGCGTGGCTTTTAATTCACTCAGCGTCAGTTCGATTTTGTTTTTGGCCTCTTCCAGGTTTTTAAAATCTTCATAGCGGGCATAGGCGACCGAAAAAGTCTCTGCAAGCGATTGTACCAGCTCTATTTCTTCCTCTGTAAGCGGACTGGTATTCCCGACATAAAGCATCCCCTGGGTGAAGGGCAGGAAATGTAAATCGAGTGATTCGGGAGGCTGATCTGCTCCCTGGTAAGTCCGCGTATTCTGGACCTGTCCCATGTCAATGAGTGATTGCATCCACTGAACAAAATCATCCCGGTCCCAATGCTCTTTATAAATGGCACCTTCGCGCCAAAGGGCGACAGACTCTCTGGTCAGAGAGGTAGATTCAATGGGCAGGTTCAAGGCAGCAAGCGACTTCCCATCGGGTTTGGATAAATAAACCTGAACGGTTCCCCGATCCTCGTTGATAATAAATACCCCGCAGCGTATGAATGGGACATTCAGAGTTTTCAACTCTTTCCAGATAACCGGGGTGATGCGGTTGAGGTCCTCCGTCGTTCTCATGCTGGCAATTTCGCCGCGTACCCGGTCGAGGGAGGCTTGCTTTATAGCTTCTCTTGCCTGTGCTTCTGCTTTTTGCAGATCCAGAAAACGGCGATAGGTTAAATTGAATACATCTGCAAATCGTTCCAGTAATTTTATTGATTCATCCGGCAATGGTTCAGGAGTAGTTGTTAATATCATACCTTGAGAAAAGAAAGCCACACTATGTATTCGATGTTCCTTTATTAACTCATCTTTAATGGTCATGCCCATTTCCTCCCGTACATACCGGATCCAATCATTTAATTCCTTTCCGCTCAGATCGATGACTATCGATTTCTTTTGGTCTTTCCATGCATCATATACCCGTTTCCCGGTTGTCGGCTCATCAAGACTTGCTTTAAAGTGATGACTGATCTTAACACCTTGTTGATCTGTAGCCCAGACTTCAAGAATATTATCTGCTTCTTTAATAAGACAGATATTTATCCGTTCAGGTGAAACTCCAAGCTCTGTCATTTGTTGAAAAAGGATCGCTGCCGTCTCCGCAAGTTCTTCACTTTTATGCATTGCCATAGTTCGGGCACGGACGCGCTCCAACGCCAGTTGTATTTCAGCTTCCCTTGCTTGTGCTTCTGCTTTTTGGAGATCGAGGAAACGGGTGTAGGCAAAATCAAAAACATCAACAAATCTTCTGGCGATAGACAAATTTTCCTGGGTTAGTTCTTTTTCCGAAATAAGTGCCAGATAGCCTAATTTGAAAAACAGGAACGATACAACTGTTTTAGCGGGCATCATTTCTAAGAACCTGGATCTTTCCTGTGGTGAGAAGCCACTTTGTTCCGCGATAGAATTTAAAAATCGCAAACGTTTTTCGCCTGACAGTTCTTCTTTTGAATATCCGTTTTTACTTCCCAGTGCTTTATGAAATTCTGAATACGATTCCGGAGTTTGTTCCTTTATAATCTTTAATGACTGGGTAAGCGATGATTTGCTAAACGGCCTGACGGCAACATCCGATCTTGCACGCCAGATTTCTATGCTGTCTATCTTCTCATCAACTACGACGATGGAACAGCCGATTATCTTAACGGTTAGCTTATTGAATTCAGCAAAAAAGCAGTCGGTAACTTTTCCAACTTCCTCACTTTTGTGCATGCCAAGGGCAAGTGAACGTATACGTTCTAATGCAGCTTCAATCTGTGCTTCTCTAGCCTGCGCTTCTGCTTTTTGCAAATCGAGGAAACGGGTGTAGGCTTGTTCAAAAACCTTTCCAAAAAGCTTAAATACATCTATTTCTTCACGGTTAAACTTCTCGAGGTTATATCGAGCAAACTCCATCATGGAGTTTTTTAAAATCACCCAACAAATTACCCAACCGGGACTATTCAAGACAAAATTCTTTCTTTCCTCTGGAATGTCTTTAAAATCAGAGTGCTTGAATAACAATTTGAAATAGGCGTTCTTTTCTGATTTTGAAAATCTTTTTGTGAAAGAACCAAGATCATTCTTAAGCGTGTCATAAAATTTTGTAGTTAGTGAATGATCTATAAATGGTATATGAAATTTTTCAAGGTATCGCTGCCCCTCAGCAGAAATCCAAACATTCATTCCATCATTGGGATCACTTGTAAAGTCAGTAGTAATCTGTGCGTTATAAATTTCAATACCCAACCCAATGATTTCCTCTTTGATTTGGTCAACCACTTCCGCCAACTCTTCACTTTTATGCATCGCCATCGATCGCGCTCGAACACGTTCCAACGCCGCTTCTATCTGTGCTTGCCGGGCCTGCTCTTCAGCTTTTTGGAGATCGAGAAAGCGTACATAAGCTTGTTCAAAAACATTTGCAATACGCTTTAATATTTCATTTTCTTCATCCGAAAACTTTTCGCCATGGTATTTGGTGATCTGAATACCGGTGTTTTTTGAGAGTGCAAAGCTGATGATCATGCACTCACCATCCATAATATATTTCTTTCGCTTTTCCGGAATCTTTCTATAATCGGTATGCTTAAATGCATAGTCGAACCATTTATTTTTCTCCGCAAACGAATATTGTACTGTATAGAAATCTTTCCCGGTTTGCTTTGCTTTCTCTAAGTCCTTAACGATCTGCTGATTTGAATACGGAATATGAAAATAAGTTGAATAGGATGTTTCGGAGGCTGCCACCCACTGTTGCCAATCCTTTGAGCCTTCTTCAAAAATAAAGATACTGGCGGAATTCATATCGATCTGAAGCACTTTCAACTGGTCGAATACTGCATTTACCAGGTCTTGTAGCTCTTCGCTCTTCTGCATAGCCAGCGATCGAGACCTTATTTTTTCCAGAGCGGTTTCAATCTTTGCATCCCTGGCCTGCTCTTCGGCTTTTTGCAGATCAAGAAAGCGAGTGTAGGTCTGCCCAAAAACTTTGGCAAAGCGTTTGAAAACCTCATGGGCTTCTGGTACCGGTTCGTAGGTGATGAACAGGAGATGGCCCTGCTCAAAAAATGCTACATGGTCGATCTGTGATTTAGGTAGAGGAACTCCGGAC
>DATFLI010000189.1:0-4508 GCA_035267805.1 Balneolaceae bacterium | reverse complement strand
GTTCCTGATCAATACCCGGCTTGATCATATAAGCATAGGAAGCTAATTTCGGCCCAGATCCATGATCAATCCACAAATTGAATACATCCCGGGAAATAGATTTTTGTGTGCCATCGGTGTACACATTACGCCAACTCCCTGTTTGCTGCACTGCATCTACATGTACATTTTCCGGCTGTAAAAATACATATCCGGTTCTGTGATGAAAAACTCCCTGAATGTCAGTATTCTCATGCTTTTCTCCTGTTTTCAAACTATTTGATCCACTTATCGATTTCACATAAACCTGGCCATCCAGCTGACTTTGGTTAATGGTGGTGAAGACGGGTTGATTTTCCCGATTGGATTGTATCCCCGAACCCAGGCAGATCATTCGATCCGGCCCCATAAACCAGGCTTTATGGGCTGTCAGGCCATTACGTTTAAAAAGCATGGCAGCTATCCCAAATGTGGTATCGGAAACCCCACCTACATAATCGCTTCCGTTATGTAATCCTCTCCAGCTTAAATCGGGTAATGGGCCACTGGAATAGCTGGTAACTCCCGGGATTCGATGCCAATCCCAAACCGGAAAGATGTCCTGATATTCGCGACCTGATTGATAAATATATGTGGCGCCATCCGACAAATGAGCTCCTTTTATATTTTCCCCATTCCCGGATTCTGTACTTTGGATTTTTTTTGAGCACATACGAACCGACATATAGCTTGCATCAGATCGGTTCACCATCAAATCCGAACGCCAAAAATAAGTATTCCCTTGTAGTTTTGAAGGATGTTTTTCTACATTGCTTAATGAACGCGCCAAATCCTGATATTCAGTCGCATGCCCCGGATCGGACTTACTCATTAACCGGAGCACCCGAATAACGGTCCCGCCTTTAGAGGCCCGGCTTTCAGGAAACACCTGACGACCAATTCCACTGACATCCATTTCTCCGTTCCAGACCACCTTGCTTAGTCCCTTAACAACATAATTCCTCAATTTCTCAATCTTCTGAGAAGGATATGCAAAAGGAGTCCCTTTTAAAATATAGGCCCATGTAGCCTGACTGGATGCAAAGGCGAGTCCATAGTTACCAAATTGTTGCTGAACCCCATGCTGGTGAAAGCTCCAATCCGGCTGAATCCCTTCTTTTCCCCAAATCACCACTTCGTCCTGGAGAACTTTGCTGGCTTTTTCGATACGACCTGCGGGAGATCCCAATAAATTACTACGCCCCTGACCATATTCCAGCAACCCGATTTTAAGCTGTATTTCGGCCCTCCATACTTTGTTTTGCCCGGTCTGGGTGATATAACTCCCTCTCATCTGGTTAAATGCCTTTAGCAATTCTCCCAATGTGACTTCATGTCCCATCATAATTAGGATATCGCTCAGAGTTCTCGGAACTCCGATGTCATTATACCACCAATTACGACTCGTAAAATTATGATTCAACCAGTAATCCAGGGCTTTGTGCATGGACTCAACTAAATCCTGATCGTGATAAAACGGAGAATCCGTTTTGGCGTAAGCTTTTGCCAACGGCAGTAGATAATCCGTTAAATGATGATAAGGTAGCCAATGCGACACTTCTAAATCCTCATAATTCACTGCCGACCAGCTACCGTCAGGCTGCATTGAATTGATCAGGGATTGTACCCTATCCTGGCTGGGAGGATTGGCGGATTCAAGTTCAGAGATGCGTATTCGCATATGGGCGATATCTGTTGAATCAACTTGTGCCGCGTAACAAAAAACGGGGAATACCAGAAATGTTGCCAGAATAATGATACTATATTTATTTTTGTTCATACCTGAAATATTATTGAAATTAATTCAACGTCCGGTCCTTTATATCAAATTCATAGAGTAATTAAACCGCCATCATCAATCAATTAGTGGAACTCAATTCTACTATAATCTCTTTATTTTTACCTTTCAGATAATACGCCGGAATATTGATTGCTATCTTCTTTAATCCCTTTATTTCTTTATCATAGGGTAAAGGCGGTGGATCCAAAGAAATAACTGATACCTGTAAATCTTCAGGGGCTTTGATCGATAAATTCAATTTTTGGCCATCCTGACGTAACACAGCTCCATTACTTACGGGAGTAACATTCGCGGTTGTCATCATCGTCCAGGTTATTTTTTTAGTATTATCCAAAAGCCCCAACTGATCCGTTATGCGCAACGTATGATCATTTATTTTCTCAAAATTCCGGCTTTCGTGATCCAATTGGCCCTTGAAAATCTCATCCAAATTCAACGTTACAGATTGGGGACTCTTTGCATCATTAAATGATTCGATGGGTGCGAACCCTTTCACATTATGACGTTCTCCATTTACGGTAAGCGTGCTGTGGAATCGATTGTTTTTAGTCACCAAAGTCCAGCGCTGGCTATTCTGACTTTCATCCCAAAGATTATTCCCCATAATTTCTTCCAGCTCATGATAACTTTGCGTTCCCGGATCTATGGACCAACGAACACCATTTAATTCAAAAATGAAAGAACCTACATCCATGTTCCCATGATTTACGGAAGCCGAACCACCCTTCACACCTAGGTAAAAGCCGGTATCTTCATCATTTTCCGCTCTGAAAATGGCAATGGGGTTATGTCCTTCCCCCTTCCAATACACAGGTAATGATTCAGAATCACGATCCTTGAATTCTGACATCCAGATAAGATGTATTGGGGCCAAACGGGATAAAGATTTATGTTCATTTCCGGCTTTTTGTAGAAGATCATTTACTTTATCATGGTCAAAGAATAAACTATTCCCTGTTTTCTGAGCAAACCAGGCTAAATTACCGCGTGTAGACAAATCCAGGCTACCGTAACCTGCATCTGAATAATTAAACGATTCCCCCGATGGACCTACCACAATCATACGATACAAGGCACTCTCCATAAAACCCGGAGCTTTCGAAAGATTAAAATCCGTCCCCAAAGCTGTTTTATACATCGATAGCAACATGGCGTTATAAGAGGTTCCATAATCCCAGTATGTAGGCCCTTCCGGATAAGCCCCATCAGGTGAATAGGCTGCTAACACGAGCGGTAATTTTTGAATCGCTCTGGATATCGTTCGGGCTGCCAATTCCGGGTTTTCATCTGCCAGAACCAAGGCCGCGGCGTTTATTCCGCCTTCGCATACCTGATTCCAATTATGACCGGCCTCAATCCACCAGTTATAATCTTTGCCATCAAAACTGATTAACACATGCTTTTTTAGAGCTGCCCGTGCTTTTTTAACTATGGGATCCGGAAGTGCATCTCCCGCCCAATCCACGCCTACTGCCACGGCCATAGACATTTCGGCAACATCCAGAAAATGTGAAGGATCCCAATCGGAAAATTCACTGACGGTTTCAATTTCGTCAGCCAGACGATCCAAATATTTCTGCTTTTGCCCCATGCGATACACAAAGGCCAGGGTCGTAATTCTCCGAAGAGCCTCCCTTGAAACGCCCAATAATCGCTTTCCAACTTTCTGTCGCTTCAATAAAGGCTGCGTGCAAATTTCATCCGCTTCATCAACTAAATCTTCATAATAATTGCGGAATAAAGCATCTGATTTAATATCTGTCTTAATCTTTTTTTCAACCGCAGGCGTAAGGAAAAGTCGCGGCGTTTTTTTCCTCAGATTTTTTTTAATCCAACTCGCATTAACCGGATCCTGGGTTATATGACTCTGAATCCATGCTGGGGTTACCGAATTCTGATTTTCCGGATGGGAAGATTCCTGGGCTTTTAAGCAAACAGGAAAAAATAAATACAACATTAATACTAAATGAATCCATTTTTTCCGAAATATATTATGTACAAAATTGCTCATAGCTCTTATCCATTTTAAAAATGATATTCCTTTAATTATTTAACTTTAAAACTGGCATTCTAACTTTGATTTTATTAGCCGTTTTAATAAAACTAATCTAATTTTGTCAATCATTATCTGAGGCAACGATCCTTAAATTAAAGTCATTCTGTAAGCTTCTATTTTTTGAATGAAGCATTACGTGATACAATCGATGTCCCCAATTCCTGGTCATTCGCTGATCATCTATTTCTACTTCTTCCATGGATGGTTCAAACTGATGCTCATCATATAAAATTTGATAGGAACTCGTTTTATTTTCGTCTGCCAAAATGATTTTACCTTCCTTACTAATATCCGGTTTACACGGTGTCAGGAAGTTTTCGACTAACGGTTTATCAAATTTACTCAGGGAATAATTTTCGCTGAGTTCTACATTTTTACCACGATGTAAGATGATTTTACGCACCCATTTATTTACATAAGCTGAATCAGGATAGGCCGTTGCCAGGTTTAATTGCAAAAATGCTTCCTGATCATTTTGATGGTAATTAACATCAGTCGCGCGGAATGATGCCCCGCTGTGTTCCATGACACCATTGATATCCGGCAAATTATGATAGCGGGATTGCGTATCCCAAATCTCATAACGATGACTGCTAAATGTCTTTTTAGTATAGGTCATGGCACCGGCATCAA
>DATFLI010000188.1:0-4487 GCA_035267805.1 Balneolaceae bacterium | reverse complement strand
CAATCCACAAAAACCGGTATAGTATCCAGTTCGTTGGCCCCGAGCTCCTCAATATTTTCCAAAAACATGTCGCACTGTTCTCGAATCAGATCCAGATGCATGCGATGCTCGTGCTTGCCTTCTTTGGTTTTGAGTACTTCAAGCAGATGATTGATATCAACCTCCATGGTTTTGGAAGAAGGCGGAAGTGTATTTCGAATACTGTCACATGCTTTATGAAAGCGGGCAAAAGAACCAGCCAATTTTTGTATCTGACTCTTGTTCAATCGTTTGGGTAATTTCTTCTTTATACGGATTGGACGATAGAAAACGACCCAGGCATCAATAATTTCATCCAGGTGGCGATGAACAAAAAGGGTATTGCCCTTAATGAGCGAACGCGCCAATACATTCTCGAAAGGAGCCGGCAAATTGTTAGCCAGCGAATTGATGATGCTGTGATCTTCAACAAAATGCTCAAATTTCCCAAAGTAAGAAAGCTTGGCAATAATCACGTTACCGTCCGAAAACCGAATTCGGTGCACATGATTGGTCGAAACCTTTGCACTTATGTCCGAAATTTCGACAATCCTTTTACTGTTATCATAGGCTTTAACCGCTTCACGGATGATCCCGTTAAAATCAATCTGTAGCATAAAAACGCATTAAATAATTTCGAAATAACGTTTTAATTCCCAGTTCGTCACTTGTTTAGAAAATTGTTCCCATTCCCATTCCCGCGTCCTAATAAAGTGATCACAGAATTCTTTACCAAAAAGTTTTTTAGCAATATCCGATGATTTCATCGCATCCGTCGCTTCCTTGAGCGTGGCGGGCAACGGCTCGTTATCCCCATCCTCATATTCATTTCCCTCTGTCTTGGAGACGTTGAGGCTTAATTCATTTTTAATGCCATACAGGCCGGAAGCCAGGCTCGCGGCCATCGAAAGGTAGGGATTGGCATCCGCGCCGGGAACGCGGGTTTCAAGTCGCGCTGATGACGAATCGGGGATGATCACACGCAGCGCCGTCGTGCGGTTTTCAATTCCCCAGCTAACGGAAGTGGAAGCCCATGAGCCGGCTGTAAATCGTTTGTAACTATTCACTGTTGGAGCATACATCGGCAAAATATACGGCAAGCAGTGTAGTTGCCCCGCAATATACTGCTCTAAAAGTTTGCTCATATTGTATTCCCGGGACGCATCATAAAATAAATTCTGCTTTCTGCCTTCATCCCACAAACTTTGATGAATGTGTCCGCTGCAGCCCGGCAACTCATTATTCCATTTTGCCATAAAGCTGGCTATGATTTCGTGCCGGTAAGCAATTTCTTTTACACCGGTTTTAAAAAGAATCCCTCGGTCAGCGGCATCCAAAACGTCGGTATATTCAATACTTGCCTCATAAACGCCCGTCCCGGTTTCGGTGTGCTGGCCTTCCAACGGCACATCGAATTGAGTAAGTAAGTCATACAAATCATTAAAGTAAGGTGCATTTTCTGAGGATCGCAAAACAGAGTAGCCGAACATCCCCGGCGTTAGCGGTGTCGGATTTTGGTATCCCTTGTCTTTCAAACTTTGGGAGGTTTCTCTGAAATTGAACCATTCAAATTCATTTGCAAACAAGGCCGTATATCCCAGATCCTCACACCGTTTTGCAATTTGAGCCAGCAGAAAACGCGGACAAACTGCTGATAATGTTTCCGACTCTCTAAAATCCCCAAGAAAAAAGGGAATCTCCCGATCCCAGGGAATGGTTCGAAATGTGGAAAGGTCGAGAGTTACTTTAGAATCCGGGTATCCTGTATGCCAGCCGGTGACCTTTGAGTTATTATAAACGGTATCTGAGGCATCCCATCCGAAAACGACATTACAGAAGCCCACGCCCTCTTTTACGGCTTTTAAAAACTTTACTTTAGAAATAACCTTACCGCGCAGTATACCGTCGATATCTGCGACCGCAAATTTTATTTTATGTCCTTGAAATTGCTCTACCTCCCTTAAAACATCTTCTTTAGTCATAGTTTTAATTCTTAGCTAATTGCGTTCTCAATTGTATCACTTACAGGAAAGCTTCAGGGGCAATAATTTTTTATAAGCCCTAGAATCTTGATCAAAAAGTAAAATTACAAATTCAACCGTCTTATCAAAGAAGGGTTTAATCAGAAATCCTCACAATTAATTTCTGTCCTATGTGTTTGTAAAATCGGATTAATAAGAAACCCCGTCTCCTTGCAGAAACGGGGTTCAGGATCACAAGTAATTAAATGTTTACTAGACCTTAGCGACAGATACCTTATTCACTGTCTTGATAATTCTGGCCGCGATTTTATAAGGATCGCCATTAGAAGCGGGACGACGATCTTCCAGTCGGCCTTTCCAGCCGTCTTCGATAGTCGCAACCGGAATTCGAATCGAAGCCCCTCGATCAGAAACGCCATAACTAAACTTATCGATAGATTGCGTTTCGTGCTTACCGGTCAGACGCTTGTCATTGTCTGCTCCGTAAACCGCAATATGTTCTTGAATATGATCACCGAAAGCTTCGCAAATAGCTTTCATGTTATCCTCACCGCCGGTATCCCGCATGTAACCGTTAGAGAAGTTGGCATGCATACCGGAACCGTTCCAGTCGGTATCACCAAGCGGCTTGGGATGCCAGTTCACAACAATTCCATATTTTTCAGCTGTGCGCTCCATTAGATAACGGCCAACCCAAATTTCGTCACCGGCGGTAGCCGCACCTTTTCCAAAAATCTGGAATTCCCACTGCCCGGCTGCAACCTCGGCATTAATACCTTCTACATTCAACCCGGCTTCCAGACATAAATCCAGATGTTCTTCTACTATTTCTCTGCCGTAAGCCGCATCGGCACCTACCCCGCAATAATAAGGTCCCTGCGGCGCAGGATAACCTTGCTCGGGAAACCCTAATGGCTTCCCGGTTGCAGGATCTTCAAGAAAATATTCCTGCTCAAAACCAAACCAGAAATCATCATCGTCATCGTTGATAGTAGCTCGTGCATTGGTGGCATGAGGAGAACCATCTGCGTTCAATACCTCGGTCATCACCAAATATGCATTTTTACGATCGGGATCCGGAAATATAGCAACCGGCTTTAACAGACAATCCGAAGAACTGCCTTCTGCCTGCTCCGTTGAGCTCCCGTCGAACGACCACATCGGGGCATCTTCCAGTTTTCCGCTGAAATCATGCACAACTTTTGTTTTACTTCTCAGCGTTTGGGTTGGTTTATAACCATCCAGCCAAATATATTCTAGTTTAGAAAAAGCCATGTAAGTTTCGATTATTGATTGTTAGATTGTTAGTTTAAAAAAATGAGACGGTTTCTGAGTTTACACTCATACTCCATAAATTCTAAGCCATTTGGGCTGACTTAATGACCTTGACAGTTACAAGGGCTCTAATCATCTATCCCTCAGCTAATAATTTTCAGATTTAATTAAAAGCTTTTTTATAATTTTATCAACAAATTTTTAAGTATAAACACTTTTTTGCCTAAATAAATTATTTTTAAATAAAAAACAATCTAAGTTAATTTTATTCAGCAAGCTCCCTCAATAGCTTACATATACCTAAAATTATAAGTTTACTAACCTATAAATTCAGACATATCAACGATTTTGGATCAAAAAACTTTGAAAATTTGGATCAAGGCTGCGCGTCCCCAAACACTTCCAGCGGCTTTCGTTCCCGTTTGCGTGGGAGCAACCCTTGCCTTCCACGACCGTCAATTTGATTTACTACCGAGTCTTATCGCACTGCTTTGCGCCTTTTTAATACAGATAGGCACCAATTTTGCCAACGATTATTTTGACTTTAAAAATGGCGCGGATACTGACGATCGCATCGGCTTTGAACGCGCAACTGCCAAAGGATACATTTCCGCGACGGGAATGCGCAACGCCACTATTATCACCATGGGATTGGCATTCCTCTTCGGATTATATTTAGTGTGGCATGCCGGATGGATCATCTTCTGGCTGGGTATACTTTCCCTTATCTGCGGCGTTTTATACACGGGCGGTCCCTTCCCGCTCGGATACAATGGTCTCGGCGATCTTTTTGTATTTATTTTCTTTGGGATTGTTGCCGTTATGGGCACTTATTACGTCAATGCCCTGACATGGAGTGCCGCTTCATTCTGGGCTTCGATTGCGGTGGGTGCGCTTTCTACAAATATTCTTGTGGTGAATAACCTCCGCGATATTGAGCAGGATGGTCCTGCCGGTAAAAATACGCTGGGGGTTCTATTTGGTGAAAATATACTGCGGTGGGAGTACATGGTTATGCTATTGCTGGCCCTTGCTATTCCACCCCATTTCTACTTTCGCCTGCAGTACAGCTGGGCAATTTTTGTTCCTTATCTATCCCTTCCCATTGCGGGATATTTGCTTCAGAAAATTTGGAGGGAAGAGAACAAGGCAAAATTAAACGATGCACTTAAACAAACCGCTATATTTATGACAATTTTTGGGATTTTATTC
>DATFLI010000187.1:0-9256 GCA_035267805.1 Balneolaceae bacterium | reverse complement strand
AAGAAGCGGCACGAACACTGAATGAAAATGTTCAGAAGTTAACGAACTCTCCGAAATTCCGTGTACGTATTGATGCTTACACCGACCATGTTGGCGGCGATCAATACAACTTGCGCCTGAGTAAACGACGCGCACAAGCAGTCACTGATTTCTATACGAAGAATGGTATTTCATCTGATCGTATTGAATCACGCGGATTAGGAAAAGCTCCGGTACCTTGCATGGATCAAACACCTGAGAAAGGATGCCGCAAGAACCGACGTGCTGAATCACATCCATTGAGCCCATATAAGTACACTCCATCTGACAGCTCAATGAACTAGGATTCACACACTGTAGAATTCTTATTGAAAAGGCGACCCTTTCGAGGGTCGCCTTTTTATTTTATGGATAGCATCATCCTTATCTTTCATGCCTTTTTAACCAGTGCATGCAAAAACCCCTTTACTTTTGTAGCTTTCAATCGATGGTAAATTCCTCGACCATGCCGCGATTCCCATATCCTTCCGACACCCAGGCATATTTACCCGGCGTAAGATTAAGCGTAACATACCCGGTACGACCCGCTGCCATAGGTTCTATACCTCCTATTGAATATCCCGGAGCCGGGGCTTTAAACTGATCCAAATCCATCCAGTCCATCCACTGTACAACTTGTTGTACATCGGTGGTATCATTGAGCCGAAAAAGATCCAGATTATGCATCGTAAATCCCTGGGGATTTTCCATTACATGGATTGCTACAATCTGCCGGCCGGCTTTATAATTACCTTGTCGGTCAATCTTATAGTTTGAAAGCGAAAGCTCAACATCGGCCGCGGGCGGTTCGAAACCGGTACTATCATTGGTTACCAAAATGGGTTGTTGCATTCCCATTTCAGTGTGCCACCTGCCATCCGGCAATTTAACATAGCACTCAATTACATGTATTCCCGGAGTCAATTTAACAGTTGTTTCTGCTGTCTCTCCCGGTTCTGTAAGTCCCACTCCTCCGCTCGGTACTAAATCTGTCACAAACCAGGACGGAAGTTCTCTCCCGAATTTTGTCATTGCAGAATCACGACTAATTTTCCCCGATTCATATTCTTTCCATACCGTTCCGAAAGGCACCATCGCTTCCTGTTGGAATTGCTCGAATGTTTTGTTATCCGGAAGCTTATAGATGTATAAAAAATGCTCTTGAGAGCCTTCGTTAGTGAACCGGAAAGTATTCCAGCCGGATGGCACTCTCTCAGGCGCATTAAAGGCAAAATCCCTGGCAGTGACTGCCACAGTACTCCCCTTAGCCTCAGCTTGCTTAGTTGTGTTAGAACTTTTTTTGGATGAACAAGATGTTATTAATCCCAATATGAGCAATACACTTGCTATATTATTTGGTTTCATAGTGTAGTTTTTAAGTTCAACTTTTTTTTAAGATCTATCCTCTCTTTTTTACATCTATTTTAATATAGAACAGCCCCTAGTAACCTTCAATAAATTTAATTATATCAGTTATTTACAAATAAATTATTGATGGGAATAGATCCTTGAGCTGTCGAACTTCCTTTTGACGGATTTACCTCTCAAGCCTTAAAATTATTTTGAACCGAGGGCATAAGCGTAAGAACCAGCAATACCAATCCCAGGATACCATAGATTAATTGTAGTGGTAATTCGGGATGATATCCGATCATTATAACTTCTACACCAATCCAGATGAGCAGTGCCAGGCTAACTGTTAATGATCCCAGCCACGACCAGCTTTTTCTATGCCATAACCCATACAGTACAATCAGCGGGAATACTCCCAAGACCAGCAAAAGGATTATTCCGGGAATCAAATAATTAGCAAATGGTGCATTATCCAGCAAATTAAGGGGCATTTGCAATGAGCTTCCCGTAGGATCCGAAACCAGAAAAACCCCACCCAATAGCCCACTTATTCCTTCAAAAAAGATTAGCAGCATCAACAAATGTAGCGGAAATATGCCCGATCCGGTCTTTTTCATAATCAGAAGGTTATAACTTTCATGGTATTAGCCTTCATTTGGAATTCCACTTACAAAGCCAGCACTTCTAGTAAAAGTTATTATAAAGCCACAAAACTTCAAGGTTAAAGCAATCGGGCGGGTCAGAAAATCATGTCTGTAAAATCAGATCAAACCCAAAACACGATATTATTGTTGAATACATTCTGATTAAAGAGCTTAAATCGAAATCCAATTTTATGAGTACCAAACAAACTCAAAAAACGAAATACTCTGTTTTAGATCTTGCTGTCATCACGGAAGGCCAATCACCGGCTGATGCTATCCATCACAGCCGCGATCTTGCCCGAAATGTAGAAAAACAGGGCTATACCCGCTTCTGGATGGCCGAACATCACAACATGGAAAATATCGCCAGCTCGGCCACACCGGTATTGATTGGCTATGTGGCCGAAGCTACCAGTTCATTGCGTGTAGGTTCCGGCGGGATTATGCTCCCCAACCATTCTCCCTTAATCATTGCCGAACAGTTTGGCACCCTTGCTACGCTATATCCCGATCGTATTGACCTGGGATTGGGACGCGCACCGGGAACCGATCAGGCAACCGCTCAAGCCATACGCCCCGATCGTATCCGGGCGCTGCACCAATTTCCCGATAACGTTAAAAGATTGCGTCAATATTTTTCAAGAAATGGCAGCACAAATGGTATCCATGCGATCCCCGGGCAGGGAACCAACGTGCCCTTATGGCTTCTAGGATCCAGCACAGACAGTGCTCACCTGGCTGCCGCCATGGGACTGCCTTACGCTTTTGCAAGCCATTTTGCTCCACAACAACTTAACGCTGCCCTGCAAGTATATCGTGATAATTTTGAACCCTCGGAACAGCTGAGCGAGCCCTACGTGATGCCGTGCATTAATGTTGTCGCAGCCGATACGGATGAGGAAGCCGAATGGCTGGCCACCTCGTTGAAGCAAATGTTCATGGGCGTAGTCACCGGTGAAAGAAAACCCATGCCGCCCCCGGTTGATGATATGAGTGGAATATGGACACCACGCCAGAGGGCGGCTGTCCAACAGATGCTTTCCTGTTCATTCATAGGCAGCAAAGATACCGTCGGAGATGAACTTTCTAGATTTCTGGAAGAGACCCGGGCAGATGAGATTATGATTGCATCCTATATCTTTGATTATCAGAAGCGTCTACAATCCCATCGAATTCTTTCCGAAATAATGAAATAAAAGACCTTACACAATGGTGGAAAAATCCCCACATCCATTTACTTATTTCCCTTTCAAAAGCCAAAGTAACAATTCGTTATAATGCTTAAGCATTTTTGCATGCCTGATGGATCAGGCTGATGGAAATATCATTATTCATCAAGAGAGATAACTTGGCGCGATAAGTAAGATAAAAGCTAAAGAGAAAGAGATTTATGGAAGAATTGGAAAGAGTGTCCAAAAGGGATAAAGAGAGTTTTAAAAAACATAATGACAAAATTAATCGTGCATTCGAAAAATTAAATAACTCAACGATCTATAAACAAAAAGCTATTCCTTCCTATCGATCCAGAGTCTATTATTTATCAAATAGATTCGAATAGTGTTTCAAGTTAAAACAGAACACTTACTATTTGCTATATCATAATACTTAATTCAAGTGCAATTTTCTTTGTCCAGTAGCTTTGGAATATATTTTCAGGATTTCCTGGACCTTATGAAGTGACATGGCTTCGGGATCTTTTTCCAAATCACCTCGGTGTATTGCCTTAAATTGGCTGGGTAAAAATTGACTTATCAGGGGGATTGGAATCTCATTCTTTGTAAGGTTTCTAAAAAGCCGATTTACTGCTTCTTGAACTGATTTTTTTTGCCAATAATATCGCGACCGATCACTATAGCTATATTTTCTTAAGAATTTCAATCTTGATTCCTTTCCGTCATAATAATTCTCCCAGGATGCTGGATTATTAATCATAATATCCTCCAGCACTGCCCGGAAGTTCGATAATTCTACTGAAGCTTTACCCGATAATAATTCCTCTTCGATATACGATAATGAAAATATTGCTTCCCTAAACGCAAAAGTCAGCCAAGGCCCAACCTTCAAAATAGCAAAACTATCCTTAACCAACTTTTTTAACCGGGATAATGGCTGGTAATCTGTAGAATGAGCTTCAAATATTTTATCGTCATACTCTTTAATAAAGGCAGATAAATCAGACGCTTTACCGGGATCATACTCTACAATTCTACTATTCCCAAACTCCACGCCGGGTTGCACCACCTGAGCTATAACGCGGTCCCAAGCTTCCTCAAGTCCTTCAGACAGAAATGCCTTCTTAGTTGTCTCAAGGGTATTCCGGGCAGCCTCTACTTCCGTAACTCTTATATCATGCAGTTCCCCTTCAGCGCCACCAGGAATAGGCACCTCGGTACCTATAACATACACGGGCCTAACCAGATCATTTTGCATATTTTGGAACGTATCTTCAGCAACTCTGCATAAATCAGCAGCTCTTTGGGCTACAACTTGATCATCCATTGCAGCTCCAGGGGCAACCTCATCATCTGCACACGGTATACTGGTGTCGAGATGAATTTTGGTAAACCCCGCTTCGACGTATTGCCTGACTAACTCGCGGGATTTTTCCATCGCTTTCTGCGCAGATTCCGACCTCCAGGGATTAGGCCCTAGATGATCGCCTCCAAGAACAATTCTACTCTTAGGAAATCCGGCTTCATCTGCAAGAAAAGAGAGAAAATTAACAAAACCCTCAGGCTTCATCCCAGTGTATCCTCCAAACTGATTGACCTGGTTAGCAGTAGGTTCGATAAGCACAAAACTATCGTCTTTCCTGGCCTGAAGAATTGCCGCTTTCAATACGTATTTATTTGAGGAACAAACTGAATAAACACCAATTGGTTCTTCATTAGCTTGGGCCTCTACTATATCTAAGAGATGATTTTGCATCTTACAACCTTTTTAAAGCTTAAATCTTTTATTTTGGATAAAGCTAGCCCACTCCGGGAGTAGACAGAAGAGTCAAACTCCCGTCATCATTGGGTTTCTTTCGACTTGCCCATTCAACGGGATATAGCTTATCCTTTACATTAATTTCAGCATATAAACGCAGTCCTTTCCAATCTGTGCCTTTAGGTAGCATCATCCGAACTTGCCTTACGCCCGTTGGTTTGGGATATCCGGGATCGACATAGCCACTCTTAAGTGTTTTTCCCTTATCCGTTTTCAACGTCAATTTTAGAGCACCGGGTACGCCGGCAATCCCATCATTTACAAGTCCGAAGATAAGACCGGGATGTCCCTCTTTTTCGAAATGCCAGATCCAGGATGGTCGAATTCTGTATCCAATATTTTTAGCAATTTCGTCAATGGCATCGGGATATTTCTCATAATATCGATTAATTCCATCCGCTGAAATCGAGTGCCAATTCCATAGGGAGTAATAATTACTTCCGACATCCATTACGTGATGAATTTCATCCGCGGTATGGGTTTGCCCATTATAGATTTTAAGGTCTTTGGCCGTTCCATCCGACATCCCCACTTCCAATGTTGCGCCAATCCAGGGTGCTCTATTACTCAAGGCATCGATCTGCTGATTCTCTATAAATATGGTATCCGATCGCAGCCAATTGTTTGTATTGAGTGTTTTTCGAAGGATGGCATCATTCCCAACATTACTAAAATCGGGCTGGGTGTTTGTTGTTAATGGTACTTTATCCCAATGCTGCCTCTGTAGTTTAAACATGTGAGTAAAAGTGTCCTCAGCAACTACTGAATCGGGAAATGGATTTCCCTCAAAAGGCCATGTATGTCCCTCTCCCCAGAATCCATACATGTAGGTATCCATATATTCAATTCTTGGATGGCCATTATATTTGGACGCTAGCAACTCGTCAAACTCCCTGAATGCCTGTTGAAATGCCGGATGGTCGTATCGCGGTTCGTAATGCACCTTCCCGGGCAGACCGACCTTATCCGTTTTTCCCAATTTTACTTTTGGCACTTTATCGGCAACAAAATCAGGTATAGCCATCCCAGGAATGTCAGGATTACTCAGCATTACCCGAAACCCAATCCGTTTGTCATATTTTTCTGCCATTTCAAATGCTATCTTCCAAGCTTTTGACAATGACAACTCACCCGGTTTATCTTGTAAGTCTTTCCAGTTAACTCTTAAATAAAGTTTTTGACCGAACGGAATTCGAGCTAATTTTTCAATAGAAGTCGTCAATGATTCGCCGTTGACTTTTGGTGGACCTACTTCATCTTCGACATATGTTACCAACCCCATCCAAAAATTATTGAGAATTCGATCTGACGGGGTTGTCGTCATGACCACGTCCCATCCGGGAACAGCTTCAACCGGAAAGGGCCCCTGATATAACCGATCTTGGATTTCAGGTCCACCATTTGGGCATGTGCCATTATTATTTGGCATCTTAAACCCAACGGTTGAAGCTAAACCTGCAATTCCTAAAGACTCTATAAATTTTTTCCGATTCAACGCCTAATCTCCTTTTTAATAATTCCTATTTTTTCGGAGTGGCTTCAACCATTAGATGCTTCGTAAAATGGGCCTTCAATTGATCTTTAGGGCCTTCAACAGTGCCAAGATCCTCTCCTGTTTCATAATTAGTAAGACTGTAGTCAACCCCCGGTTTCAGGCCTCTAAGTTCTATCGTGCCGTCAAAAGAATCGGAATAAAACGCATAATACATCTTATCATTCTTTTCGATGACATGGGTTTCGGGATGATCAAAGCCGATATCATATAACCTGCCCAAATAATGGCCCTTAGGAAGCATATTTTGCTTATATATTTTCATCCATTTTTTGACTAGTGCTTCCTTTTGATCTGTCAGCAGGGACTTATTATCTGACTTGGATGAGGATTTTGGCCAGGTAAACTTAGTCCCTATGACACCGCCGATGCCCACAGTCGAAGCAAAATCAGTCCCATTATCACTTAGCTCCACATGATCTCCATAATAAGCTACATCATCCCCCATAATTGCTTTATAGGTCTTTCCTTTGAGACGTATTTGCCAGGAATCAAGCGGGTCGGATGCAACCGGTTGATTCATATAAGGCATGATAAAAGACGATGCTGACGTTCCACAGGGACAGATTTCAACTACTGCTTCAGATTTTATCTTCTGTGCAGTTTCATAAATCTTTTTAAAAAATGTCGGTAATTGTTCTACTGATTTCTCCGGATATTCTAAAGTAGCTTTTTCTGCCGGCAATTTTTCATTAGCTCCATGACCATAATCCGGAGGTACCTGATTCAGATGTTGACCATCAATTTTTAAGCCATCAAATCCCCAGTCATCCATGAACTTTTTTACCAAGTCCGTGGTATAGCTTTGTGTCTCTTGCAGGGCAGGATCTAAATAATCACTGTTCCACCAAGAGATCCTTTCATGATGGCCTTCCTTGTTAACTAATAGCATGTCGGGATGCTGTTCATATGTTTTTGACCCGGGATCTGCCGCCAGGGGCGTCCACCACAATTTTGCCTTCAATCCATAGCTATGAATTTTATCAACAAAATTCTTCATACTCATACCATTAAACTTATTATTCGTTCGCCAATCTCCTTCGGCTCGCTGCCAACCATCATCCAGTACCACCCATTTAAATCCCAATTCTTTGACTTTGGGTAGCGTATTGAGAACCTTCTGAAGTGTAAAATCACGACCGTATCCCCAAGCACACCAAATAGGTTGATACGCTGCCTTCGGTGGCTTCGAAAATTTCATTCCCTTGGCTGCAAGAACGTTCCTGTAGGTTCTTAAGGGAGCAAAATAGTCCCCCGTATGGGCAGATAAAAAAGTATCAAAGGTGGATATACTATCGCCGGGGGCAATCGAATGCTTGTATTTTTTATGTGATACACTGTCGACGTCGAACTGCACTTCTAGACGGGCCCCCTTTGTTAAATCTTTAGAATCAACGGGTAAGGATACAAGCTGAGGCGTCATTTCCACATGCCCAACAGCCAAACCCGCATCAGGCCTCCAAAGATCGACGACGGGAGTCCCTCCACCGTAATCTGATGCGTTCATCCCCAAATAGTTCTGTTGTTTAAAATCATTATCAACAGGCAACACCCAGTCGGGCCGGGATGGATAGGTTCCAGTTTGAAAAGACCAAAAATTGTGTTTATGACTATCAGAATCTAGTGGTTGAAGGGTATAGCGATTATTATCCCACCCGGCCAAATTGATTGTATTTTTACCTTTGTTATAATACTCAACTCGAGTTGATATGAAATTAGGAATATTATCATATACGGTTGCTATGACTTTCTTTTTGATCGAGTAGTTTTTATTCCGCGCCAAGCCTTCTATAATCAATCGCTTACCGGATCCAATGTTGTCCGTAAAAGATTGTGTATGATAATCCTGAAGTTTAAAATCCTTAACGGTCCGATTTTCGGTCCTTAGTATCTCGGAGGGTTGAAATCCCGCCATTAACGGCTCTTTAGCATTACTGAAGTGAACATTTGTATAGAGCGAATCATTATAGCTCAAAGTTAACTTGCCGCTCTGAATTTTGGGCTTTCCCTTTTGTGAGCAAGCAACAAATAAACAGCCTGTAAGTATTGATAAAAGTATAGATCTGATTTTCATATTCCCGAATTCTTAATTCAAGTTGAGTATTTTTTGAGCATTCTCGTGATATATTTTCTTCAGTACCTCATCGCTCAGGTTCAGTCCATTTAAGCTCCAGTGATAGCCGAACGAATTGTGTTCGTAGAAATGCTCATCCATGGTTTCCAATACCTTAAAGGTGACGTCATACATGGAATCATTGGTCCCCATATCAGTACCGTAAACAATCCGATCCTGATATTTATCAAATAATTCCTTGACATGTCACGGAGTTTGTGACAATTCAGCGTATCGCCCTCCTATATCTCCATAGAGATTGGGATATTTATCAAAAAGTCGGCCAATCTTCCTTAAATCATTGGTATTATTAGCAAGATGAGCAGCAATAAACGTGGTATTAGGATGTTTTCTTACCGCATTTTCAAGCGTCTCGACCAAGGCGTCATGGCCAAGTTCATTCTTTATATTATCACGGCGCCACTCAACAGCATTCATCAATCCGTCATTGGTAGAATCCATCGCTTGATACATCCAGATCGGGTCGGCAACATGAACATTAACCGGCATCCCAAGTTCCCCGGCTTTTTCAAGTATGGGATCCATGCGCTTATCATCAATATGCATACCCCACGCTTTCGTAGG
>DATFLI010000186.1:0-4494 GCA_035267805.1 Balneolaceae bacterium | reverse complement strand
AATTGGATCATCGTCCCGCCAGCCGGCCCAGTACGTCAGTAATAACATATCGCGCAAACCGCTGGTGTGGTGTAACAGTTCGCGAAGTGTGATCTTCCTACCATAATCGGGGACCTCAGGCACATATTTACGGATGTCATCATCCAGGGAAAGTTTGCCTTCCTTCGCCAGGAGCACGATCGACATCGCGGTAAACTGCTTTGTGATCGACCCAACATTGAATGGTGATTTAGGTGTTATCGGAATACTATACTCAAGATTGGCCATACCATAGCCCCTTTCATAGATGATGTGGCCATTATGTACGACCCCCAGGGCACATCCCGGCGTATTGGTGTGATCGTATTTCGCAAATATGGAATCAATACTTGCCGGCGATACTTTAGAAATTTCATCCTGATTCCCGGTTAATTGGGCATAGGATGGTTGCTGTGATAACCCTGAAATAATCAAAAATGTTATCACGGTAAACAGGAAATTTAGCTGACTGTTTTTTTTCATCGGATAATAATTTGATGTGATTTATTGAATGATTAATAGGTCGATAATTCCATGGAGCCCCCGTTTGCTGTTGAGCCCTTCCAGGGTTTTAAACCCTGGAAGGATTGATCCTTGCCCGCAGACACCGTCCTAAACTTTTTTTTCATCCAGCTACTGCTTCGTTATTGTAAATGTTGTCGTAATACCGGTATCCAGGTTGTGATCAACGACCTTTGCTGTCTTGCCATCGTTGGCGACAGTGGTTACGCTCACATTGCCTATCTTGTTTTTTACCCAGTATAGTTCGCGCAGTTTGTGAGAACTCAACATCACCACGGATGTTTTTTCGCCTGGTTTATCCCCGGTCACTGTTGTTTCGGTCCCATCCAGCTTTGCATGGTAGGAATCGCCTGTCGAACTGTGGAAATTGATGGAATTTCCCTGGATCTTGTATGTCATGGTCGACAATGTGGAATGGGGGACCCTCTGCATACGCCATGTCCCCGATATAGCATGCGAACCGGCCGGTCCTTTGGTAACGCGTTCCCAGGTGGAATTATACTTTAAATGATGGTCATTAATGGTCACTTCCACAGACGCGGTACCGGAATTTCCATCCGAATTGACGGAAAAAGTCGCTTTTCTAAATTTCTTGCCATTCTTCTCGCGCGTGGTTTGAACAGTATGATCATTTATGATCCTGACTGATTCAGCATCGAAACCCGGTTGTCCCAAAACTTTGTGGAAATCCCCATCCGCCTTAATGTGATAGGCCGGTTGTCCGGTCGATTGAACCCGGTAAACCCCGTTCTTCAGTGTGAAGGTTACTTGCATGGTGGTTTTGTAGCTGCCGGGATCAACTTTCCATGTGCCGTTGAAAACGTTTTGTGCCAGTACTGGCATGGGTATCATGAACAGTGCAAGCAACGACCATATTATGCCACGATTCAAATTATTAATCCTTTTGAAATTTCGTGTAATACGTTTTGATTTTTTATAGACAGTTTTATCATCCATAAATTATTTTTCCCTCCCTAAATTTATTTTCTTTTTATTTATTAAGCCCTCCGTATGTTAGTCTCTATGGGTTTGAAATCCTTGGGGGTTGGCTTGATTTAATGGTTCTTAACCGGCCAAAAACCGTGAAATATCCAGCCACCAATGCCATGAAAGTGATAATTGGGCTGTTACCAAAACAAGCAGGAAAAACAAAAATGAAAAACAGTAGGCGAAGTACAGTTTTTTCTTGCGCCAGTCATTGTAAAGTAGTATCAGGACGACGATCTCGATAAAAATCACTGCATAAAATTCAGCTCTCCAGGCGCTGAGATGTCCGGGGTACATATAAAAGAACGGAATCCGTCCAAGAGCCGGTGGAATAACCACAAAAGCAGTGGATACCATATAACGTTGATGTTTTCGAAAATCACGACGATTGATAATCGCAAGTGTATAAAACAGGATGAAATAAACGAGCAGACTAATATCAATGTAGCCTAAAGCGATCCGGCCATCGCCCAACTTCAACGGAGCTGTTCCCCTGCCCAGTGCAAGGTGCACCATATCAAGGGCGGTAATCAACATCATGAGAGCTAATACAAATGAAAGTTTTCCTAACCTGCGGTGCCACAGCACATTATCGTGACCAATCAGATATGTTTGCGTGACAACAAGCACCATCCACATCATTGCAAAAATTGCGTGAATGTGGTGAATCAGATCTGTCTTCCCGAGACGTGAAAAATAGTCTGGGAAAAAACCAACAAATATGAATATAAAGATCAGTGCGATATAGATATAAGCATGACGATATATCGAATCCTTTTTTACTTTTACTTGAGTTGGTTTGAATTTTTTTGAAATTTCCATGTTTTGTTTATTAAAGATTCCCGTTTATATAATCTTCCAAAGGTTAAAAACCCTTTGTGAGCTGTAAAACAGACCTGCCAGGTTTGGGAAACCTGGCAGGTCTGTTAATTATAAATTTATATTCTAATGGCTTGAAATCGTCTGGTTATTGTTCAGAGCTCCAGTATCATATACGACTTTACCACCGACAAGCGTCAAAATACTATTAATACGAGGCATCTGGTCCAGAGAAATTGTAAATGGATTCTCTGACAATACGGCTAAATCCGCAAGCATGCCCGGAGCTATTTTACCGCGAAGATTCTCCTCCCTTGCAACATAAGCGCCACCACTTGTATAAGCGAGCAAGGCCTGCTTGCGTGTTATGGCTTCCTGCGGATGGGCCGGATCTTTTACAGCCAGCATTATATTAAGCCATGGATTCAGTGTGGGACCGTGTAGCATATCTGATCCCAACGCTAATGGGATTCCAGCTTCAAGTGCGGAACGTAAAGGTTGAGCCCATTTCATACGAACGGGTCCATAACGCGCTTCCAAAATTTTAGGATGTGTAAAATGCAGCGGGTTTTGAGTTAAGACTATACCCAGTTTTTTCCCTTCTTTAAGAAGATCAGGAGCTAATCCGTCGCCATGTTCGATTCTTACTACCCTCTTTGATCGCCAGGTGGCAGCCGGTGCGAGCGACTCCATAAGATGAAAGACCACTGATGCCGTGGAGTCTCCAACGGTATGAAAAGCTACTTGTTCATTATTATCAAGGGCATGCTTTAGAATACGCCGCAAATCCTCCGGAGAAAAATCCAGTCTACCTCTCCATCCGGGACGATCGGCATAAGGCTGACGCATGAATGCATTTCTGTCGGGTGGTGTACCATCCAATATCCACTTCATCCCGGCAATTCGTACCATCGGAGAAGTGGGAGCCGGTGGTGCCTGTGCCCACTCTTCAGCCACATCTTTTTTAGGCAGATATCTTTCATATATGGAAAATCGAATAGGCGTATGTGATGCATCCAGTGCCGCAATCAATCGTTTGATGGGCAAATTAGTCCCCATAGTTTGGACCGTTGTGACGCCCCATGTTGCCATATTTGCAGCAAAATGATGATAATACGATACCAATGTATCAAAAGGCACCTTAGCAAGTATCGCCTTGTCGATATCCCATATCCCATACTCATAAATACGTCCGTTTAATCTGTTTGATCCGGATACTCTTCCATACCATCCACCGGGTGGGTCTTCGGCTTTGGGCGGAATTCCGGCATAGCGCAAACCCGCCGTATTAACAATCAATCCATGTCCGGTGAAATGAAACAGAAACAACGGATTATCAGGAGCAAGCTTGTCGAGCCAGGATCGTGAAATGGTGGTATCGTCCATAATTGTGAAACCGAATCCTCCCTCAATAAGCTGACCGGGAGAGGACTTTTTCACTGCCCGGTTTATTGCCGCTTTCAACTCGTCTTTAGTGGGATTCACCCCGGTGTTCTTACTATAGACGACGGGCATACTGCCATCATCAGGTATGGGATGAACATGGGCATCTGTGAGACCGGGAACAAGTACGTGTCCTTTGAGGTTGATTATTGTTGTTTCGGTACTAGCCAACTGACGAATGACAGAGTCTGTTCCCACCGCTTCAATTCTATCTCCACGAATGGCTACAGCTTCAACCCAGGGATTGTTAGATTCTGCTGTAAACACTTTGCCATGAATCAATATCAAATCGGGTTGCCCGTTTTTTAAAGCAGACCGGTTTATCGTTTGGCCTTGAAGCGGGATCCAGTTAAAAATGAAAAAAATCAGTATTATTAATACCTTATTTGTTTCTATATACCTATTCATTTTTTTGATATCTCTATAATTATTTCATTTAAATAGCTTTTTATGCAAACAGACCTGACAGGTTTCTAAAAACCTGTCAGGTCTTAAAATCGTTACAACTGCATATATGTATATCCCTTCTGACCATAAACCACCGCATCCGTCAGTGCCGATAACGTGATGGTGACATCCGGATCCACAATCTTGTCAGGCATCCCGTGTTCGGCGAGGGCCTGGCTGCATATCATCAATTTCACCCCTGCTTTTTTAAGAGCATGGAGAATGGGAAGGTTGGGATTATCCGATTTAAATTGTTTC
>DATFLI010000185.1:0-5398 GCA_035267805.1 Balneolaceae bacterium | reverse complement strand
ATTTGAGCCGAACCGGGGATCGACTTTGTAATAATCCGTAATCGCATAGCCATGATAAGAGGAATGAGGCATGGCATTCTCCAGTACGGGATTCAGCCAGATAGCCGTAAAGCCCATCTTGTCGATGTAATTCAGATGATCGATAATGCCTTGGATATCGCCGCCGTGACGGGCGTAGTCGTCGTTGCGATTCAGAGTATCCGCATAGCCCTTGACGGTATCGTTTCCGGGATCGCCATTGGCAAATCGGTCGGGCGTAATAAGGTAGATGAGGTCAGAATCGTTAAATCCCTGGCGCTGGGCTGATCCCTTTTCACGTTGTTTCAGCCGGTAGTTGTAAGATACTTTTTCCTTTCCGTCTTTGTTAAGTCGGATATCAAAACTGCCCGGCTTGGTTTCCGGTGATATATCCAGGTAAACGAAGAGGTAATTATCATTTTGCACACGTTCAACCCGGTCGATTTGAACGCCTTTATAATTAAGTTGTGGCGTCAGGTCGCCGATATCATTTCCATACAACATTACCTGTAATTTGGGATTATGCATGCCTGTCCACCAGAAGGGTGGGGCAACACGGTTAATAGCGGCCTTTTGGGCATGGGCCGTAACGCTGAATATAAAAGTTAGAAGCAATAACAGACCAATACGTCGGGCTTTGGAAATCATAAGTTTTTATGTTTTAACTGCAGAAGTCTTCGCTAAAAATATTCAATAATGTTATGACTGAAAAAATCCCTCCTTTAGGAGGGGGGCCAATCCCAAGTTTGGGATTGGGTCGGGAGGTGTCATGATATTCTTCCCATTGTTCAGCACCACCTTTAGGGCAGGTTTTAATGGTAATAAGTTCTACTTAATAAGCATCATTTTCTTTGTTAATGTACGATTGCCCGCCTTCAGTCGATAAATATAAACCCCGCTCGATAAATTAGACGCGTCGAACTCGATATATGGATTGTCTGAAGATATCTGTTTCTTTTCAACGAGACGGCCAAGTATATCGTAAATCGAAATGGTAGCCTTTTTTACGCCATCGGGCAAATTATAAGGGATGGTCGTGGTCGGGTTAAACGGATTCGGATAATTTTGATATAGCTTAAACTGATTCGTAACAGCACCTACAACAACCATCGTAGAAACCGTATCCGTTGATGCACTGTTATTGCCAATTAAAGTGAGTTTATAGCTCCCGGCCGGATGCCCTTTAAAAGTGTATCGAAGCGTATCGCTGTTTACCTGAGCTACCTGGACCTGGTTTATGGCTAAAGAGAGAGTAACATTCGAATTACTGCTGGCTCCCACAACAGACAGGGAGTCGGAGCTCTTAATGTTCACGGGATCCTGATTCGGTTGTAGGAATTTCACACTTAAATTACCACCGTTCGAGCCTTGGTTCCATGAATCATAAGGCAGTAAGTTCGTTTCGGGAGTCTTAAATTTTTTGGTGGTATAGATATGAAATTCTCCGGCCTGCAAACTGATGCCGGTATCAGGATTTGCAACATTCAGTGTATCCCCGGAAAAGTAATCGTACCAGGCCCCGCTTTGAGCAAAATTAGGCTTCTCAGTAGTAGCGGTGACACCAAAATTACCGATAATGGAAACATCCATATTCGGGTAATCAATAGTGATCCGCTTGGCGGCACTCCCCACATCCATTGTAACATTGGAAGAGTCAGAGGTAAAAGCGGGACTGGCGTTTCTAAGCTTAATTAAGGCCTGGTAGGTTTTGTACAGTTTTTTTCGGTCTGAATCCGAAAAATAATTCCATTTGATTGGCTTTTCTCCCGTGCGTCCGTTCTGATCAATGCTGATGTCGTAGCCCAGTTCCCCGAATTGCCAGATCATTTTGGGACCGGGAACGGTAAAGAAAAAGGCTCCCGCCATCTTTACGCGATTCAGTGCGGTAGGCAAATTCTTTATGTCGTACAACCCATCGGAACTGCTATTGCCATACTGCAGATTCTTGTACATCAGGCGCTGCTCGTCGTGGCTTTCCATATATCCCACCAAGTGAGGATCATTCCAGCCACGATTGCCATAATAAACACCGGAAAAATCACTTTTGCCACTATCGTTATAGCCCATGGTAGCTTCATTGTAACTGGAATTCAGGTTTCCCCAAAGCATCATCCCGTAATTGGATAACACTTTTTCTTCCGAATTGGCGGTGAAATGCTCTAAAATCACATAGGCAGAATCATCCACCGACCAAATATGATCGGCCATGCGCTCCAGGATCTTAATGCGGGATGCATCATAGGCAAACCCATCACCCGGAGTTTGGGTAAAGCCTTTTGTGAAATCGAAGCGGAATCCATCCACATGAAAATTCTGTAGCCAGTAACTGTTCACCCGATCCACATAGTACTGTGTAGCTTTACTTTCGTGATTAAAGTCGTAACCGAAGCTGAATGTCTGGTTGGGAGATTGAACATTCAGATAGGGATTTTCGGGTGTAGGCTTTCCGTAATCTCCTTCATTCCAGAGACGAACGAGGGGACTGGGACCATAGACGTGATTCAAAACCATATCCAGAATCACAGCGATACCGCGGGCATGACAAGCGTCAACAAATTTTTTAAGGTCATCGGCCGGACCGTAGTATTTATCCGTGGCGAGATGGAAAGTCGGATTATACCCCCAACTAATGTTGCCTTCGAATTCTGTTACGGGCATTAATTCAATAGCGTTGATCCCAAGCCTATCCAGGTAATCAAGGGTGTCGGTAAGCGTTTTATAGTCATGATTTTTAACAAAATCCCTGATCAGTAATTCATATACCGTCAAACTATCCTTAGCCGGACGTTTATAATTCAAATTTTGCCAATTATATGAGGTTTTTCCCGGTTGCAGAACCCCCACAATTTTATCGGTTTTGCCTTTGGGATAAGGCTTTAGATTTGGATAAGTCGCATCCGAAATATACTGATCGTTGTTAGGATCCAGAATCTTATGTGAATAGGGATCGGCAACCCGGATTTTTCCATCCACCAGGTACTGAAAAGCGTATTCTTGTCCCGGTGTTAGATTATCAATCTCCGTCCAGTAGTAAACGCTGTCGGCATTGACTGAGTCACGATTCATAAAATACTGCGGCTCTGATTTCCAACCGTTGAAATCACCTAGCAAGTAGACAAATTGCTTGTGCGGAGCAAATAGCGAAAGTCGAACCGTAGAATTATCAACATAGGTGATGCCGTCTTTGAGACCGGCAGGGCGGGGCTGGTTGGTTATTTGGGGATTTACGACAACGGTGCTGGTTGCGGTATCAGAGGAAACGCTGTCGGTACCGGATAATCTCAAATGATATCGTCCTGCAGGCTGCCCTTTAAAAGTATATTTAAGGGTATCATTATTAACCTGCTTAACTTGTTGATTATTGATCGAAAGGGTGAGGCTGATCCTGGAATTTTGACCGCCCCCAATCCCGGTAATGGATAACGAGTCGGTATTACCCAGGAAGCTGAGACTGTCGGCAGGCTGTAAAAACTTAATGTTGAAATTGTTTTGATAAACATCGGCAAAAATATCTGCCCCGCCGGTATCCCTGCCTGTTTGAGAGCCATCACTGTTGCGAAATACGAAAGCCATCTTCTTAATTTTTTCTGCCTGCGGTACGCCATAAAAATCCCGGATGCTTGGCCCGATATTGAGCTTATAAAGGTTTGTGCTAACCCGGGTCATTTTAATTTTAGGGATATTATTCGGCCATTGAGTTACGACGTACTTCCAATCTGAACTATTGTTACTCTGATCTGTGATGACACCTGTATGGGCATACACATCCCCGGTATAATCCATCAGACCCTGATCACCCCGGGTGGCATCAAAATAAATGGTTACAGAATCATCTGCGGTAGGAAATTCGGGCTTGGTGGTTATAACCTGGGCATTGGTTTGCGTTTGAAAACCCAGAAAAAGCAGTACTATGAAAAAGCAATATCTCATGATGGGTAAAGGAGGGAGTCTGAATACTCTTTTTTCAGTGTTAAAATTGAAATTAAAAACCCACTCACCGGTATGATGAGTGGGTCTTGATAAGTGCAAATATCATTAGTTTTTAGAGAGCGTATATGTTCTGTAATAACCGCTCAAGTCCATGGTAACGGTATAGTTACCTGCTGAGGGTACAGAAATATTATCGCCGCCCAAATCCAGAAATCCATCGGCACCGTTGTCGCCATAGTTTATAGCCCAGGCATCATTAGCACGGAACTTAATGGAGTTGGCTGTAAGATCAAGTGTAATAGACCATACTTTTTTATTTTTATCGTAGGTCATATTTTGATCTGAACTCCAGCCGGTGGAAGTAGCATCACCGATGATTCCCCAATCCGTTTTTGTCATAGTATACGACATGTTTTTCAGGTCAACAGAGAACATATAGTAGCCGGCATTAGCCACCTGTATATTGGCTCCACCTTCTTCTAAAGTCCCGTCGGCGCCATTATCACCCCAGCTTTTACCGGAGGTTGAGGACCGGAGTTCAGTAAAGGTGAAGTTACTGTTGTCTTGATCAAAATATACGAATCCAGAATAGGTCGAATCGCTGGCCGTAGAGACGAGCGCCGGGGCTATATCATAGCCGCTGTTACTTGTGTATCCCCCCGACACATAAATACTCGGGAAGGGCGGATAGGGAGTAAGCGACATCGATATTGGATCGGATGTCTCGTCATACTCCTGACTGCTGGCAACAGAAGCTATGACTCTAAAGTCAAAGGTTTTGTTTAAATCAGCAGGAAATCCGTTTGAAATCAAAAGGCTATTCATGTCATTAACCGTAATGGAGAAGGACTTCTTATTGATTTTAGCCAGTTGGATAGGATTTGCGAAATCGGTTCCCTGTTCTGCCATCTGTACAGTATAAGTTGGAGCAGATGGAAATCCATAATCGGGAGCGCTCCAATCCAATGTAAATAGCGTATCCTGTGCGTTGCTTTTGTCCAGCTTGTAGTTTTGACCGGCGGCTGAAGAACTCATCTTGGGAGAAGTTGGAGAAGAACTCACAACAGGTCCAAGTGTTCCTTTGTCGCAAGAAACAAGGGCCAGAATACCTAAGAGTGCAATAAAATATAGACTTAGTTTCTTCATTTTCTTTATCGTTTTATTCAATGATTAATATCCCTGATTCTGAGTCAGATTCGGGTTGGAATTAACTTCGGATGCCGGAAGCGGGAAGACTTTATAATGAGCATCTGTGGGTGAACCTTCTTGGACGTTTCCTTTCCAGGCCCACTTATATTTACCGGTGGTATAATATCCGTACCGAATAAGGTCGGTGCGTCGTAATCCTTCCCAGTAGAGTTCACGAGCTCGCTCATCAAGGATGAAATCTTTGGTGAGCTGGCTTTGTGTAATGTCACCATTATTATTTCCGTAAGCCCGTTCCCTGACT
>DATFLI010000184.1:0-10093 GCA_035267805.1 Balneolaceae bacterium | reverse complement strand
ATACGCTGCAGCGTATAATGCTCCAACAGATCATATTGCGTTAACTCATTTTGAAATTCCGGCAACTCCAGGTTAGCAAGCAACTCCAGGGCCTGGACCCATTTATAAAACTTATCCCGTTCCTTGTGATCCTTTATGAGTTCCTGAATTTCGTTAGGATCTGCTTTATCCGTCCAACGCCATAGATTCTCGGTGTGGGGATCCATTTTTACCGCCGGTTCTTCCCATACCTCCAACAATTTTTGTCCCACCAGTTTCTTAATGACTTTATCGCCCCATCGTTTCTGGGCTTCTTTTAGAAGATAGCTGCCCTCTTTACGGATCTCTTTCACAATCTCTTCTTCAGCTTCTTTCAGGTGATCAGGAAGTTCGGTCTCTAAAGCTTTTAAAAAATTTTCCGAATAAAAATTTAGTCCTACAGGCAATGCCGCCTGAATTACTTCGCCCCATCCGCAGTAATAAAAACGGTACATCCATTTACTTAATTTCAGCAACTCATCCGAGAGCACCGGCTCTTCATCAAGTATCTTTTCTATCGACCGGGTATTAAAATCAGGCTTCTGTCGGTGGATCTTGACGATCATCCCAATCGCCTTGTGTTTTTGCAGGGGAACCCAAACGCGCTTCCCCGGTTCGGCTTCGGCTAGAAGTTGATCCGGGAGAGCATAGGTAAAAGGATATCGAACCGCTGTCGGGAAAACAATATCAGCGTAATTAGGCACAGCAAAGGATTTGAAGATTCATAGTTTAGTAGGGAAAGCATATTGATTCTGGTACTGGCAATCAATCTGAGTTTACAGGCATTCCCAATTTTTTTAAATCACTTACCCCAACCAGCCTTCCCGATCCAATGTGCGATACTGTATGGCTTCCGCAATATGATTTGATCTTATGGATTCCGAACGTTCGAGATCGGCAATAGTTCGCGAAACTTTTAAAATTCGATCATAAGCACGTGCCGATAATCCCAGAGAAGTGATGGCTTTTTTCAACATTTGGGCGCTTGATTCATCAAGGGTACAGATCTTCCGTGCCATTTTGGTATTCATCTGCGCGTTACAATAAACACCTTCTATTCCCATAAAACGTTGTGTTTGCACTTCGCGAGCCGACATTACCCGCTGCCGAATGGTTTCTGAAGATTCTCCCTTTGACTTACTTGACAACTCCTCGTAGCTCACTTTCTGGACTTCGATATGAAGGTCAATGCGATCCAGCAACGGGCCGCTGATTTTTCCCAGGTAACGCTGCATCTGCGAAGGAGAAGAGCCGGCAGGATCGGTGGGATCGTACCAATCCCCGGTTGGCGACGGATTCATGGAAGCTACCAGCATGATCCGGCTGGGATAACTGCAGCTCATTCGTGCCCTCGATATACTGACAAATCCATCTTCCAGCGGCTGACGCATTACCTCCAGAGCACTCCGTTTAAATTCAGGCAGTTCATCCAGGAAAAGCACTCCATTATGGGCCATCGATATTTCGCCCGGCATGGGGATGCTCCCGCCACCGACCAACGCCACATCAGAAACCGTATGATGTGGCGACCGGAATGGGCGGGCTGTCACCAGGGCTTTTCCGCCGGGCAGTAATCCGGCAACCGAATGAATCTTGGTTGTTTCAAGTGCCTCATCAAGCGTAAGCGGTGGCAGAATAGTGGGTAGCCTGCGGGCCATCATCGTCTTACCGGAGCCGGGCGGACCCACCATGATAACGTTATGCCCGCCGGCTGCTGCAACCTCCAAAGCACGTTTTACATTTTCCTGCCCACGCACATCACTGAAGTCAAGGATTTCCCCCTCCCCACTTTGCCGGAAAATAGATTCCACATCTACATCCAATGGAGCGTGACTTTCACCGTTTCGCAGCCATTCCATTACTTCACTTAAATGCTCGAAGGAATAGACATTGATTCCATCCACCACACCGGCCTCCGGGCCGTTATCTGCCGGAACGACCATATTTTTTAATCCTTTGTCACGTGCCTGCACTGCCATGGGTAACACGCCTTTGATGGGACGCAATTTACCATCCAGGGCCAACTCCCCCAATATCAGCGTATTCTCCAGTTTATCTGTTTTAATCTGTCCCGATACATTTAGCAGGGTAACAGCGATAGGCAAGTCAAAAGCGCTGCCCTCTTTGGGTAGGTCGGCCGGGGCCAGATTTACAGTAATACGCCCATCCGGAAAATAGGCATGCGAATTCCGCAGTGCGGCTTCTATACGATCGCTGGATTCACTCACAGCGCGGTCGGGTAATCCCACTAAAAAGTATTTGGGCATCCCGCCGGATCTGTTGATTTCAACTTCGATAAGACGGGCATCGACCCCGATAGTGGACGCACAATAAACTCTTGATAACATAGGCTCTCCTTAAATGAATCTTTATAGTATCTTATACGTAGTAAGACCATAGAACGAACAAATCCTTACAATAAGAAGTAAGATTTATCCATAAAGTAGCTTTCTAAACAAATGAGCGACAAAATTATGAAAACCCAGAGCTCGAAAAAGACCTTCACCGAGGAGATTACAGGAACGGTATCCGAGATGATAAAACAGGTTAAGAAACTGATCAGGGAGGGTAATGCTCGTCGCGTCTTAATCAAAGACAAAAACGGTAAGGTGTTATTTCAATCCCAGCTCACCATTGGCATTGGTGGCGCCACAATACTCACCGCCATTGCTCCTATCGTTTCGGCGATCAGCATGTTTGCGCTGTTCATGAATGATATTAAAATCATTGTGGAACGTTATCCTGATGAGGAAATGGGCAAGGACGAATACGAAGTAGATGCCGATGTGATTGAAATCCGGGAAGAAGAGGAGACCTCCGAAGAAAAAGAGGAAGAACCCGGAGAAAAGACCGACAAAACAGTCGGTAAGAAAGACGAAGAAGAATGAATTAAATTAGCCCCGGGTTTTAACCCGGGGAGAAATATATTTAAGCTATAGCCTTGGCATCTTCATCAATATCGACCGCTTCCTCAGCAAGGAAGCGTTCGGCATCGAGAGCGGCACGACATCCGGTTCCCGCAGCCGTCACAGCCTGACGGTAAATCGGATCCATGGCATCGCCACAAGCAAAGATGCCGGCTACACCGGTTCTGGTTGATTGCCCTTCCGTTTTGATATAACCGACATCATCCATTTCCAACACACCCTTAAAAAGATCGGTATTGGGCTTATGTCCAATCGCAATAAACACACCGGTCACATCATCCAATGTGGTAATTTCCTGTGTTTCATTATTAATCACCTTCACGCCCTCAACGACATCATCCCCGAGGACTTCATGGAGTTCGGTATTCCACAAGAATTCAATTTTCTCATCATTGAATGCCCGAGCCTGCATGGCTTTAGACGCACGCAGCTCTTCACGCCGGTGCAGTACTGTCACTTTGCTTGCAAACTTGGTCAGGAAAGTTGCCTCTTCCATTGCCGTATCACCTCCTCCAACGACGATCACATGCTGATTTCGGAAAAAAGCACCGTCACACGTAGCACAGGCCGATACTCCTTTCCCGCGAAGTTGCTGCTCGCTTTCCAGTCCCAGCCATTTGGCAGAGGCCCCGGTAGAAACGATCAGTGCCTTGGCATAAATCTCAGTTTCTTCATCAATCGTTAATTTATAGGGACGTTTTTCAAAGTCGATATCAGTAACCATGCCGTATCGGCAATCCGCCCCAAAACGCTCGGCCTGTTCGCGAAAATCCTGCATCATCTTAGGCCCCATGACGCCCTCGGGATAGCCCGGATAATTTTCTACGTCGGTCGTTTGCATCAGCTGACCACCGGGCTCCGGACCTTCAAAAATAATTGGCTTTAAATCGGCACGTGCGGCATACAAAGCAGCTGTCAGCCCCGCCGGGCCACTTCCTACAATTACCACATCAAACGTTTTATCTGCAATATCTTCCATCAAACAAATTCTTTATAAATTTTAAGTTCTTATAAACATACAAAATTTAACGCTACGATTAGAGTCGATATTTCCTATCGACATTATAGAGACGGGCTAACAATCAAAGATCTTACCTGGAAATAAGCACGAGCGGAACCTCGTGCTATTCCATTTAAATCTTATTCCTCTATTGTTTTCAGCTGGTTCAGGGCTTGCTGAATATATTTGTGATCGCCCTGCATCTGACGAACTTCATCATATAGCCCCCCAACTTTGTTATGGAAATTTTCCAACTCCTCTTTGGCCGATGAAGGATCCATCTGAATACGATTGCCCGTCTGGTAAAGATCGATAAGATCAGCAGGCGGTTCCACAGCGCCTTTCCAGTTAAATTGCATAAACTGATTTTTGGAAAGTTTTTTCAACACTTTCTGGGCCACCTTAAGCCGCTCGATGTTACCGCGCATACCATTTAGCAAGTCCGAATGAATGGACTCTTTAAAATGCACCGTCACGGTAGTTGTTCTGTTAATATTGCTTTCGGGAACATGGATAACGGTAGCAAACTTATTGCCGTCATACTCCCATCCGCTATCTTTTTGATCCGGATTGTAAGCAATTTTTTGTCCATTCCAACTTACCGACTCTGCCGGCCATGTATTTAACAATTTAATTGTATAAGCCCGTTTGGAACTCATTCCCGGATAGGAGCCCTGTGTTGGATCTACTTTAATCGTGATCGTATGGTCATCCGGTTCCATATGACTGATTTTTGTCCACGCATTTTTCCCCTCTTTATAACCATCCGAATTTCCGGCATCCTGATATAAACGCGTCGTACTGGTATCACCGGCAAAAACCGCCAGCACAAGCGGATCTACCGAATGATTCGCATTCTGCTTGAAATCTTCTGAGGTTTGCATAGGGATGATCGCACCTGCTCGCGCAAAGACTGGTATTTGACTGATGGAATAGTGCCGGGTTACGGTCGTATCCCCTTTAAAAGTCGTTCCGGTTTGCCATTCCACCCAATCACCCTTGGGCAACCAAACTTTCTTCTCTGCCAAGAGGTGCGGGGTATCCCGCAACTCATCTTCGCCCATAGGCTGCGTCACAGGGTTTACCAGCAGATCATCTCCAAACATATATTCGTTCTTGAAGCTGTAAGCTTCATCCTGTTCCGGCCAGTTGTAATACATGGGACGCATCAATGAAACGCCGGTATCATACGCTTCGCGGGAAGCAGTATAAATGTATGGCACCATTTGGTAGCGCCATATCACAGCATCGCGCATAGCACGAGCATAATGATAAGGATAAGCCCAGATACGGCGCTCACCATACGGGTTTTTAGTTACATGTGTACGGATTATCGGGCTAAACGCTCCCCACTGAATCCAACGCGTGTACAACTCGGGAGAATCATCCCCGTAAATGTGTCCGCCGATATCATGGCTCCAATACCCATATCCCACATTCGAAGCGGTAGCCGTAAAATAGGGCTGGAAATCCAGGGAAGACCAGACCGAAATCACATCCCCGGAAAAACCAATCTGATAACGATGATTGCCAAGTCCGCCCCATCGGTGATAAATCAGCGGGCGACCGTCATTTTCGCGCTCCATATGCGTATAAAAGACATAATTAAGCCACCATGTCGGCGTAACGCCCGGAATTTTGGTATTACTCCACTGTTGCCAATCCAGCCACCAGAAATCAACGCCCTCTTTTTCTTTCGGTTCGATGACATGCTTAAAGTAAGCCTTGGCAAAATCTTTGTTCGTAATATTAAACGGTACATATTTTTTTGTTGAGGGATCTATTCCCATCGCTTTTGCCATTTCGGGATAGGGCTCCTCATACGGCTGAATCCCGGACGCGGGATGCAAATTCAGCGTAACTTTCAGATTTTGTTTCTTCGTCCAGTCTAAAAATTTCTTCGGATTCGGGAAATAAGTAGGATTCCAGGTATAGCCCGTCCATCCCTTGGGCTGGCCTGCCTGATCGGTTTCCTGCTGCCCCCATTTGAGCCCCCATGTTTTGTGCCAGTCCATATCGATAACCAACACATTCAACGGGACATTATGAGTGTGAAACTGGTGAACCAGATCCTTAAAACCCTGATCAGTATAAGCCCAATAACGCGACCACCAAAAACCGAAAGCAAATCGCGGCGGCATTGGTATTTTTCCGGCTACCCTGGTGTAGTCCGTCAATTCTTTTTTATAATTGTGTCCGTACCCGAAAAAGTACCAATCCTGCGACTGTTTCTTTGTCCGGGGAACAACCCATGGCCAATCACTATCATCAAAAAGCGGACGCTGAGAATCATCCACAACATGCCATCCGCTACGGGAAAGTAATCCCGGGGGCAAATCCGTCGAGCCCCGAACACCGTCGAGAGTGCGAATCGTGCCCTTTAAGTTTGCCGTATCTTGCATTCCCGGATGCCACGACTGCCACTCTCCATCTACCTTGAAACGAACTTGCAGATTACTAGCATTAAACTCCCCGCTGTTTTCTTTATAGGAAAGCTGCAAATCACCGGTATCAATAAGCAGGTTCCCATCTTGATGACTCGTATTAAAATCCGGCACAGGCAAATTCCGGTTGATAAAAACGAAAGACGGCCGATCTTCAAACTTCCCGTCATTATCCCATTCCATTCGAATCATCTGCGAAGTGAGTACCGTAAATCGGGCGTTGCCCAAAATGACCTCCGCTTTGGCATTGGCAACAGGATTACCCTTCTGTTGGGCTGATGCCGACCAAGGCATATTTACAACAAGTGCTAAAACAAGAAAACAGTTAAGTAGATTTTTCTTCATGACAAAGATAAAATTGATGATTTATTTAGGCCGATGTAAGTTACTTGTAGTTTGTTATTTACAGCTAATTAAATTTTTCCATACATCGCCATTACTATAAATAATTGGTCAAGTGTAAAACAATATTTTATTCAATCAACAAGAATTATTTCTTATTTGCAATCTTTTAAGTTTTCAATATGTTACCAATCAACTTTCTAACTTTAAAGTGAGATAGACCGTGATCGTTGCTATTCCAAAAGAAACGGCAGAAAATGAGAAACGAGTAGCGCTTATTCCGGACACCGTTTCGAAACTCAAAGACAAGGGATTGGAAATTTGGATCGAATCGGATGCCGGCCAGGCTTCCAACTATCCCAATTCGGCTTTTACAGAAGCTGGAGGCACAATTATATCCGATCGAACGCAAATTTTTGCCGAATCGGACATTCTTATCAGCATCCAAACACCGCCTGAAAATGATCTTGAAAAGATGAAATCGGGCAACGTGCTGATTTGTCTGCTATGGGCACTGCAAAATGAAGAAACAGTCAATCTGCTAAAGGAAAGAAATATTACCGCCCTGGGGATGGATGCCATTCCACGCATTTCTCGCGCTCAAAATATGGATGTGCTTTCCTCTATGAGTTCTATTTCGGGCTATAAGTCAGCGCTTATCGGGGCTGATGAAGTGGACCGTTATATGCCTATGATGATGACCGCAGCCGGAACCATTGCACCCGGTAAGGTTTTGATATTGGGAGCAGGTGTTGCCGGGCTACAAGCCATCGCTACAGCCAAACGTCTCGGGGCGGTGGTCGAAGCATTCGATATTCGTCCGGCCGTCAAGGAGCAGGTTGAAAGTTTGGGGGCCACTTTTGTAGAGGTGCCTGATCTGGATGAAGATTCCGAAACCGAGGGGGGCTATGCCAAAGAGCTTGCCGAAGACCAGCAGGAACGGCAACGGCAGGTCATCCACGAACATGCTAAAAAATCGGATATTATTATCACTACGGCGCTCATCCCGGGTAAACCCGCCCCTTTGCTGGTTACAAAAGAGATGGTTCAGGATATGCATCCCGGGGCCGTAATTGTTGATTTGGCTGCTGAACAAGGCGGCAATTGTGAACTGACGGAAGCAGGACAGACGAAAGCTGTCAACGGTGTAAAAATTGTCGGCCCGCTCAACGTACCCAGCAAACTAGCCTATCATGCAAGCCAGATGTATTCAAAGAATATGCTTGCCCTGCTGAATCATCTGCTAAAAGAGGGCAAGCCGGAATTCGATTTTGAAGACGAAATTACACTCAACACAACCATTACTCACCAGGGCGAAATCATCAGCCCGATGCTGAAAGAATCCTGAAACGAAGAACAAGGAATATTGAAATGTTGAAATTTCTAATTCGATATTCCTTGTTCGACATTCTTCATTCAAAATAAATGTTATGTCTGGATTAATATTCAACTTATTTATCTTCGTGCTAGCCTCGTTCGTTGGCTTTGAACTCATTTCAAAAGTTCCTCCCACCTTACACACCCCGCTGATGTCCGGTGCCAATGCCATATCGGGAATTACCATCATCGGCGCACTGGTTGTAGCCGGAGAAGCCGGGGGACTGTTGGGACAGCTGATCGGATTTTTTGCTATTGTATTTGCGACTATCAACGTTGTCGGAGGATTTATGGTCACCGACCGTATGCTCGAGATGTTCAAGAAAAAGGAGAAAAACGATGAGTAACTTTTTACCTGCTTCAGTACAATCAGTATTACCAAGCCTTATTCAGCTGGTTTACCTGGTTGCGACCGGGATCTTTATTTTTGGGATTAAGCGACTTGGTTCTCCATCTACAGCCCGATCCGGTAATCAACTGGCGGCTTTAGGTATGTTGGTCGGAATTATCGTAACCCTGTTTGACCAACAAATCGTCACTTTCGAAACCATTATCACCGGTGTTATCGTTGGATCTGCCATAGGAGCCGTCTCCGCCAAAAAAGTACAGATGACAGCCATGCCTGAGATGGTAGCCATTTTTAACGGCTTCGGTGGTGGGGCTTCTGCTCTCGTTGCCTGGGGAGAATTTGCACGTCAGGCCCCGACAGCTATGAGCAATCAGGTTTTAGTTACGATCGGCTTGAGTATCTTAATCGGCTCGATCACCTTTACCGGCAGCTTCATTGCTTTTGGAAAACTTCGAGGCTTCATAAGCGGCAACCCGGTAACCTTTCCGGGACAAAATATTTTCAATGCACTTCTCACACTCGTCACTTTTGGACTTGTCGGATGGCTCGCTTATGACCCCACAAACCAAGTTATATTCTGGGTACTATTTGGAATCGCCTTATTGCTGGGCGTGCTCACCGTCATGCCGATCGGCGGCGCAGATATGCCAGTCGTGATTTCACTGCTGAACTCTTACTCGGGTCTGGCCGCCGCCATGGCCGGATTTGTCATTAACAATAACCTGCTGATTATCAGTGGTGCCTTGGTCGGTGCAGCGGGATTAATTCTGACTAATATAATGTGTAAAGCCATGAACCGCACACTGGGCAACGTGCTATTCGGTGCCTTTGGGGGTGCGGATTCTTCAGGCGGCGGCCCCGCAGCCGATACCGATAAAACGGTTCACGAAACAACGCCCGACGATGCGGCATTACAGTGCGCCTATGCCAATCGTGTTATCATCGTTCCGGGATACGGACTAGCCGTTGCACAAGCTCAGCATGTGCTTAAGGAGGTGGCCGACAAGCTGGAAAAACGCGGCGTAGAAGTAAAATATGGTATCCACCCGGTGGCGGGACGCATGCCCGGTCATATGAACGTATTGCTTGCCGAAGCGGATGTGCCCTACGATCAACTTTATGATATGGAGGAGATCAATCCGGAATTCAAATCAACGGATGTAGTGCTGGTTATCGGTGCTAATGACGTAGTTAATCCTGCGGCTAAAACAACACCGGGCAGTCCAATTTATGGTATGCCTATTATGAATGTGGATGAAGCCAAGCGGACCATTATTTTCAAACGGAGCTTGAGCCCCGGTTTTGCCGGCATCGATAACGAACTCTTTTATGCGGAAACGAACCAGATGTTCTTTGGGGATGCCAAAGATTCGCTCCAGGCATTGTCACATGCTCTGAACGAGCTGGATTGACAGGATACAAGGCACAAGTTTCATGGTGCATGATTACCTATTATGCATGTTCTCAACAGCTTGGATAAAGCTATACAATTTTTTACCCAGTAAATTTAGTTTTTGGGATAAATTGTTAAATAGTTCTTCATCTTTAAATGACTTTGTTTCAAAGAGGATTTCCAAATGGTCTCTCGTTTCATCAACAGAAGAATGGGCATAAATTAGAAACTTAATATAATCTT
>DATFLI010000183.1:0-2363 GCA_035267805.1 Balneolaceae bacterium | reverse complement strand
TGACCCTTTTGAGGAGCAAAACTGAAAAGCGCCTTCACGCTGTCTCCTTTGACTTCATTCTGACCTTCGACCAGCTTGTTGGTTTTCATCGTTGCAAACTTTTCGAAAGGCCGGGAGAATTTAGCCACAAAATAAACTCGCTGATCTTTAGCCCATCCGGTCGACATGCGGTATCCGGAGACGGTACTATCGTTTTCAACATGAATATAAGTTGAGGTAGGATGATCCCAATTTATGGCAAAACCCAGATTCAAAGATAAAGTAGCCGGACCCGTTTTGGGAAATGTATATCGATAAAAGCCAGCTCTTTCTGCAGCAGTTAATTCAACTTTGATATTGTTATTATTAAGAACAACTGAATAATACCCGGGAACGGCATGTTCATTTTTGTGAGAAAAGGTGGAACTGACATTCCATTTATTGATTTTTTTGCCCGCCATCTTATCAATCGCCCAATTGGTAGGCATAAAGGAGATATCACATAAATCACCAATACCCGTACCGCTTAAATGAGTCAGCGTGAAACCGGTTATTTTATGGGAAGCATAGTTATAACCCGAGCAATAATCCCAACCCGATTTCCCGTTATCCGGACTCAATTGGACCATGCCAAATGGAACGGTCGCTCCCGGATAGACATGTCCGTGTCCGCCGGTTCCAATAAAGGGATCAACATATGAGGTTAATTTTACTGGAGCCGACTTTTTTTTCTTGGATGATGACGAGCACGCCTCCAGTCCTAATAACCCAATGAACAGCAATAAGATGCCAAATATGGATCTAAATTGATAATATAGATTAGGCTTTTTTTTTAAACGGATCCTATTTTTTGAGAAAAACGGTAAATCGGATTTCATGTATTTTCAGAATTTAATTTTCGTTTCAGATATCTTATCGAGCTCTTTCCAGACTAGTGCCGAAGCGCCCAATACCGCTGCATTTTTATTTTGTAATTCTGATGGAAGCAGTTTTACCTTGTTGCGGTATATGGATAGCATATTTTCTTCCATATATTTATGGGTAGGTTTGAAAATGAAATCACCGGAGTGAGCCAATCCTCCAAAGAGGAAAATCGCTTCTGGACTTGTGACCGCCACAGCATCAGCCAGTTTTTGACCTAACACTTTACCAGTATACTCAAACGAATCCATTGCAATCTGATCCCCTCTCTCGGCTGCCTCCGTTATCATCTTGGCAGATAAATTATCAAAGCTGACTCCACGTAACTCACTTGGCTTCAGGTTATCCGCCAAAAATTTATAAACGGTCCGTTTAATTCCGGTGGCTGAGGCATAGGTCTCGAGACATCCTTTCCGGCCGCAACCACATTGCCGACCATAGGGGTTTACAATAGTGTGACCTAACTCACCAGCAAAACCATCATTCCCATACATTACTTCACCATTGACTACAAAACCGCTGCCAAGTCCGGTACCAAGCGTGACCTCTATGAAATTTTTCATGCCTTTTGCCCCCCCGTACATCATCTCACCAATAGCGGCCGCGTTGGCATCATTTGTCAAAACGGTTGGCACATTCCATAGCTTTTTGAATTCATCAACAAAATTGATGATTCCTTTCCATCGTAGGTTCGGAGCATCTTCCACCGTTCCTTCGTAATAATTTCCGTTCGGAGCTCCAACTCCAACCCCAATAATCTTACATTCGAGCCCGGTTTCTTTCAGAAGGTTAGAAATTCCTTCATAAAGATCTTTAAAATAAAGTTGAATATCGGCGTGAGTTTGTGTGGCGACTTTATCCGTAGCAATAATATTTCCCCCTCGGTCAACAGCGCCAAACTGTGTATTGGTACCTCCAATATCGATACCTATCGCTAAATCTTTCATTATGTTATACTCTTATTACAATTGTACTTTCTGGTTGATTGTATCGACAAATACGACTAAACACTTAAAAGGTTTGGCCGTTCTTTCTCTACTTTGATAATCAATTCCCCAAAGAGCGTATTTGCCCATGCAAACCATTTTCTGGTGAACTTTTGGGGATTATCTTTATTGAAAGATTCATGCATAAACCCGGTTCCCGCATCCGTATTACGAAGCGTTTTCAGGCAATATGCAATTTCCTTGTCGTCAGAACTTGTTAAAGCTCTCATGATAATACTCATAGGCCAAATCATATTCAAACCCACATGCGGTCCGCCGATTCCTTCACCTGCGGTTCCCTTAAAGAAATAAGGATTATGTTGACTCAAAACAAATTTGCGAGTGTTTTGATAAACAGGATCGTCTTCTTTCGTACAACCTAAATAAGGAAGCGATAATAGTCCCGGAACATTGGCATCGTCCATAAACAGACGATTGCCGAAACCATCCACTTCGTAGGCGTATATTTTACCTTGA
>DATFLI010000182.1:0-8838 GCA_035267805.1 Balneolaceae bacterium | reverse complement strand
TGGTGCATCCGTAATAAGCTGTGCTATGCTCTTTCCCGTTTTTGGATCTTTCCAGTGGGGCAAAACTTCCTGAAGAGGCTTTAAAACAAATAACCGCTTATGATATTCCGGATGGGGAATGATAAGGCTATCCGTTTGAATCACCAAGTCTGCGTACGAAATAATGTCCAGGTCGATGGTGCGGGCACTCCACCTGGGATGATCCGCAGATCTGCCGTGTTCGCGTTCAAAGGATTTGAACGACTTGATCAGCGGGCGGGGTTCCTCGGAACTGCTGAGAATGACGACGGCGTTGTAGAAATCGCGTTTCGAGGGTCCCACCGGCTCGGTAATGTAAATGGATGATGCCTGCAGTTCTGTGTCCGAGAGGCCGGCCAGAAAGGCTTTGGCATCGGACAAATGTTGTTGCCGATCGCCAACATTGGATCCGAGTGCAACAACTACTGTGGCCATGTCATCCGGATTTCGGAGTATGCTGTTTTAATATCCAGTGGGGGCTGAAGCTTGCGAACGGAAACTTCCAGTTTTTGAATTTCGGAAAAAGCCTCAAAAAGAGCATCTCCCACTTTTTTAGCCAGCCTTTCTATCAGCTTCACAGGCGGGCCGTTCATGACCGAGGCTACGATATCCACTGCCTGTTGGTAATCAATCGTATCACTCAACTGATCGCTGTTACCGGCGGGACGAAGATCGGCAGTAAAAATAAGATCAACTTCAAAGTCATTGCCTTCGCGGCGTTCTCTTTCGTAATATCCGTGATTGCCGCGAAACTGTAAGCTCCTGAGCGTCAGCGTATCCATTTGCTACAAGGTCGACACTTCAATTTTTTGGTAAAGCTCTTCGACCATGCGTTTGTGTTTGGCCGTCGTTTGCATTCGTTCTTCGACTGTAGAGATAGCATGAATCACCGTAGAGTGATCGCGGCCGCCAAAATGCAGGCCGATGGTCTTCAGGCTGGAATCGGTAAATTGCTTAGCTAAATACATTGCGATTTGCCGGGCTTCGACGATTTCCTGCTTGCGCGTCTTTTCGCGCACCTTGTTGGTATCAATCCCGAAATACTCACAGACATAATTTTGAATCTGCTCAATAGAAATTGTCGTGTGTGATTCCTGGATCATATCCTTGAGAACCTGTTTGGCCATCCGCGGCTCGATCTCATCCACGTGCTGCAGAGAAGCAAAGGCCAGCAGTTTGATTATGGCTCCTTCCAGGTCCCGAACGTTGGATTTAAAATTGTGAGCGATGAACTCCAGGACGTCGTGGGGAAGCTCGATACCATTATCATTGGCCTTTCGCTCAAGGATGGCATAGCGCGTTTCGTATTCCGGAATCTGAAGATCAGCACTCAATCCCCAGCTAAACCGGGAGATCAAGCGTTCTTCGATGTCGGGAATTTCACGCGGGGCACGGTCACTGCTTAAGATAATTTGTTTTCCATCCTGATGGAGAGCATTGAAAATATGGAAGAACTCTTCCTGCGTTTTCTCCTTGCCGCTAAAGAATTGGATGTCATCGACAATCAAAACATCAATCTGGCGGTAAAACATGGTAAATTCGCTGGCGCGGTTATTACGGATGGCCTGTACGAATTCGTTGGTAAAGCTTTCCGAGGATATATAAAGTACCGCCAGCTCGTTGCCATATTCCTGTTTCACCTTATTGCCAATACTCTGGATAAGATGCGTTTTGCCGAGGCCGGTGCCCCCGTAGATAAAGAAAGGGTTGAACGAGTTGCTGCCCGGGTTCTCGGCAATGGCCATAGCCGCCGATCGGGCAAGCCGATTACAGTCGCCTTCGATGTACCGATCAAAAACGTAATTTGAATTCAGGTTGGAATCGATCTTCGTCTTCTGGATCCCCGGAATTACAAACGGGTTCTCGATTTTTCCCGGACTATATTCGTTATATCCCTTAATATCTTGTCCCTGATTATTATTGTCCGGCGGCATCGGCCGTTGCGGCAGACGCACCGATTTATTTTCTGTTTCGTTATCAGACTTTTCCAGTACTACAGAATATTCAAGTTTCCCATCTTTTCCCAAAACTTTTGCCAACGTCGAACGCAGCATTCCATAATAATGCTCCTCCAGCCATTCATACCAAAATTGGCTGGGAACCTGTATGGTAAGTGTATTATCCTCCAGCTTAACCGGACTGATAGGTTCAAACCATGATTTGTACTTCTGGTAGCTGATGTTGTCTTTAATAATTTCCAGACATTGCTCCCACGCAGCATCGGCAGAAATATTACTCAACGTCCCGTGACCTCCTCTAAAGATTGAAAATGTTTATGCCAAAAATACCCTAGTTATCCACACGTTTTTTGTAGTTCAGTTCAACCGGGTGAAACGAAGATGATAATTTCATAGGCAGATGTCAAAAAAATATTCGCCCGTTATCCAAAAGTTATCCACATTTCTCTAAACACCATAACCAAATGGGAGACAATGAATTAACTATTTATTAACTTTTCTATCAAATTTAACTTGACAGTACATAATACTCTGCTAACAATGATTTTACCATTTAGTAACATCTGAAAATGGGTTTAAAAAAAGTTTTCCACAAGTTTTCCACATGCAAATATGAACACATTTTCATGCCGAATGAAATGGCTGGGATTACGGGCAACAGGGGGCACAAAAAATGTAATTATCGGCGCTGGGCGATAATAAATCGAGGTTTTTGGTCGTAATCTTTTCGGATATTGGCGGTCCATTTATCGGTCTTGAACAGGGCGAATATTTGTTCCGAATAATTTTCGTGCAGCTCAAGAAACAGAGCTCCCGATTCGACCAGGTTCTTTTCCGAAAATCGGATGATATTGCCGTACATCTTTTCCAGGTCTTCGGAGTAAAGCGCCAGGTCCGGTTCATATTCTCTGACCTGCGGCTCCAGCGTATCTTTTTCTTCCGGTTTGATATACGGGGGATTGGAAACAATGATATCCAGTGGTTGATCGATGTGCATTACCCCGGGGGATAAAATATCTCCTTCCGTGAAGGCAACTTCGACTTCATTTTGCCGGGCATTGGCCCTGGCAATTTCAAGCGCCTTTTGGGATAAATCCATCCCGGAGACTTGCCACTCCGGTCGTTCCATTTTAAGCGCAATGGGGATACAACCGGAGCCGGTGCCGATATCCAGCACCGCCAGTGAATCCGATTCGTCAGGATGATGATCCAAAATAATTTCGACGAGCTGTTCTGTTTCCAGTCGCGGGATCAGCACATCCTCGGTCACTGAAATCCGTGCATTCATAAAATCGGTAAAGCCGATGATGTATTGCAGCGGCTCGTGTTTGGCACGACGTTTTACCAGGGGGCGAAGCGTACTGAGTTCGGAGGAGGAAAGGGGGCGGTCGTATTTCAGATACAAATCCAGTCGTTGGATGCCGAGCGTTTCGGCCAGCAGCCATTCAATGCTATGTCGAGGATCCGGGATTCCTTTTTCTTGAAAATACTCGGTGGCCCATTCCAGCATGGAAAGGACGGTCCAGTCCTCTACCTTGGAGCTCATAATATTGAATAGGTGAAATTAAGACTGATCTTCTTCAGTCTCCTTCTCTTTTTCCTGTTGGACGGTAAGTCCCAATCGCTTGCTGAAATCAAGGATGAAATCAGTGACCTCGTCATCAATAGTACGTTTTTCTTCGTCGAGCGAACTGCCGCGAAAACCCATCCGGCCGCCGGTCTTTTTCAGTTCAAATCGATTTTGCTTACCCGTAAATTCAATAATACAGGTAAGTGTAACGCTGGCATTAATTTGCTTTTCATATTCTTCATAAACAGCCACGTACACTTCATCCTTATTATCAGAAGATTCGTACTTGTATAAATACTTTGGTTCGATCTCGTTAAATAGCTGAACTGGCATTCTTCGCAGTGTATCCGCCGGACCAAAAACAAGATACTTGCTAACAGTTGACATAATATGTTACCTTCAATTGGTGAGTTGCTTACATTCTAAAGAGCCTGAATAAAAGTTTTTATTAAACCATAGTCAAATTTGTTGTCTGTAAATAGAAAATTATTTATAGATAAGTAAAATTCTACATAATTTTTACCCAGTTGGATTGTTTTATAAATAAATATTGTTTTGCCTACGAATATGAATAGTGGTGCTACTATATGAGAAAATCAACGATAATTAAATTTTGTGCGGCTTTTGTCATTATTTTAATATTGGCATCATCGGGGAATACCGCGTTTGCCCAGATTCAAGAGCCGGATGTGGTGAAGCTGCCACAGCCTAAAACGCCGCTGTCGGAAGGCTATCACAACGGCTGGAGCGTGGATGTGATGCTGAATAACTTTGGCTTTGGCCTGGGAGGATCGTACAAGCGCGTGCTCGGTCCGTATACCGAGTTGACCTTCAGTACCGGCATTACCGGTATTCGGGACGATACAGAACAGAATTTTCAAAGTTTTATAACGGGGCAGCAGGTCATACCCAATAAGTACAAACGAGCGTTCGGGTTTCCGTTTTTGCTAGGCATAAAACACCGGATTTTTGCCCAGCAGGTCGCAGATAACTTCCGCCTGTTCCTAAGCGGTTCCGCGGGACCGGCATTAGCGTTTACCTATCCATATCTTGATGACACGGACGGCAATGGTTTTCGAACCTTCCAGATCCAGCAGGGATATTTGGTTCCCCTTGAGCGGGTCAACGATTTTTTTACCGGCTGGAAAAACGGCCACAGCCACTGGGGCGTGAGCGGAGAATTAAAGATTGGCGCTGATATCGGCAGCTTTAAGCATCCGACAACTGTTGAATTCGGGTATTTCTTCTATTACTTCAAACCCGGTCTCCAAATTATGGAGCCATATCAACCATTTGGTTACGACCAACAAACGGGTTTGCCAATAGCCGTAAACAGCAATGGGCAGCGCGATCCTTTTTATGATGCCCAACGTTATTTCGGAACGCCGCAAATTAAGATTACCTTCGGTGGAATGTGGTAATGGTAGTTTAAGGTCTTGATTTATGATTGAGGGTTGTAAGGAGGTATTACGTGAGTTCGTTTACCTCCTTTTTATTTGTTAATCTGATCCTTTCTCTTTATCCGAAGACGAAATCATTGTACCTTTGTGCAAAAATTCACCAAAAATAAAATATACCGACAATGAATTTTATCGACGAAATTATTGGACGCCAAATTCTGGATTCAAGGGGAAATCCTACAATTGAAGTAGATGTTATTTTAGGCAATGGGATCGCCGGACGGGCTGCAGTGCCATCCGGCGCATCAACAGGAGAGCACGAAGCTGTTGAGTTGCGGGATAACGACGCAAGCCATTTTATGGGTAAAGGCGTTAGCAAGGCAGTAAAAAATGTAAATACGATCATTGCAGACGAACTGTGCGGCCAAGAAGTCTTCAACCAGGTAGAAATTGACAATTTATTGCTGGAACTCGACGGCACCGAAAATAAAGGCAACCTTGGGGCAAATGCCATCCTGGGTGTTTCACTGGCTTCAGCCAAAGCAGCGGCCAATGCATTGAATTTACCGCTCTGGCGATATGTGGGAGGCGTGAACGCCAAAGTACTGCCGTTGCCGATGATGAATATCATCAATGGAGGATCCCATGCCGATAATAATGTGGACCTGCAGGAATTTATGATCACGCCCGTCGGGGCCAAGTCATTTTCAGAAGCGATTCGTATGGGATCGGAAACCTTCCATCATCTGAAAAAAGTGTTGAAGGACAAAAATTATAATACGGCTGTCGGGGATGAAGGTGGATTTGCTCCGGACTTGTCTTCCAATGAAGAAGCCGTCGAAGTGATCCTCAAGGCAATCGAAGCTGCCGGATATACGCCCGGCGATGATATTGCCATTGCCTTGGATCCCGCAACATCGGAGTTTTACAATACCGATAAAGAGGTCTACGAATTCAGATGGAGCGATGGCAGTGAACGCGACATCGATGATATGGTGGAATTCTGGGATAACTGGATTGACAAATATCCAATCGTATCCCTTGAAGATGCCCTGGCAGAGGACGATTGGGACGGCTGGAAGAAACTGACCGATGCTATCGGCAATAAGGTGCAGTTGGTAGGGGATGACCTTTTCGTAACTAATACCGAACGCCTGGCCAAAGGCATAAAATTAGGTGTGGCGAATTCCATCCTCATAAAAGTAAACCAGATTGGTACCCTGACCGAAACACTCGATGCTATTGAGATGGCCCATAAAAATGATTATACCTCGGTGATTTCGCATCGATCAGGGGAAACGGAAGATACTACGATTGCTGACCTGGCCGTAGCAACCAACGCCGGACAAATTAAAACCGGGTCTATGAGTCGCACCGATCGAATTGCCAAATACAATCAGCTTCTGCGCATTGAAGAAGAGCTTGGCGATAATGCGATCTTTATGGGAAGCGATGCTTTCGGGTTGTAGTGCGGGTTTTGCTAATCGTTATTGGTTATTAGTTATAACCTGGGTTCGATATAAGAAATGGTCTGCATAAGTCTTCCCTTTAAGGGGAGTACTCTCGTGGTTTTCCGAGAGGGAGGGGCAGCGTGCCGGAAAAACACCTCCCGCTATCTCGAACTGACGTTAGTTATAGGATACGTGCTGCGGTATCTTGCGGGCTATCGGGGCCATCGACCAATAACAAATAACCATTTGACAAATTAACTCCCTTGCGTAATACGAGCCTTCGACTGCAAAATTTCCGGAATCATGTTGAGACAAGCGTTGAGTGGGCTCCGCACATGAATGTGATTATCGGCCGGAACGGCGCTGGAAAAACCAACCTTATTGATGCCATTCATTACTTGTGCATGAGTCGTAGTTTTGTATCCAACAGCGACATGTATGTGGTTAACCAGGAGGCTACCTTTTTTATGATCAAGGGTCATTTTGAGGGGAATATCCGGTCCAGCTTTGATGTGGGATGCTCCTATTCCCGGGGGGAGGGCAAGAAGATATTTGTTAATGAGAGTCCGCTGGATCGACTTTCGGATTTGATTGGAATGGTGCCGGTGGTGGTGTTATGTCCGGACGACAAAAAACTGACAAGCGAGGGGCCCAGTGAGCGGCGTTCGTTTATCGATTCCTTTATCAGCCAGATTTCGCCGAAGTATCTGCAGGATCTGCTGGATTTCCGTAAAGCCCGCAAGCAGCGCAATAAATTATTACAGGAATTCCGGGGCAGCCGTGAGGTATTGGAGGCCTATCTGGAGCCGTGGAATGTACAGCTGATGGAATACGGATCCCGGATCGTTGCCAGGCGTACCCAGGTGCTTAATAAATTCCAGGATTACCTGGCTCGCGAATATGAAGTTATTTCCGGGATGCGTCACGAACCGCATCTTGAATACCAAACGTTTTGTGAGCCGTCTGAGGATGAAAAAGAGGTTCACGAACGCTATCAGGAGAAGCTTGAAGCGGAATGCAATCACGAAATTGAACGCGAGTTGACGCTCATTGGTCCGCACCGTGATGAGATTGTATTTTATCTGGATGATTTTGAGCTTCGCAAATTTGGCTCACAGGGGCAACATCGATTGTTTGCACTGGCTTTGAAACTGGCCCAGCTTTTGTATTTTTCAGATGAACTGGATGATCTGCCGATTTTCTTGCTGGATGATGTATTCGGGGATTTGGATGCCCAGCGCACCGAAGTTCTGTTAAATGCTTTAATCGAACATGCGGGACAGACTTTTGTGACAGCGGCAAACCCTATTCCATTTGATGAATATCTGACATTCGATGGAAAAAAGAACCGTAAGTTCAGAGTAGAAAACGGGAATATCGAACTTTTAACTTAAAATTTATTTTTGGGACGTTTTCGATCACATACGCCAAAGCCGCTGAAAGAAGCGCTTAAAGATTTTTTGGATACCTATCCGCACCGCAAACGACTGAAGCGGGGTATGGTACTTTCCCTTTGGAATCAGACCGTTGGAGAGCGTATTGCCGAACAAACTGAAAATGTGCACTTTGAGTACGGAAATTTGATCGTTCATGTAAAAAATCCGGCATGGCGGCAGGAAATTCACATGAAACGCTTTAGCATCGCCAAAAAACTAAACGACAAAGTGGATGAAAAGATAATCAAAGAGATTGTTGTTCGTTCATGAAGATATTGCAGGGGAGGCCGGCCAAAAGTATATTGGTTTGCGTTAATCAATCATTATGGAAACAAAACTAGAACAATTTAAAAATAAGATATTCGGCTTTTGGAACAATCTCGTACAAAAGTCCGATGAAGAAGCGATTGCCGGTTTGGGACGCGAGCGGCTCGTGGTCTTTATCGTATCCTTTATCCTGGCGCTTTGTCTCTGGCTGATGGTCAACCTAAGCCGGGATTATAACGTGAATTTGGAACGTCCCATTAAATTGGGTTCGGTGCCTGAAAACAAGGCACTGGTCACTAAGTTGCCTAAAACGGCTACCGTTAGTGTGATGGGGGAAGGGTGGAAGCTCATCAATCTCTACAACAATCCGCCCCGTATCAACGTGGACGTCAGTGATACCCAAGTGAATCTGTTTGATCAAGTTCAACAGCAGATGAACGCGATGCCTGACATCAGCGTGCAAAAAGTGCAGCCCCTGATTTTAAATTTGAAACTCGAAGATCGTGTATCCAAACGCGTTCCCATACGTTCCCGGGTACACATCGCATTTGATGATCAGTACGGTATGGTCGGGGGGCATAATCTGCAGCCCGACAGCATAACGGTGAGCGGTGCTACCTCTTTAATTAAGAATATTCGTGACTGGCCCACCGACTCGGTTACTATTGAGGATGTGTCAAGCAATATATCGCAGGTGGTGAAGCTCAAAGATCCCGGTGAGGTGATCGACTTGTCACG
>DATFLI010000181.1:0-4072 GCA_035267805.1 Balneolaceae bacterium | reverse complement strand
TGGAAATTTAGCTTCAGATTTATGTGCAAAATTGGACATCCCCATACAAATGAATCAAGGTCGTCGTATCACCGATGCCCCTGCCCTGGATGTGGCGGTCATGGTCTATGCCGGTCTGATTAACAAGAATATTATTGCCAGGCTGCAGGCCCTTTCATGCGATGCCTTGGGATTATCGGGCGCTGACCTGAACACCATCCCCGCTACAAAAAGAACTACTGCCAACATCGATTATGGATTTGTGGGTGACGTCAATCCGGATAAAGTAAATGCATATTTCATTCAGCGACTGCTGGATGAACAAATTGTACCCGTCTTTCCGGCGATCACTCACGACAATCAAGGACAATTACTGAATACCAATGCGGATACCATTGCTTCTGCCCTGGCCATAGCCTTATCCAAAAAATATGATGTGCAACTGACATACTGTTTCGAGAAGGTCGGTGTGCTGCAAGATGTGGACGATGATCGTTCACTGATAAATCATCTTACCGAAGATCGGTTTGAAAATTTAAAGCAAAATGGCAGTATCCACGAAGGAATGATACCTAAATTGGACACCGCTTTTGAAGCGTTGGGACAAAATGTACAGAGCGTTTATATCAAACACGCTAAAAACCTTACGAATGAAATTGGAACCGAGCTTGCCCTATGAACCGGTTATTTAACGAGGCTACCGACTTATTACAAAATTTGATTTCTACACCTTCATTTTCGAAGGAAGAAGCTGATACTGCTGATCTTATTCAAAAATTTCTGGCCGATAAGGGGATCGAAACTAATCACCACATCAATAATGTCTGGGCAGTAAACAATTATTTTGATGATAACAAACCAACGATATTGCTCAACTCCCATCACGACACGGTTAAACCTAATTCGGGATATACGAAAGAACCCTTTAAACCGGTCATTGAAAATGGAAAACTTTTTGGATTGGGATCGAATGATGCCGGAGGCCCACTGACCTCGCTAATAGCTACGTTTGTTCACTTTCATGGGATAAAAGATCTTAATTACAATCTGGTTTTGGTTGCGTCCGCTGAAGAAGAGATTTCGGGAGATAATGGCATCGCGTCCGTTTTGGATAAAATTCCTGACATCGATTGTGCCATAGTTGGTGAACCGACGCAAATGCGGATGGCCGTGGCGGAAAAAGGCCTTATGGTGCTCAACTGCACAGCGGACGGTATCAGCGGTCATGCTGCACGTGAGGAGGGAAAAAATGCTATTTACAAAGCGATGCAGGATATCGAATGGTTTCGAACTCATAAATTTTCAAAAAAATCCGAAACGCTGGGACCGGTTAAAATGACGGTAACCGTCGTCCAGGCCGGCAGTCAGCATAACGTCGTACCCGATACCTGTGATTTTACCGTGGATGTCCGCAGCACCGATGCTTACACAAATAAGGAGATTCTGGAAGCGATTGAGGATCATATTCAATCAACGGTGCATCCGAGATCGATTCGATTGAATCCTTCGTTTATCCCGCTTGACCATCCAATTGTAAAAGCCGGGGATAAATTGGGACTGGAAAAATATGGATCCCCCACCCTTTCAGATCAGGCTTTTTTGTCCATTCCCTCGCTGAAGATTGGTCCCGGCAAGTCAGCACGTTCGCATACAGCAGATGAGTTTATATACCTGGATGAAATCAGGGATGGGATTGAAACATACATCAAACTACTCGACAAGATATTATGACTCGTTTTGTCATTTCGAACGTAGCGAAGCAAAGTGAGAAATCTTTGTTTGAGTTTTCAAATTAAAAACAAAGATCTCTCCCTAACGGTCGAGATGACACTGAATATTGAATAAAAAAAATAGTTTACTATGAAACTCTGGGATAAAGGACAGCAATCAACCAACGAGCTAATCGAGCAATTTACGGTTGGCAATGATCGGGAACTGGATCTGCAAATTGCCGAATATGATCTCCGGGCATCCAAGGCTCATGCTCAGATGCTAAATAAAGTTGGCCTGCTGGATGATGAAGAATGGAAGCACATAAACTCTGAACTGGATCGAATGCTCAGGGATGCCGAAGAAGGAAACTTCACCATCGAAAGAGAATTTGAGGATGTTCATTCCAAGATTGAATATGAACTCACCCAAAAATTGGGTGCTACCGGAAAGAAAATTCATGCCGGCCGTTCGAGGAACGACCAGGTACTTGTTTGCCTGCATATGTACATTAAGGATCAGATTGATGAAATTAAGGAGGGAATAAAAGCCCTTTTTGATCAGCTTGTTGAACTAAGCGAACAGCACAAAGAGGTGCTTATTCCCGGCTATACACACATGCAGATTGCCATGCCTTCCTCATTTGGTCTCTGGTTTGCAGCTTATGCAGAATCTTTGATCGATGATTTACATCAATTGAATGCCGCTTATAGAATTGCGGATCAAAATCCGCTGGGATCGGCCGCCGGATATGGGAGTTCCCTGCCTTTGGATCGTCGGCTGACTACCGAATTGCTGGAATTTAATACCTTGAAATTCAATTCCGTTTCGGCGCAAATGAGTCGCGGCCGACTGGAAAAATTCACCGCCTTCGGACTAAGTGCCGTTGCCGGCACTCTCTCCAAGATGGCGATGGATGTGTGCCTGTATTGCAATCAGAATTACAATTTTATTTCATTTCCTGATGATCTCACTACCGGTTCAAGCATCATGCCGCATAAAAAGAATCCCGATGTATTTGAGTTAATACGCGCCAAGTGTAACGATATCCAGTCGCTGCCCAACGAACTGACTATGATCACCAGTAATTTGCCCAGTGGTTATCATCGAGATTTTCAACTGCTAAAAGAAAAGCTATTCCCGGCAGTAGAAACCCTGAAATCCTGCCTGGATATCAGCAAACTTATGTTTGAAAATATTGAGGTTAATACTGACATAGTTGGTGATCCGAAATATAAATACCTGTTCAGCGTGGAAGAGGTAAATAAGAAAGTAGAGGAAGGCATCCCGTTTAGGGAAGCATACAAACAAATCGGTCTATCTATTAATGAGGATACTTTTACTCCGGATTTCGCAATCCACCATACTCATGAGGGCAGCATTGGGAACCTTTGTAATGATGAAATTAGGAAAAAATTTGAGCAGGTGTTTCGTATATAAATATTTGATTAAAAGCTGGAAACTAAATTACTAACTAAAGCTAAATTAATATCCAAAACTATGAAAACTAATGTAGCAATCCTTGGTGGAGGGAATTTAGGTTCAGCCCTGGCTAAAGGACTAGGCAGAACCGAAGAAGCCAAAAGTAAATATAACGTTACGGTAACTCGTCGGAATGTTAAGCAAATCAGATATCTTGAGGAACAGGGTATCACCATAACATCAGATAATGCGAAGGCGGTTGAAGATGCCAATATTGTCATTTTCGCGGTGCAACCTACGCAAATTGAAGAATTGGTTGCTGGAATCAAAGCTGTATTAAATCCTGAAAAACATATATTGATTTCCACCATTACGGGATTAAAAGATGAAGAAATTGCTGATCTGACCGGACCTGACTTTCCGATTATCCGCGTAATGCCCAATACAGCGGCAGCCATTAATCAATCGATGACCTGCGTCGAGAAAACGGCTCATAAAGAAGCGGAAAAGGTGACCACTGAACTTTTCGATACGATTGGCAGAACGCTGTTAATTGATACCAATCTCATGGAAGCTGCAACAGTACTCGATGCCTGTGGCGTGGCTTTCTTCCTGCGATATATCCGCGCTGCCTCACAAGGGGGGATTGAGGTGGGATTCCATGCTGAAGATGCTCAATTTATTGCAGCACAAACGGCGCTTGGTGCCTCTGCCCTGTTGCTGGAATCAGGCGGACATCCCGAACAGGAAATCGACAAGGTAACGACGCCCAAAGGATGTACGATTGCCGGTCTTAATGAGATGGAGCACAATGGGTTGAGCTCTGCCTTGATTAAAGGAATTAAAACCTCATATGAAATGATCGAGAAGATTCGGTAAGCTTAGTTATTGGTTATTAGTGTAATAGTTATTTGTAAGTAAGCGTAATACTTAATACCTAACACCAATAACTAATAGCTGT
>DATFLI010000180.1:0-6288 GCA_035267805.1 Balneolaceae bacterium | reverse complement strand
TTCATAAACTATAACCAATGATGTCTTTGATACCAGTGAATTGTGCGGGAAATCCCCTCATCCAGCGAGTAGGCAGCATTATAGCCAAGTTCACGCTGGGCCTTTTCACAGGTACATGTCCATTCTAAAATTAATTCTTTTGCTTTTTCACTGTTTAAAACGGGATAGATGCCAAAAAATGATCCGGCTTTTTCCATGGTTCCGGCGATTTTTTTTACGTACTTGGGCTTCACATATATTGGGATCGTTTTTTTACCCAATACTTTGGAGGCAGTTCCGCGAATTTGGTTCCATGTATAAACTTCGCTTCCCGTTATAAAATAGGTGTTAACGCCGGATTTTTCCTGTTTGGCAGCTTTAAGGATTCCCTGCACTACATCCCCCACATAAACCATGGAAACCCGGGGATGCCGGCCATCCCCAATGATTGGGCAGATGTGTTTATTTACCATTTTAAAGAAAGAATAAATCTGATCTTCACGCGGGCCGTATACGGCCGGCGGACGCAGTATCGTGATAGCAGTAGTGTCATCAGCCAGTTTGTGGATCATCTGTTCCATCTGCATTTTCGATTTTCCGTAAGAGCTGACCGGATTCATCGGAACTTCTTCGTTGACTGGTCCGTTTTGACTGGGTCCGACAGCTGCAAGTGAAGAAAGAACTATAATTTTCGGAATATTTTCTTTTTGTGCAATGCGCAACAGATTTTCGGTAGCATCCACATTGGCGTGCTCAAGTTCCTGATAGGTTGGCGCTTTAACACGTCCCGCCAGATGGAAAACAATATCTACCCCTTGTATTGCCTCCTTAAGGGTGGAAAGGTCATCAAGATTACCACTTATGCGGGTGTAAGGCTTTCCTCTTAGCCATTTCTCATTATTACGCACAAGACAGCGAATTTCTGAATAATCATCTGATTTAATCAGAGTATCCACCAAATGGCTACCGATAAAACCCGTACCGCCGGTTACAAAGGCTTTCATCAAATTTTGTATATTTGGAGGCTCAGTTTAAAATTATACAATGACTGATTTCGAAACGTTAAAGATACAAATCTCAATGATGTATTGGAAAATTTATGAGTGAACTACGAGTTGCAATTTTTACTGGGAATTATAACCATATTCAGGATGGAGTGTCGCTTACGTTGAACCGCCTGGTGGCTTTTTTGGAAGAAAAGGGCGTTCCCGTCATTGTTTTTGGCCCTACGATAGAAAATCCTGCCATTGATCATGAAGGTGAATTTGTTTCGGTGCCCTCCATCCCTATGCCCGGCCGGCCGGAGTATCGGGTAACGGTCGGTTTCCCGGAATCAGCCCAGAACCGGTTACGCGAGTTTAATCCTACACTGGTTCATTTGGCAACCCCCGATTTATTGGGATTTCGTGCCATGCGCTGGGCCCAGGCTAACAACATTCAAATCATAGCTTCATATCATACCCATTTTACCAGCTATCTGAAGTATTATAACCTGGATATGCTGAAAATGTTGGGCTGGAAATATCTGGCTTGGTTTTACAGTCAATGCAAGCATGTTTATGTACCTTCGCCGTCAATGGCTGATGAGCTGAATGAAGAAGGCATTGATGAGGGGATTCGCATTTGGGCGCGGGGAGTAAATACCGATCAGTTTAGCCCGGATTTCCGGGATTTGGAATGGCGGCGTTCTATTGGATTCAAGGACACCGATAAAGTTGTTACGTTTGTGTCGCGATTGGTCTGGGAAAAAAATCTTCAGACATTCGTAGATGCTACAAAAAAACTGAAGCAAACTCATGATAATGTTAAGGTCATGGTTGTGGGAGATGGCCCGGCCAAGAAAGAGCTTGAACACATGCTGCCGGATGCTCATTTTACCGGTTTTATAACCGGGGATAAACTCAGCCGGGCATACGCGAGTAGTGATGTATTTCTGTTTCCATCCGAAACCGAAACCTTTGGCAATGTAACTTTGGAGGCTATGTCGAGCGGTTTGCCTTGTGTAGTTGCGGATGCGACTGGAAGCCGATCTTTGGTAGAGTCCGGGGTGAACGGTTTTCTGGCGCCGCCAAGGGATACGACTGCTTTTGCCGAGTGCGTAGCAAAAATTACAGATGATGAATCCCTGTGGGAGGTTATGAGTAAAGCGGCCCGTCAAAAGGCACTGGCATACTCCTGGGAAAATGTGAATGGGAAGCTTCTTGAAAATTATAAAGAAGCTTTGGAAGAACCGCGTCCCGCCCTTAAATTCTAGTTTAATTTATTATAACTTCTTGAAAATATTATACGTATCACATACTCACCCGCCGGCCGGCCAAATCCTGGAAAATGTCGGGGGAATGCAGAGAGTCAGTCAGCAACTGATACAAGAGTTAAACAGAAGAGATGGAATTGAGGTCGTCACCGAGACAATCAACGCTGCGGGAAAAGGAAGAATTGCACTGAATACAGCCCGTTTTTTAATAACACGGCTATTTCAGCTTCCCCATATTGTAAAAAAATACGATGCGGATGTCATTTTGTTTTCTTCTATGGTAGCTGCCAGCTTGGCGTATTTTATTAGAGACAAGGTTAAAATACCGATGGTTACGATTAATCACGGACGCGATGTGACCTTGCCCAATGGTATTTATCAATGGTTCGTGCCCAAGGTTTTTGACAGTTTGGATGGAGTAATTTCAGTATCACAGGCAACGCGTGAAGAATGTATAAAACGAGGTATGCCGCCTGAGAAGGGGGTAGCGTTGCCTAATGGATTTGATTTCAGAAAACTCAAATCATTTCCCAATAAGCAAAAATCGCGGGAAAAATTGGAAAAGGAATTTAATATCCCGCTAAAAGAAAACTTTATGTTGCTTACTGTGGGACGAAAGGTGAAACGAAAAGGGCACGAATGGTTTATCCGGGAAGTTATGCCCAAGCTGGATGAACAAGTAGTATACGTTACGGTAGGGGATGGCCCTGAATTTGAAAGTGTGGAACAAGCCGTCGGGAACTCTCCCTATAAAAATCGAATTTTTTTGCTTGGACGCCAGCCCGACGATATACTCAAACAAGCTTATTCAGCAGCTGATTTGTTCGTGATGCCGAATATACCGGTTGATGGGGATATGGAAGGTTTTGGAATTGTTTTGTTGGAAGCGAATATGGCGCGAACACCCGCCGTGGCTGCCGACCTGGAGGGAATTAAAGATGTGATAGCCCAGGGCGAAAACGGGTATCGAGTCCCTACGCTCGACGCTGATCAATTCGCTGATAAAGTCCACGAAATGCTTTACAATAAATTGGAACATTTATCGAAGCAAACGCGTAGTTATGTGCAAGAACAATTCAGCTGGGAAAACGTAGCCCAGCAATATCTGGATTACCTCGAAAAGGTAATTCAGCAGCAAGCATCAGAAATAATATTAACTTAATTCATTATTTGATTGATGCTTAATATGGAAGTATATTTGCAACGATGAGCACTCTTCAAAAGCCGAAAAAAAGAACGAATGGCCGATTCAAAATCTGACGTAAAAACAACCGATATTTTTTCTAAGGCTTACGAGTTCACTAAAGCCGAAGAAATCAAAGCCCAAGGCCTTTATCCTTATTTTAAGCCTCTCCAAGCCACTGATGGTACTACTGTTAAGATTGATGGCAGGGAAGTAATTATGGCCGGATCCAATAATTACCTTGGATTTACAAACGATCCCAGGGTGATTGAGGCGGCACGTGATGTGATAAAAGTTTATGGAACGGGGTGCACAGGATCCCGATATTTAAATGGAACTTTAGATCTGCATATCGAGCTGGAAGAGAAACTGGCTGACTTTATGCGCAAGGATGCCTGCGTGCTTTTTAGCACAGGTTATCAAACAAATGAGGGATCAATTCAGACTATTGCAGGCCGGCAGGATATTATTTTTTCCGATAAAGATAATCATGCTTGTATTGTAACGGGTACGCTCGTTTCTAATGCAAAAGTGATGCGCTATCAGCACAATGATATAGATCAGCTCGAGAAATTATTGGAACGGGCTGATGAAGAAGCCGGGAAACTGATAGTGAGTGACGGCGTCTTTTCGATGTCCGGCACTATTGCCAAAGTACCCGAGCTTGTGGAATTGAAAGAAAAATACGGTGCACGTCTCTACCTCGATGATGCACACGCCATTGGTGTTGTCGGAGAAGGCGGCCGCGGTTCTGCATCGACCTATAATTTGATGGATGACGTGGATCTGATTAGCGGTACCTTTTCGAAATCTTTTGCTTCGCTTGGCGGCTTTTTGGTGGGAGATAAAGAGGTGATTGAGTATGTTCGACATAATTCTCCAGCGCACATTTTCAGTGCATCTATGCCGCCTGCCAATGTTGCTACGGTATTGAAGGCCCTGGAGATTCTTCAGGAAGAGCATTGGCGGCTCGAACGACTAGAAGAAATTTCAGATTATATGCGTACGAATCTTCGTGAAATGGGCTTTAACGTCTGGACTAGTCAGACTCCCATTATTCCTGTCGTAATCGGCGAGATGATTGATTGTTTCCAATTCTGGAAGGGCTTGTTTGAAGCCGGAGTCTATGTAAATGCGGTTGTGCCTCCGGGAGTGCCTCGTGGGCAGTCACTCGTTCGTACCAGTTACATGGCTACACATACCGATGAGCATCTGGATCGTATTTTGGAGGCTTTTCGAAAAGTTGGCCTTGAACAGGGCATAATAGATCAAAATGGTCATTCTCTACTAGAAAATGAATAAATGGCGCAAACAATAACGCAGCAGCGAACTAACGGCATTACCCTCGTAACTACTAAAAAGGAACGAAAGAAGTTTATTAACTTTCCTTATGAGCATTATGCTGAGGATGAACATTGGATCGCTCCTCTCAAGATGGAGCAAAAAAAGCTCATCGACGAGAAAAATAATCCCTTCTACGAAAATGGAGAAATTGCTCTCTTTTTAGCCGAACAGGACGGAAAAATTTGTGGACGAATTGCTGCTATTCAAGATCGTCGCTATAACGAACATCATAACGATAAAACCGGTTTTTTTGGATTTTTTGAGTCCATTAATGATCAATCGGTGGCTAACTTATTAGTTAAAGTTGCTGAGGATTGGCTTCGGGAACGTGGGCACACAGATGTGCTCGGTCCCTCAAATCCCAGCATGATGGATGAAGTTGGTGTTTTGGTGGATGGTTTTGAATATGATCCGAGTATCATGATGCCTTATCATAAGCCCTATTATGATGAGCTTTTGAAAGGGGCAGGACTCAGGAAAGAGATGGATCTGTATGCATTCCGCGTTACGCAGGGAACCGTCGATTTGGATCGAATGTACCGCGCTGAAGAAATTGTTCGCCGGCGGATGCCTAAACTTCGAATTCGAGAAGTCGATATGAAAAGTATCGACCAGGAGGTAGAAATTGTTCGACATATTTTTAATAAGGCTTGGTCTCAGAATTGGGGATTTATTCCGCTTACCAAAAAGGAGCTGGAAGATTTGGCCGCTGATCTTAAAATGATCCTGGATCCCAAAGTAGCTCATATCGCTGAAGTCGATGGTGATCCGGTAGCTTTTTCTATTGCTTTGCCCGATTTGAATCAAGTGCTTAAACGCATGGATGGCACCTTATTTCCTACGGGGATTTTTAAGTTGCTTTGGTATCAACGTAAAATTGATCGCATCCGGACCGCTTTGATGGGGGTCCTTCCCGAATACCAGGGACGGGGCATAGATGCCCTTCTTCATAAAGAAGCCATTACCAACGGTCTTGAAGTTGGATACAAATCTTCAGAGCTGGGCTGGGTACTGGAATCCAATAAAAGCATGATCAGGGTTGCCGAACGCATCGGTGCACATATCGAAAAGACATATCGCATGTACGGCAAAGAGCTTTAGAGTTCCATGGGTGATTGAGGGACCTTACCAAAAGAGAGGTTCCATCATTTATATTTGCTAATCTTATTTTTTTAGGGATATTATCTGGAATGCTTAATTTTCTGTTTTTTCATTTGCCTTTCAGTGGGTTGCAGTTGTTTTAAGTTTCTTTTCAGACTCCGAAATTTCCCAAAAATTTCCTACCTTTGAATGCCTGCAAAGACTGTAATGTTATTGGAGCAGGTTGGAATTTTTGAATAAAATTATTGCATATTATTATGAGTGATTACCGTATTGAAAAAGATTCAATGGGAGAAATTAAAGTGCCAAAAGATGCTTATTACGGTGCCCAAACCCAACGTGCCGTTGATAATTTTCCGGTGAGCGGCATAAGGTTCAGTCGTAATTTTATTAAAGCCCTGGGGATGATCAAGAAAAATGCCGCCAT
>DATFLI010000179.1:0-4998 GCA_035267805.1 Balneolaceae bacterium | reverse complement strand
ATCAAGGTGAAGGTGCCGACCCATGACAACCGGCACAAAAATAATATGGTGGAACAGGAACGGGAAGTGCACAAGGTGCAAATTTTAGATCCGGCCGCCGGGACCGGCACCTTTCTGGCCGAAGTGATCAACCAGATTTACAGCAAATTCGAGGGACAAAAAGGCATCTGGCCCAGCTACGTAGAAAATCACCTGATTCCCCGACTCAATGGTTTTGAGCTGCTGATGGCCAGTTATGCGATGGCTCATCTGAAACTGGATTTGCTGCTGCGCGAGACCGGCTACATGAGAGAAAGTGACCAACGCTTCCGGGTTTTTCTCACGAATTCCCTGGAAGAGCATCACCCTGATACCGGAACCCTCTTTGCGAGCTGGCTCAGTGAAGAAGCCAACCAGGCCAACCATGTGAAGCGCGATACGCCGGTGATGGTTGTGATGGGGAACCCGCCGTATTCTGGCATTTCTTCAAATATGGGAGACTGGATTACCGGTCTAATTGAAGATTATAAATATGTGGACGGAGAACATTTTGGTGAGCGAAAACATTGGTTACACGACGATTACGTAAAATTCATTCGCTATGGTCAACACTTTGTAGATAAAAATGGAGAAGGGGTTTTAGCCTATATTAATAATCATGGATTTCTGGATAATCCCACCTTTCGTGGAATGCGTTGGAACCTATTAAAAACCTTTGACAAAATATTTGTAATAGACCTACATGGTAATACCATGAAAAACGAGACGCCACCTGATGGTCAAAAAGATGAGAATGTTTTTGATATCCAACAAGGGGTCTCAATAAATATCTTTATTAAGAATAATAATTCAGATTCGGACTCTTTAGCTAGAGTTTTTCACAGTAATTTATGGGGACGAAGAAAAGTTAAATATCAGGAACTTTGGGAAAATAGTATCTCAGATATAGAATTTGAGGAGATTAAACCAACTGAACCCTTCTACTTTTTTGTCCCTTTGGACTATAGTATCGCAGCATCTTATAACCAAGGATTTTCTTTAGAAAAATTCTTTGAAGAAAATGTAACTGGTATTGTCACCGCAAGAGATTCCTTAGTTATTGATTCAAGAAGAGATAAACTATTAGAAAGGATGGATACTTTTTCCAATTTAGAGATTAGCGATTCGGAAATTCGTAACACATTCTTCAAATCACGGAAAGGGGGTAAATATCCACCAGGCGACTCGAGAGGTTGGAAATTACCCAAAGCAAGGAAATCTATTAGCCAAAATGAACACAGTAAATATTTAAAGAAAATTCACTACCGGCCATTTGATTTGAGGTTTATTTACTATTCCCCAGATATGGTTGATTGGGGTAGGGAAAATTTAATGCCAGAAGTCTTTCATGACAATAATTTAGGTATTGTTTTCCCACGTCAAGCTGTAACAGATAATTGGTCCCATATTCAAGTTACCAATCACTTAATTGATAATAGGTTACATTATAGTAATAAAGGCATTCCATTATTTGCGCCACTTTACATCCATTCTGATTCGGGCGCCCAACAGACTTTGGATGGAAAACCTGATCGCAAGCCAAACCTGGATGCCGATATTGTTCAGAAAATCGCCGACGGGCTGGGGCTTCGGTTTGTCCCTGAAAAAGAAAATAATCGGCAATCGGATATTGAAGATGGAGTCCACCTTGAAGGTGGGCCCCATCTGAAAACCTTTGCTCCCATCGATCTGCTGGATTTTATCTACGCCGTGCTGCATTCGCCCACCTACCGGGAGAAATACAAAGAGTTTCTAAAAATCGACTTTCCGCGGGTGCCGTATCCTGAGGGTGCCGACACCTTCTGGCATCTGGTCGAACTGGGTGGAGAACTGCGACAAATTCACCTGCTGGAGCATCCCATCGTCAATGATTTTATCACCACCTACCCAAAAGAAGGCAACAATAAAATCACCAAGCGGCTTACCAAAACCGATCCCGGTTTTATTCCCTATACTAAAGATGGAGTCCACCTCGAAGGTGGGCCCCATCTGAATGCTACCTCTACCAACGAAAAACATCGCTACCCGAACGAAAAGCTGGGCAAAGTCCAGATCAACAAAACACAATATTTCGGCATGGTGCCGGAAAAAGCCTGGAACTTCTATATCGGCGGCTACCAACCGGCTGAGAAATGGCTAAAAGATCGTCGGGATCGAGAGCTAAGTTTTGAGGAAATTCAACACTATCAGAAGGTTATTGTAGCCCTGATGGAAACGGATCGGATAATGGGTGAGATTGATGAGATAGAGATAGAAACATGAATTAATTTAGATTATGGACACGGGAGAAGTTGGAGAAGGTATAGTTCAAACTTGGGCAGGACAAGCTGATCTTGTAGCAAATAAGGTCGGGAATGATAAAGATGGATGGGATTTACTAATTGCTTTCCCTTTAGAAATAAAATCGAACTTACAATCTTTAGATTTTGATGATAGTCCATTCCGTTGTCTTGTACAGGTGAAAACGACAACTACAGACAAAATAACCGATTCGATTAAACTTTCGAATTTAAAAAGACTGGTTGAAAGCAAGTTACCTTCCTTTTATATCATCATTCAAGTCACTGATGATGGCATAGCTACCAATGCATACCTATATCACGTTTGGGAAAAAATAATGGGTTTAGTGTTAAATAAATTTAGAAATCTAGATAAACCTGATTGGGAGAATCTTAACAATCGACATATGCAGCTTCCTATAGGTGAGGCGCAAAAATTTGAGGAATTACACGGAAGAGAACTTCGAAGATTATTACAAGCCAATATAGGTGAAAGTACCACAAAATATGTTGAACAAAAGATTGAGCTGAGAAAAACAATTGGCTACGAAGGCGGTATCGCAAAAATTGATTTTGAGGCTGAATTACCAGAAGAATATAAAGGTAAGCCTGGGGAGTTTTTTGTTGATCTAACCCTGGGATTGGTAGATGAAGCAAATTTAAAAAGATATTCTGTATATGATATTAGGTTCGGCGAACCAGTTGAAGTTGATACAAACAAAGGCGGCAAACTTACAGTTAATACCGAGCCTGAAGAGAAGTTAATAATTTCGTTATCTACTATTGACAATAGAATATATACCGAGATAGAAGCAGAATTATATCTTCCAAGTAGTATTGCAGTCAATAAAGAAAACCTAAAAATTTTATATCGAGCCCCTTATTTAAATCTTTTAGTTGTACCAGGTGAAAACCAGTTAAAGATAAACTGTAATTTACCTGACTTTAACAATGAGTGTAATTTATCCGAGTTTAGGGATTTTTCGGAAATTGTATCATTCATGAATAGAGTGGAAGGAGAGAAAATTAAAGTTAAGTTACAGCATAAAACAAGGCCCACAATAGATTTATTTTTAGAATCTCCAATATCATTGAACAATGAGATCGCAACCTTCGCTGAAATAATCCAAACTGCCCTTTTATTAAAAGGACGATTTAAAGTTAGAGAAGATATTTTATTCACCCCTTCCAATTTATATGTGCAATCTAATAAACTAATATTCTTAGGAAGTTTACTTAGAAACGAACACGTGAACTTCGATTTAGAAATGAAAGGGAAGCCAATTATTGGAAAATATCCAAAGATTATACTTGTATATCCTTTCAACGTCTTTATTGGAAACTCAACCTATTGTTTACTAATTGGAATCCATGGGACTCCAGGAGTTGTAAACGATCAAACTGAAGGTGAATTAATTGAGTACGAGTTATCAACTTCAAATTTAAAAATTGAGAATCATAGAAGATTATCAAATAACAATAGTAATACTTCAGATGCTCATTCGAAGTTATATCTAGAGACTAAGAAAAAATATTCAGATAAAGATACGCTTGTTGCTTATATGTCACCTGACAATGAGAAGAATACTCGGATATACTTAGACCCGGACCAAGTTTAGCTTACACTAACATGTAAAACTAAACCACAACTGGCTTAATTTTTTTATCCAGATCCGGATCACTTTCATCCTGGGCTTTTTCGAGCTCATACCGGGATTGCAAACGCAACCACATTTCGGGGCTGGTTCCCAGGGCTAATCCAAAACGGATAGCCGTATCGCCGGTGATCGCTCGTTTACCGTTAACAATTTGATTTACCCGGTTGGCCGGGACATCAATTGTTCGAGCAAATTCACGTTGTGAAAGGCCCATCGGATCCAAAAATTCTTCTTTCAGAATTTCGCCCGGATGGATTGGTTCTATAAAGTGCTTACTACTACTCATTTTTTTCTCCCGTTTAACCTTTTTACAAGGGTTTCGCTTGTTCGTCGTTTTCTTACCCCTGATATCCAATCAGTGGTAGTCCGTTATTTCAACATCGTAAGCATCACCGTCGTGCCACTCAAAACAAATGCGCCACTGGCCGTTGATGCGAATGCTGTGTTGTCCCAATCGATCGCCAGACAGCTGTTCCAGTCTGTTGCCTGGAGGACTTTTGAGGTCCCGCAGATCGCTGGCAGCATCAATGAGGTTTAGCTTCCGCTTCGCCCGGCTATGTATTTCCGGAGGAAGCTTCTTTGCTTGGCCACGATTGAATACTGTTTCAGTTTTACTGTCCTTAAACGATCGTATCATTCAGTCATTGCATTTGTGTTACGTAACACGTAACAATATACTGTAAATTTAGATAAGTCTCCAAATTGTTTTATCAGATATACACAAATGAGTTTATCTACAGCGAAAGCCCCCAACTGGCCTGTTAGCAAAAGTTATCCACGCAGAAGCGGCCCAACCCCAACGAATATTAACGTTGGTTCAGGGCATTTTCAGGAAATTTTAACCCCACAACAGCATTAGTAAGATTAGATAGGCTCTTAGAAGCAGAATTTGAAATCAGATTTCTAAACCTGATATGTTCTGGCCATGGGCGGCCATGATTTTTTCTTCTCTAAGGCAGGAAATATTTAATCTTGGTTACCTATTGTAACCATTGATCAGTTACAGTGGTTCGTTATAATCAAAAGCTCAATATGAGTTTTTG
>DATFLI010000178.1:0-12520 GCA_035267805.1 Balneolaceae bacterium | reverse complement strand
GGTGTTGAGACTGCCCACTCGCTTGGGCTCCCCGTTTCTGCACATGCTACGACTCCGGAAGGTATGCGGCGCGCTATTCTGGCGGGCGTCGACACTATTGAACATGGATTCGGCGGTACGGCTGAGGTTTTTAGGTTGATGAAAGAACACGGTGTCGCGTATCTCCCGACGCTCGAAGCTGTGGCATCTTATGCTCGTTATTTTCACGGATGGAAACCCGGAGATCCACCCACCTATGCGATACAACAGGCTGCCCACGCCTTTAAGCTGGCCATGAAAGCCGGTGTAACGATCGGTTGCGGAAGCGATGTAGGCGTGTTTACGCATGGAGATAATTATAAAGAACTGGAATGGATGGTACGTGATGGCATGGCGCCGGTGCGGGCATTGTTGGCAGCGACTTCCGTTGATGCACATATTTTGGGGCAACAGGATCATTTGGGAAAGCTTAAGCCTGGTTTTAACGCCGATATTATTGCCGTCAAAGGAGATCCAACAGAGGATATCCAGACGCTTGCAAAGGTAGAATTCGTCATGAAAGGCGGCCAAATTTACAAACACCCATAGTTAAGACAAGTTTTTAAGTATTTTGAACTACAATCGGACTGATTATTATTCAAAACATTAATTTTAATGATATTTTAGGGATATGGGATTATTGAAGAAAGTACTATGGGCAATAACGGTCGTTCTTTTTATAGGCTGTTCGCAATCGGGTAGTAACCAGAATACTCGGCAAAAGAAAAAATGGGCTATCGTATTACATGGGGGTGCGGGTGTAATATCCAGGGATATGCCGGATTCGATTAAGCAGGCTTACCGTAACGATTTGGGACATGCACTTGATATCGGGGTAAAAATGTTGAAAAATGGCGATGAAGCTGCAGATGTTGTAGAGCATGTGATTAATTACATGGAAGATAATCCCAAGTTCAATGCCGGCAAGGGCGCGGTTTTTACGCATGAAGGAGAACACGAACTTGATGCGGCTATTATGATAGGAAATACTCGTCAAGCAGGGACAGTGACGGGCGTAAAAACGGTAAAAAATCCCATTTCCCTGGCGCGGTTAGTGATGGAAAAGTCGAAGCATGTGATGTTCGCAGGAGCCGGCGCCGAGGCTTTTGCCGACAAGATGGGTGTTGATCGTGTCAACCAGCAGTATTTCTACACCGAACGGCGCTACAAGCAATGGAAACGTGCTTTGCAAGAAGACCAAAAAGATGCGCAATCCAGTGCTTTGCCGCCTAAAGACCCGGCCGTTTTTTATGATTACAATAAATTCGGTACGGTGGGATGCGTAGTGCTCGATCAACATGGGCAGCTGGTAGCAGGGACCTCTACCGGCGGATTGACTGACAAAATGTATGGCCGGGTGGGAGATGTGCCCGTAATCGGTGCCGGAACGTATGCGAGCGATGTCGTGGCTGTTTCAATGACCGGAATCGGTGAAAAAATTATGAAGGCGGTATCAGGCCATACGGTTAGCGCCTACATGAAATACAAGCCGGCCCCACTTAAAGAGGCAGGTGATTATCTGCTGAATGATGTGCTGGATCCCAATGTGGCGGGTATGATTGCCGTGGATAAATATGGCAACACCTACATGAATATGAATACCCAAGGCATGTTCCGGGCTACGGCCGACTCAAAAGGGACTCACAAAGTAGCGATCTGGGAGGAGTAACTTTCAAAGTATTGGAGTGCTGAAATGGAGCCGGATAAAACCTTAACACTTTCGCACTCCTAACCTCAACAACTCATAAATTATAGTAGAAACGTTCTCGTAGTTCCTGTATATAAATGCCGATGTTGTTTCGTAAATCGAACAATTGCTCGTGGTAGTAGTAATACTGTTTTTTACTGATAAACGGGACATTTTTTAAATCCTGCTGCAAAATTGTTAAGGCGTCGTTGGCACAATAGAGGGCTTTCTTGGTATACGCAATATTCCCTCCGAGAAAATCTATTTCAAATCCAAAGGAATAACCGCCGGCAATTTTAGCCCCGATTTTAAGCACATTGCCAATGAAATCATTGTATTTGGTATTCAGGTTTCGGGGGTTAACCGTTTCAGCCCATTGCAAGATCAGGGCAGCTACTTCCCGCGAATCGTTGTAGATATCAAGCGTTTCGATGGAGCCATAATCCGACATGGCAAACTCGTCGCTCAATTCCTTCCATTCTTCTCCGGCATCGAAGTCATCTTCGTCATCGAACAGAAAGTCTTCATCCTCAAATTCATCAAAAAAGAAATCATCAAGATCGTCATCCCACTCATCTTCATCGTCGAAATCTTCGTCATCTTCGCCGGGGAAATAAGCTTCATCAATCTGGAGCTCTTCTTCGATAAAAGCATCCACCGCATCCAGCTCATCAATATTCTCTTTTAATAAAGTGAGCCATCGGGGAGTATTATCAGGGGGATCCGGGGCAATAAATTGCCGAAGGTGCATGCTCTTTTTCTCGATTTCGTCCAGATGAGCTTCCCATTGGTACTCATCCCAAACGCCATCATTAAAATCACCTTTATACATGGAGGTAAGTTCTGGGTGATATAGTTAACAGTCGTTCCTTAATAAAAACGAAAAGTTTTGCTTTGAGTCAATAACTAACAGCTAAAATAACGCTTTTTATATATAAAATGGTATAAAATATTTTTGACTCAACCGCTTTTAATACAGAGGTGACTACTCTCCGTTGAAATGGGATATCAGATCAAAAAGCCACAAAAAAATCCCTCCCTTTTTGCAGGGAGGGATAATATACATTAACGCTGTTAATAAATTTAAGTCTTTATTTTGTTTCTTTGAGCATTTCTTTGACCGCTGCTTCCAGCTGAGGATCTTCGCCCTTCAGTACCTTGTTGTAGGGGTTATCAACTTTGATATCCGGGGCCAGCTGATGTTTCTCGGTAAAATGATCCGACCCCACTGCCTTGGATGCTACCATCGGGATGCCGAAGGTAAGTTGCGGATCAATCTGCTGCTCCCACCAAACGGCTGTTCCTGTTCCGGGTACGGGCATACCGATGAGTTTGCCCACACCCAACTCCTTGTAGATAAAGGGAAACATGAACGCATCCGAATAATTGCTCTCGCTCATCACCACGCAGCTGGGTTTATCCCATTTATTGGATGACTCGCCACCCGGTACCACATGTCCCTGCGGAGCAAATTTCATATACAATTTGCCATTGAGGAAGGTCACGAGATGATCGTGCAGCCAGCCTCCGCCATTGAAGCGTGTATCGACGACCAACGCTTTTTTATCGAAATTTTCTCCCAGCACTCGTCCGAACACATGCCGGTAACTTGGGTCGTTCATTGCACGGACATGGACATAACCGATTTGGCCGTCGGACAGGCTGTCTGTTTTCTTCTGCATAATATCCTGCCATCTCTTGTACATCAATTGTTGCTCTTTGCCCATAGGGATGGGTTTGATCACTTCGTCCCAGTTCTCTTTTGTTTTGGGATTATAGAATGTAAGTCGCGTATAAGTATCGGCTTTATGGTTTAATAATTTTGCCCAGTCAAAGTCGCCGGTAATTTGAACACCGTCGATTTTTTCGAGGATATCGCCCTGTTTTACTTTGGTGTCCGCATTATCCATCGGACCTCCGGTGATAATATCTTCTACCACCAGGCCATTTCCGCCTTTGGTGACATCATAAATCATGCCCAGCGAGGCGGTCTCATCAGGATTTTTATAATCCGCATGCATGTAGCATCCCGTATGCGAGACGTTAAGCTCACCCAGGAATTCGCTCAAGGCCGTACAGAAATCACGATCGTTGTTAATGGATGACAAAAATTGTTTGTAGTAACTGTGATAATAATTCCAGTCCACGCCCTGCAGATTGGGGTCGAAGAGTTTCTTTTTGACTTGCCTCCATGCATGATCCAGTATGTATGCCCGTTCACCGGCAGCATCCCAATCCACATTGGCATTGATAGCAAGTGGTTGGGCATCACCTTTTGTCAGATCGACCTTGCTGATGTGGCCGCCGGCCAGCACAAAAATATTTTTCCCATCTTTATCGAGGGCAATGCTGCCGCCACCCGGGGCATTCAGATGTGCCAGCACTTTCGTATCGTGGGTGCGGGGCTCGGTCTGCCAAAGGTCGTATCCTTTTTCATATTTGGCCAGGTAATAAAGCTTTTCTCCGTCCTTAGACAACACGAAATCGCTAAGCAGAGATGAGTTGATCGTCAGCCGTTTTGTGCGGCTGTCCAGATTACTCAGGTTCAAGGTAATCGGTTCCTCTTTTTTCTTTTTGGTTTCGGTACTGTCTTTTTTCTCTTTTTCCTTAAGCAGCTCGAAGTCTTCCTTACTGAGGTTATACCGGTCAAATGCTTTTTGATTGAAGAACATGGCATAGATGTCACCCTGGCTACCCCGACTCAGGTTTTTCATTCCCTCTCGGTTAGAAACCCAAGCCATCATTTTTCCGTCCATGCCCCATTTGGGCAATCCGTCGGTAAAGCCACTTTTCGTGAGGTTGTGACGTTCACCGCTGCCGTCGGCTTTTATCAGATCTACTTCGGAGCGGATAAATGTACCTTCATTCGATTGGGCTAAAATCCATTTTCCATCAGGAGACCATGTAAAATACTGGTCACCATCCGAATAAGAATAATTGACGCCTTTGGGAATGACGGTTACCGTTTTTTTGGTCTCAGTATTATATACTTTGAGGATGTTACGTTCTTCCAGATAGGCGATTTTCTTGCCATCGGGAGAATAACGAGGTTGAAATTCCGTCTTATCAGTGGCAATCACAGGGGTATTGTTTACTACCGTTGATGCATAAAAGTAAGGTTCATTATCATTGGCGATATCCAGCCGGTCGATATCCCAGGAACCGTTGTGCTCCACCGAATAGATGATTGAACGCCCGTCGGGACTAAATTCAATCATGCGTTCCTGGTATGGCGTATCCGTCAAACGTTTCGTGGTATGACCATCCGCGGAAGTGGCAAAAATATCCCCACGATATACAAAAGCAACTTCTTTACCGTTGGGTGATAAATCCATTTCGCTGATATCCTTATTCTGTACAGAGAGCGTCTGCGTGGCCTGCTGGGCAAAATCCGCCTGAATGGAGAGGTCTACTTTTCGCGGTTGCTGTCCATTTGTAAGCGTATAAATAGCTCCGCCGTGTGTATAGCACAAGACACCGCTTTGTGAACGACTCAAGCCCCGAACAGGATTCCGTTTATAATGCGTGAGCTGTTGTGGTTGATCGGGGTTGGAAACCGAAGCGCGAAAAACATTCAGATTATTATCATTGAGCTCACTCAAATAATAATAGTTGCCATTATCACCCCACACCGGTTCCAGGTCATTTCCGTTGAAATGCGTGAGTTGCACGTATTGATCGGTCTTAAAATTATAAGTCCAAATATCGCGAGTGACAGAAGCGCGTTCATGTTTTCTTTGCTCGCTCTCGTAACCTTTCCGATCCTGGAAGATAATTTCATTTCCATCCTTACTGTATTTGGCGTACTGCGTTCCGGCTGAGTTAATCATGACAGACCGCCCACCTTTGGCAGGTACGGTATAAAGTTTCATAAAAAGTGAGCGAATGGGAAAACGTACCGAAGTGTAAATATCTTTGCGAGCTGTCCCGAAAATCACATTTTGGTCATCTCGTGAGAAATCGGAGGGGATGTCACGGGCAGAGTTATAGGTTAATCGTTGAGCATCGCCGCCATCTGCCGACATAATAAATACGTCGAAATTACCGTGGCGGTCCGAGGCAAAAGCAATTTGCTTGCCATCGTGACTCCACACCGGGTAACTTTCGTAGGAGGGCGTCATCGTTAACGGTATAGCTTTTCCGCCATTGGCGGGTACCTTGAACAGGTCCCCCTTGAATTCAAATGCGATCCATTGACCATTCGGTGAAATAGCCGGATGCCCAATCCATTTAGGTTTATTATTTGATTGTCCAAAACTTAGCAGTGGTAAGCATAAAAAAAGAAGTAGGATATAACGTTTCATCTTTACATAATTTTTACCCTTGAAAAAAGGTGGTTAAAGGAAAGGATTTGATAATAGAGATATGTTGAACACGCTTATTAAATATTCATCTCTTCTTGTATGTTGGGTATTATGAACCATTAATAACTTGTGCGCGTACCCCAAACGCAATTTAAATTAGTTTTTTTACAATCTTTAATTTGGGATTTAATTGCTCTTAAAGCTTCTCCAGCACGCCCATAATTACCCGAGTCATCTTGGGCTCAGCCATACCTGCGGCCTCCAGCACCTGTTCAATATCAATAGGTTCCAGTGCATCCGGGAAACATTCATCGGTTATAACTGAGATTCCCAGCACTTCCATTCCCATATGTACAGCGGCAATAACTTCCGGGATGGTACTCATGCCTACAACATCTCCTCCAATCATCCGCAAAAAACGATATTCGGCTTTGGTTTCCATCGTGGGACCGCTTAGTGCCAGGTAAACGCCTTTATGCATTTTAATATTTTTTTCGAGCGCTACATTTTCGGCTATATCCAGTAGTCGTTCTGTGTAAGGCTCGCTCATATCAGGAAACCGGGGACCGAGTTCGTCGTCGTTGGGACCTATAAGCGGATTGTCACCGAGCATATTAATATGATCGTTGATCAACATAATGTCGCCGCGTTCATAATTGGGATTCATCCCGCCGCAGGCATTGCTGACGATTAGCGTGTCGGTGCTAAGAGCTTTAAGTACACGGATGGGGAAGGCAATCTGCTGCATCGAGTAGCCTTCATAGTAGTGAAAACGTCCCTGCATGGCCACTACATCCTTTCCGCTGAGCGTACCGAAAAGCAAGCGTCCGGCATGACTTTCGACCGTTGAGACCGGGAAGTGTGGGATATCGGTATATGAGATGCTGTCTTTGACATCAATTTCATCTGCAAGATGGCCCAGCCCTGTACCGAGAATGATTAAATAATTGGGGCGGGCGTCGGTTTGTTCCTGAATATGAGAGAGAGCCTCATCGCGCTTTTTTCGAAATTCTTCAACGGATTCTCGATGCATGTGACTGATGTTGTTATTTTATTTAAATGGTTTCGGAAAATACGGAAAGGAAAATAAAAAGAACAAGAGATAGGAAATAACGCGGAATAGAGGAAAACAAAACCCTGTGATCCCACAACGATTGTTGCATCGCCCTATCCGAAGGGAAACACTACGCTTTGTGCTAAATAAATCGGATTAAGTGCCGGATTTTGCCAAATACTTAATAGCTCAATCCAGCTCATCGATGATGTCATCCACATTTTCGGCACCGGGAGGCAGTGTCTGGGACTCCTCTTCGAAATCCTGATCTTCGTCTACCAATCTTTCTTTACGGCGCTCGGCGTGTTCGTTCAATTTTTTTGAAAACTTATCCTCATCTTCAGGCAGGTCAAAGAGGGCTGCTTCGTCTTTGGAAAATTGGTCAAGCGATTCCTGGGCTAACTCAAGATAGGAGCGGATGCCGCCAATGATCTCTTTGCGCCGATCCAGCAGGCGGATGATGCTCTGCCGCACCTGCTGCCGTTGTTGGGTAGCCTCGCGGATGATAGACTCTGCTTCCATCTCGGCTTTTTCAATCTTATTGCGGGCATCCTTACGGGCACCGGAAAGTTTTTGCTCGGCAGATTCCTTAGCTGTCTGAAGGGTTTCATGAAGTGCTTCTTCAACCCTTTCGTAATGTTTAAGTTTTTCTTCCAGCTCATCGATCTTGTCTTCAAGTTCCCGGTTGCGAGCCACAAGGTGTTCCCACTCGTTCGACATCAGATTTAGGAATGCCTGCACCTCGGCCTTGTCGTATCCCCGCAGCGATTTCTCGAATTCTTGTTGTTTGATTTCAAGTGCCGTTAACTTCATAATCTTTGCCCCTTGCTGTCAGATAAAATGTGTGTGTTTAACCTATTACTACCGAAGCATGTTCCGCAGATTGGTATCTTTATCTTTGTCAGACTTTTCTTTCTCAGTGTCATGATCCTCGATCTCAATGCTTTTTTTGGGAGCTTCAATTTCTTTTGATTTGCTGGAAGAGCCTGACTTGTTTTTGGATTTTTCGTCGCTCAAAATAGCTTCGAGTTTTTGCAGTCGACGATCGGTGTCTTTCCTGTGTTGCATGAACGCTTTGGCCAGCCGATCAAAAGTCTCATCATCCAGGTTGCTTTTACCCCGGTTGATCCACGATTTAATGAGACCTGCGATTTTTGTTACCGCCACAATCACCACAGTGCAACCCATAACAATCGCAATAATAGAAAGTACAAATTCTTCACCAGTCATGATCTTACCTTATTTTTATTATTCAATTCATTTGAAAGGGTATCTTTGCTGTTTTCTTCAATCCGGGCAAAATCCGTATTGGGGTCTTCATCGGCAATTAGGGTTTCCAAATGCTGAATTCGTTCATGTATTTCTTTTTTATTCTGTATAAACGCTCTCGCCAAGCGATCAAAATCTTCTGCATCAATAGAAGGTTTTTTCCCTTTGATCGATGATCGTACCATATCGAATACTTTCCATAAGAGGAGCCCTCCTAAAAAGGTGCCAAAAAGTACCAGGATAAATGGTACTATAAATTCAAAGAAATTATCAAGGAACAGAATTGTATATCCTAGAAAATACATGGTTGTCTCTTAATAGGTTTATAGAAAAATCACGACCGGACCTTATCTTTCTTGTTTAAATCGTTTGATAGAGTGCTCTCGGTATCCCGATCTTCAATCTCAAGGAAATCATCGTCCTGCTTGTCATCCGCAATAATTGCCTCCAGATTTTCAATTCGCTTCTGCATCTCTTTTTTGTGCTCCATGAACGCCCGGGCCAGCCGGTTAAAACTTTCTGCATCGACCTCAGAATCGCTCTTTTTTCTATTGATCCAAGACTTAATTAAGCCAGTTGCACAGGCAATGGCTACGATGGCAACAATCATTGTTTGTGGTTCCATTATTTGCTCCTCCTTTTTTGTGCGATATCTGAAACTTTCTGTTGATTCTCTTGCTTATATGATTCTTCCTCATCAATCTCAATTTCCTGCATCCCCTTACCTGCCCCAACCGAAAATTCATCGGGATCGCCAGCTGCGATGGCTTCCAGGTTTTCGATACGTGTTTTAAGCGAATTGACCAGCTTGCGTAAGTCACCCACTTCCTCTTCATTTTGCCGGCTTCGGTTCATCATCGTGATTTTATTGCGCTGATATTCCATGATGAATTTACCGATAATGGCTGCCAGCGGAATAAGTACCCAAATCCATGTTACCATCGTGACATCAACCTTTCTTAAATAAAGTCGTTAAAAATGTAATGTACTAAATCTTTACGAGATTGAAAGGTACTTATAACGATTATTAGGATTAGTAGTTACGCTCTCCAAAGATGGCACGTCCCACCCGAACCATCGTGGACCCTTCTTCAATGGCAATTTTCATATCATTGGTCATACCCATCGACAGGTGTTTCAGTTGCACATTTTCAGATTCCAGATTGCGGTGTTTATCCCTCAGCTCACGCAGCAGACGAAATTCCGGTCGCGTTTTTTCAACTTCTTCGGGATCTACATACGTTGCCATCCCCATCAGTCCACGCACCCTCACATGTTCCAGGCTCTGGGCATATTTCAGGACTTTTTCGAGATCTTCAGGCTCGCAGCCGCCTTTCTGTTTTTCTCCGCTGATGTTCACCTGTATCAGCGTATTGATTACCCGGTCGATGCGGGAAGCCCGTTTTTCAATTTCTTTTAGATATTTTTCTTTCTCCACCGAATCGATCCAGTTTACACGGTCGACCATATATTTGATTTTGTTGGTCTGCAAGTTTCCAATCATGTGCCACTGGATCTGTTCCTCATCAAAAGCCTCCATTTTATCTTGGAGTTCCTTCGCCCGATTCTCTCCAAAATGAAGTTGCCCGCATCCAAAAGCTGTCTTAATATTTTCCAGCGGTTTCATCTTACTGACGGCTACTAGTGTTATCTCTTCCGGGTTTCGCCCTGCCGTCTCGCAGGCTTCTCGGATTTGTTGTTTTACACGTTCAATATTCTGACAAATATCTTCGGCCATGGAATGAAAAACTATTTATAAATAGGATTAATCTTGTATCACGTGATGATCAAAGGGGTAGAAATAATAACTTTAAAAATAAGCTTTTAAGAAAGGGATTAAAATGCTATTTTATGGGTCTGAATAAAAGAATCGAACAAAAATTGATATCTCTGGCTCTGAGTATTTATTCTTTCGACTCTGAATTATTTGCCCATCGGCTCAGGTGCTGTTGGACTGTAACCACTAAGCACGGAGGCCGATAGCTTATATGAATGTTCAGGTTCGGCATATTTCAACCTTCCTTCATAAATGGGCTCCGCCCAGCACCAAATTAGACTACGATAATGTGGGCCTGCTTGTCGGAGATCCGAACCAGGAAATTTCCCGGATTCTAACCTGCCTTGATATCACGCTCGATGTTGTTGATGAAGCCATCCACAACAACTGTGATCTGATCGTAGCCCATCACCCGCTCATCTTTAAGAGTATCAACCGGATCAATCCCACCAACGAGCAGGGAAAAATTATTTTCAAGCTTATTAAAAATGATATTTCCCTGATCGCTGCCCATACCAATCTCGACGCCGCCCTTGACGGCGTTTCTTTTGTTTTGGCTCAGTCGTTGGGACTGGAAAACCTGAAGTTCCTCGATAACAGTTACAATATCAGTCGAAAGATTGTGCTCACTACCGGCCATTCGGATAGCGAATCCGTCCTCAAGCTATTGAACTATTATTCGGCTGAGGAGGCCCATTATTATAAGGTCGAAGGTCGTAAGGAAGGTCAGTTTACATATGAGGCGATTATGGATGAGCACAATGTTTCGGATTTAAAGGAGGAGTTGGAAAAGAACGGATTGCTTCACCGGGGCAGCTTCCAGGTAATGAATGTAGCAAGTCCATCGAATAACGTAGGCATGGGAGTCGTTGGATTTTATCGTGACAAGGGATTAACCCAGCAAGAATTTTTGGATGTTGTAGCCGGGGCGCTGAATGTTGACGCCGTACGTTTTTCCGGATCCGCAGAGCGCATTAAAAAAGTAGCAGTCTGTGGTGGAGCGGGGGTGTCCCTGGCGCGTAAGGCTATTGGGCAGGGGGTACAGGCATTTGTTACGGCCGACATCAAGTATCACGATTATTTTACCGATACCGATAATTTTTTATTGGTTGATGTAGGCCATTATGAGAGCGAAGTGCCTATGGTGGCGGCGCTTCAGCAAGAACTTTCCGAAGCATTTGAACAGATCGATGTTCTGGAAACACAAGTAACCACCAATCCAATGCAGGTTTTTATACCTGATCATAATCGAAATAAGCAGGAATAAACGACGATACCGTAATCTATGGAAGAAGTACTTCAACAATTAGCTAATCTTCAATATATCGACAGCAGAATAGACGAGCTTAGGCAGTTGCGCGGCGATTTGCCGGAAGAGATTCTCGATATTGAAACCGACATCAATCGATATGAAGCTAAGATAAAGCAACTTGATGATGAAAAACAGGAACTTAAGGTTGAGAAAGACAACCTGGAGCTTGAAATCGAGGATGCTAAAAACAAGATGGAAAAATACGAGGATCAGCAACTTTCAGTTCGCAATAATCGCGAGTATGATGCGCTGACCAAAGAAATCGAATCCCAAAAGCAGGTTATCGAGAATTCCGAGTCGCGGCTGGAAGAGATCGAAAAGCGTATGGAACAGATTGATCCTGAAATCGAGGAGATTGAAGAGAAGCTGAATCAAACCAAAGAACTCCACGAAGAGAAGCAAAAAAATCTTAATGAGGTTGTCAAAGACACCGAAAAAGAAGAGGATATGCTTCAGGAAAAGCGCGATGAAGTCAAAAAAGATATTGATGAGCGCTACATGAAAAGCTATAATCGTCTGCGCAACGGACTTTCTAACGGGCTGGCGGTTGTTCCGATGGAACGCGGAGCAGCACTGGGAATGGCGCTGCCGCCCCAGACTCAGGTTGAAGTTCGTCGTAAGAATAAGATTATTATCGACGAAAACAGCGGACGTATTGTAGTGGATCCTTCCTTCTTTGAAACAGCTAAAGATCAACTCTCGCTTTCGTAGGCGAGCGGTTCTAAGCTTCTTTTCTTAAAGATGTACACATCAGCTTAGCTCTGATGTCGTACATCTTCTCTGCTTTTCCGGAGCCGGGGTAATCTTGCCACGTAAAAAACAATTCTGTTGCTTGACCCGCGTTATTATGCTCCTTGTTCTCTCAAAGTGATATTTTTCGTAATTTAGTGTTAGGATGATCGGGTAATCGCCCGCCTGCGCTCAAGCTTCGGCGGACAGGCTCACAATTTAGGGGCCTGCTCGCCGAAGCTTCGTGCGTAGGTGAGAGGAAAGTCCGAACACCAACGAGTACTGTGCTTCCTAACGGGAAGATCCGGGTAACCGGATAGATAGTGCCACAGAAAACAAACTACCCTCGATAAGTCGGGGGAAAAGGTGA
>DATFLI010000177.1:0-3246 GCA_035267805.1 Balneolaceae bacterium | reverse complement strand
ACCAATTAAACGGAAAACAACGCTTAAAGCCTTCAACCATGAGATTCCGGGTCGGGGCCCGGAATGACGTCGATAATGACGGGAAATGACGTCAATTGGATCCGGAATGCGTTCGTTGGGAAACGGCTGGTACCAATAAGTAAGTTTCCCCAACTACAATCAAACCACCAAGCGACGTCATCCTGAACTGGATTCAGGATCCAACCAAAGCGTTGACATTACTTACAAACCGTATCCATTTGCCTCAAAACAGGTAACCATAGAGGAACGAAAAATGCTCAAAGCCATCAATAGCGAGATTCCGGGTCGGAGCCCGGAAAGACGTTGTTAGTGGATAGGGAGAAGCCAATTGGAATTGTAATATTTTTTTGAGACAATAAGAGAACTCAAATTCCATTAAACTGCAGAGCGGATGTAATAAGAAAATAGATTTTCAGCAGAATCTCAGATTCACTCAATTCCCATTATTTTTATTGTTGTTATCTTTCTCCATTTTTGCCGGTGTCATATTAGGATTGATCTTATCTTGCACAATCCAGGCGCCGGGATATTTCCTTTTTACTTTTCGGGAATATTTTATGGCGTTTTTTTTGCTTAGAAAATCACCAATCTGAACCCGATAGTAAGGTTGTTTGAAGATAATATAAGCCATCGCTTTATAGGTGATATCGTTTTGTTCAAAGATCCAATCGTTAAACTTATGAAGGACATCCTCCGCCTTATCCTTATTATCTGTTGAGATAATTTGAACACGGTACCCCGAATTACTCACGATATGTTCTTTTTGGGAAGGGAGTGGTTTAAATGCGTCCGGAACTTTATTATTCATCGTAGAATAAATATCGCTGAGTTTTGTCCGATAATCAGCAAGATTAACGCCACTTATAAATGAGGCCGTTTTTTCTGCCTGTACTTTTTGCTCACTTTTTTTTATCTCCGAGACGGTCTTCTCCACTTTTTTTGAGGAAGAACATCCCGAAATCAGTAGCAAAATGAAGATCAAGGATGAAAATAAATATCCGTATTTTTTTAATGTGGAGATCATTAACAATTAGTTTCGTTTTTTAGTTATAACGAGAAGCACAGCTACATAGTGCTCTATATCCCAACGGGGTGCCATGTCGTTTTTATTTCCTGAAAATCTAAAATAAGATAGGGATTTTCCGCATCATCACTCATCCAATCTATAAAATTTTTAAAATGGGTTCTCTTAACATTTAAAGAGGCCTTTTCCTGAATCGTTTTTTTTGCATTTTGATCGGTCCCTGAATACCAGATCGAATTAACATCCATATGAGATGAAAAATGAGTGATAAGTTCCTCTTTGAATCCCGTAAGAATGTTTACAACACCTGCCGCCACATCTGAAGAATTCAGGACTTCTGCCAGGGTAATTGCAGTTATGGGTTGTGTTTCCGAAGACAGAAAAATTCCGGTATTTCCACCCACAATGACGGATGCTATCATGGTTGACAAACTTATTAACGGTTGATCATCGGGAGCAATGACGGCCACTACACCTGTTGGCTCAGGCATGGAGAAATTGAAATGAGAGGAAGCGACAGGATTTACGGTTCCAAAAATTTGCTGATATTTATCTGACCACCCGGCATAATAAATGAAACGATCGATTGAAGCTTCCACTTCTTTCTCAGCTTTACTTTTCGAGTATCCCCGTGCCGTCAGTTCATCCACAAATTGTTCTTTTCTTCCTTCCATCAATTCCCCTACGCGATAGAGAATTTGTCCGCGGTTATAAGCAGAGCGACTTGACCAACCATCAGAAGCCTTACGGGCGGCAACGACAGCATTACGAAAATCCTTACGGGATGCCCGGCACATATTGGCTAATTGTTTACCGGATTTATCTTTGATGATGAAATAACGGCCCGATTCGGTTCTGGGAAAAGCACCGTTGATGTATAATTTGTATGTTTTCAAAATGTTAACTCTGTTACTCATTATTGCAACTCCAAATAGGGTAAAAGTCCGTGCAATCCACCTTCGCGGCCCATTCCGCTCTCTTTGTAACCTCCAAAAGGAGAGGTCGCGTCAAATTTATTGAACGTGTTCGACCAGACGACGCCGGCTCTGAGTTTACTTCCGGTTTGGAAAATTTTCGATCCTTTATCCGTCCATATTCCACCAGATAATCCGTAGGGAGTATTATTGGCTTTTTTAATGACTTCCTCGGGTGTGCGGAAGGTTTGAATGGTTAATACAGGACCAAAAATCTCTTCCTGAACGATGCGATGCGATTGCGAGACTTCCTGGAAAAGTGTAGGCCGGCACCAGTATCCCTGACCCGGTAAATCACACTCTAATTGATAAATTTCAGCACCTTCATTAAGCCCTGATTCTATGAGCTCATTAATCTTATTTAGTTGGGCTTTCGAATTGATGGCACCTATATCCGTATTTTTATCCAAAGGATCGCCAACGATTAAAGTATCCATCCGGTCTTTTAACTTACTGATGACCTCATCAGCTACACTTTCCTGCACAAACAGGCGGGATCCGGCACAGCAAACATGTCCCTGATTAAAGAAAATAGCGTTTATGATCCCTTCAACAGCCTGATCAATAGCGGCGTCCTCGTAGATGATATTGGCTCCTTTTCCACCAAGCTCAAGCGAGTATTTCTTGTCGGTACCGGCCAATGATTTTTGAATGATTTTGCCCACTTGCGTAGAACCGGTAAAAGCAATTTTATTAACATCAGGATGCTGAACAATGGCTTCTCCTGTCTTTCCAGCACCGGTAACGATATTCACGACTCCGGGAGGTAAATCCGCTTCCTGAATGATTTCCGCCAGTTTTAAAGCAGTAAGGGGAGTCGTTTCCGCCGGTTTGATGACAACGGTATTACCGGTTGCCAAAGCCGGAGCAATTTTCCAGGCAGCCATCAGTAAAGGAAAATTCCAGGGGATAATTTGTCCGGCCACCCCAAGCGGCTTGGGATCTCTCCCCGGGAAAGCATATTTAAGCTTGTCCGCCCATCCGGCATAATAAAAGAAATGTGCGGCAGCCAAAGGAATATCCACGTCCCGGGATTCCCGGATAGGTTTACCGCCATCGAGCGATTCAATCACTGCAAATTCTCTTGCCCGCTCCTGAATGAGTCGTGCTATTCGAAAAATATATTTTCCACGATCTCTGTTTGAAAGCTTCGACCAATACTTTTTGTAAGCATTACGCGCCGATTTAACCGCTTTGTCGATATCCGCTTCTGTTGCCAAAGCGACT
>DATFLI010000176.1:0-4645 GCA_035267805.1 Balneolaceae bacterium | reverse complement strand
ATTAAAAAATTAAGGTGCCTTGTCACTTGCATTCTTTTTTTTCACAGGCTCTGTAGACCATCGTCATCGGTATTTTGGGAGAATTCCGGTTCCCTAATTTCCTAATGTCCAATTCATATTAATTAGAGAAGCATCAGGTATCCCATCCGGGCCATAGAAACATTAGCAAATGAACGCGGGATACACCCATATTATCTGCTAAATCACTGGCAAAACTTTGATACTGTTCGGAAATATCCGGTTTCATCAGATCAAGTCCGGTCCATTCCGGCAAATGAGGTTGTTTCTCATAACGGCGGAGTCCATCTACCGCTTTTTTCGTTATGGGCAATTCATAAAGATGTTCCGCCAGGTACAAATCATAGGATTCACTCAAATACCGGTTATAAAGGGCATTCTGAAGAAACATATTGATGCCCGTCCGTGCCGTTCCCCATGTTTTACGGTTAGATGAAAGAACATCTTCCAGCTCGCCGGTCGCTTTGTCCAGTTCATCATAAAATGTTTCTTTTTGTTCTGTAGCAAAACGTGATAAATCCAATTTTGCCGAAAAGGTTCTAAGATCCTGCAATTCATCAATCTCGTTATTATACCCAAGAAATTTGGGCTGTAGTGACTCATAGGCCACTTTTTGTTGAATAGCATTCAAAAATTTTTGGCCTTCCATAATAATCTCCTGATTTAGCTGCATTTCCATATTCTATATATGTAATAGCAATTTTACCAGCCGAAACGTTCGGAAAACCTTTTGAGCAATTAGTAATGAGTAATTAATAATGATCAATTGATAGTTTATTGCTCATAGCTATCAACGATCAGCACTCAGCTGTTAGATAAAAAATATTATTTTGGGGGGATTTTACTCATCGCTCGTTCGGTGAGGGCGGTTATCGTTAGCGAAGGATTTACACCGGGATTTGCCGAAATGGTAGAACCGTCGCAAATCATCATATTTTCATAGCCAAACACGTGATTATTTTTATCAATCACCCCTTCCGTGGCATCTTTTCCCATGACGGCGCCACCTAAAATATGAGCCGTTGTAGGGATACCGGCCAGTGTTTCGGTGAGCAGCATGGTAGGTTTTCCATCAACGATTTTTGAATATTGTTCAGCGAGATTTTTTGCTTCAGGGATGAATGAAGTCGGTCGTTTCCCGGTCGACAATTTACTTTTCATTCCAAATAAGCCTCTGGTAAAACGAAGCGTGCTGTTCAGACTTTGCATGAATAACAGGATTTGCGTTCGTTTCGCCCAGTCATCGACCCACCAAACTCTTACATTATTAATGGGATGACGAATCAAATCCCAAAAGACTTTACTCAAACGGATAAGCCAGTTTTTGCCAAAAGCCAGAGGGGACATTAAAATTCTCCAGGCCCCGGCACCAGCTGAATAGCGCACCGGTTCCAAATGGCTATAATCATCGGTATGAAGAATCGACCCAATCGCCACGCCTTCAGAAAAATCGGTGTTTTTATCGTAAGTGGTCACACCGATGAGACTTTCAGAATTGGTACGGATATCGTTACCCATTTTATCCGACAGGTTCGGAAGAGAATGTGTTTTTAATTTAAGCAGTAATTTGACCGTACCCATGACCCCACCTGAGAAGATGACTCCTTTTGCAGTAATTGTTCCTTTTTCCTTGAAAATGGAGGTCGAACGTTTCCACAGCACACGATAACCCGAGCTACCATTTTCCCCATCAATTGGCTGAACATCATACACTTCCGACTCCGCTTGAATTTTCGCTCCTTCTTGTTGTGCCAGAAAAAGGTAGTTTTTATCCAGGGTGTTCTTGGCGTTGTAACGGCAACCCAACATACATCCCCCGCAAAAAACACAACCGCTGCGACGCGGTCCCTTCCCATTGAAATAGGGATCCTCAACGGTTTTACCAGGTTCGCCAAAATAAACTGCTACATTAGTGGCCTGAAAGGAATCTTCCTTCCCAATTTGTCCGGCTAACTTTTTTAGCGCCAAATCGCCAACCTGTAATTGTGGATTTTGATTAGCTCCCAGCATTTTCAAAGCAACAGGGTAGAAGGGTTCTAATTCTTTTTTCCAATCAGCCAGATGTGACCAGCTGTTGGCACTAAAAAATCGATCTTTGGGAATAGGTAGTGTATTGGCGTACACAAGCGAGCCTCCCCCAACTCCAACGCCGGAAAGTACAGCGACATGTCGGAAAAAGGTAAGTTTAAATAATCCGAAAAATCGCAATAAAGGTAACCATAACCACTTTTTGAGGTGCCAGTTGGTTTTGGGAAAATCGCGTGCTTTGAGCCATTTTCCTTTTTCAAGTACCAGAACATTATATCCCTTTTCAGAAAGCCGTAGCGCCGATACGGATCCGCCAAATCCACTTCCTATGATGATATAGTCGTAATCGTGTGTCGAAAGCTCCCTCTTGCTCATCTGTTAATATCGTTAGTCATCGATGATCGTTATCTCGTTAATCAAAAACGATAAATCATTGATAAATATTTTCGTATCTAAATACAAGATAGAATAAATTCAGGATTGTTATTGATCGGATTTCGTATTAGAAATTTATTGACCATTGTCACGGCAACAAAATTATTTAATCAAATGATCCAAGTTGACAGCTGAACGCTTAAATTCTTTCACTATTCAAGCCTCTAATTGATATCCACGTCCAATCTGAAAAAACAGATAATTTTACTTTTTTGGACAGATTTTATCTAATTATTTACATTATAAAAAGTTACATTCAAGTTGCTGGCATTCATATAAAAAATAATTTTCATTGATGAGACAGATCGTAACAACGAAGAGTGGCGGGATAAACGTCTTGCAAATTAAAGAAATGGAAAGCCCCAAACCTCGTAACGGAGAAATTCTTATCCGTGTTAAGGCCGCCGGATTAAATTTCGCAGATATTCTGGCCCGGCAGGGTCTTTACCCGGATGCGCCTAAAATGCCCTGTGTTATGGGATATGAAGTATCCGGAATTGTTGAATCTACCGGAGATGGGGTATCCGACGACTGGATTGGCAAGGAGGTGGTAGCGCTTACAAGATTTGGTGGCCAATCCGAGATGATCAGCGTTCCGGCTATGCAGGTGTTTGAAAAGCCGTCCCGTCTCAGTTTCGAAGAAGCGGCTGCCATTCCAGTGATTTACCTCACGGCCTACGCCTTGATTGTGGTCATGGGAGCCCTCAAAAAAGAAGAAACGATTCTGATTCACAATGCCGGCGGCGGAGTCGGGCTTGCGGCTCTGGATATTGCCAAACACATTGGTTCACGAACGATTGGCACAGCGAGTGGACGGAAACATGATTTCCTCAAAAAACGCGGGCTCGATCATGCAATCGATTACCGGACTAAAGATTGGTCCCCGGTTGTAGATAAATTAACCGGCGGCAAAGGCGTAGAACTGGTTATTGATCCATTAGGCGGAGATCACTGGCGAAAAAGTTATAAAGCGCTTCGGGCGACCGGAAGGCTGGGGATGTTCGGAGTCTCCACGGCAGGAGGGGAATCGGGTTTAAGCGGAAAATTGCGGATGCTTAAAACGGCGATTAGCATGCCCTTTTTTCATCCTATATCCCTTCTGGATAATAACCGATCGGTTTTTGGCATGAATCTGGGTCATTTATGGAATGAAGGTGAAAAAGTACGTGGCTGGATGAAAGAACTGCTCAAAGGAGTTGAAGAAGGATGGATCCAACCCTATGTGGATACCACATTTCCGTTCGAAAAAATCGGTGAGGCACATACCTATATTGAAGAACGGCAAAACATTGGGAAAGTGATTTTAGTACCGTAATAACGACGGCCGATTTTAGCAATGATCATTGAACATTAATCAATTAGTAATGTTGGGTACGGAGCACTGTTCACTTCAGAAATCAACAATTTTTAATCACTTTTTGACTGATTTAGATGGCCCCCTCCATGGAGCCCATAGATGGTACAAACGTTGTCTCTGTGTGCTTTTAGAAGTATGTGGCTTATGTTATTTTTCTAAGCTTATCACAATTTCGTTTTTCTTATGCGGATTCACGTTATATAATCTAACGTGAGTTCGAAATAAAATCTTCTCAAAACGGCGTCTTGAAATGAATAGGTTACTTTGAAGATTTCTCCCTCCGGTCGAAATGACGCGAATGGGCGAAGAGGATGCTGAGGTTAAAAAAACATCACGCAAAGGCGTCATCTCTAATCCACTTTTTGGGTGAGGGATCTTCCAACCGTGGATATGAAACAGAATATGTCTATAAGTATATTGAGTTTCTGTTAACTATTTTCAATTCAAACTACGCAACTCAGCTCCAATACTTTTTCTTGTTTCCATAGTACCTTTGGGAATTATATTACAGAAGCTCTGCTTCCGCTTTAAAACTAAACGAATGATTCGATTTGCTTTAGAATCTGTGGTATCATTATTCAGTTGAAACGGAGTTTCAAAGTTAGTATTCCCAACGAGGACGTTGGGAACGAGTATGTAGCAAGTATGCGAACATCATGAGTGTCATCGCGAGACGCTTTTTGCCGAAGCGACTTTAGGAATCCCGCATGCTTTCGGGGCGATCCCCTTCCGCAACCACAGCCATAAGCCCCAACAACGGCAAGGGATTGCCGCATCACTACTCACCTCCGGTCGAAATGACGCGAA
>DATFLI010000175.1:0-8035 GCA_035267805.1 Balneolaceae bacterium | reverse complement strand
AACCGAGATGTAGCTGGGCTCAATAGGCATCAAAATAATTTCACTTATGACATAACAGGAAGGATCACACTTCCCGGATGGCAAATTCAGCCATCCTTATTTGCTGTGAAGGGATGGTACTCCAAAATTTATTTTATTTGAAAATATTTGTTTCGTATTCCTCAAAGGTGGGTATACGTTTGAAGTAATCCTGTGCAGCCTCTTTTACTTTTGGAGCTAACATCAGCGCAGTGATCATCGTGGGAATCGCCATCACTGCAAACATCCCGTCAATGAGGTTAATTACAGCATCAATAGAGACGACCGAACCGAATACGATAGAAGCCACATAAAGCAAATTGTAATATTTTTGATTTTCGGCGCCGGCCAAAAATCCCAAACATTTACTGCCATAGTAGGAATAAGTGAACAACGTACTGAATGCAAAAACGGTGACGCTTATCACCAGCAGGGTGGGACCAAAAATCCCTAGCGCTTCACTGAATGCCGAAGCCGTCAGGGCAATTCCGTTTTCGCCACCTGCTTTCCAGACGCCGGTAACAAGAATGGCCATCGCGGTGAGAGTACAGACAAGCAGCGTATCAATGGCCGGACCGAGCATGGCGACAAGTCCTTCACGGACGGGTTCTTTTGTTTTGGCCGCACCGTGTGCCATGGTTGCGGTACCGATACCGGCTTCGTTTGAGAAGGCGGCCCGTTTGAACCCGGTAACGATCAGTGCACCGACTGCTCCGCCCATAGCTGCTTGCGCTGAAAAAGCATCGGTAACGATCAATGCCAGGTAGTGGGGAATCACATCCACATGAATCCCGAGAATAACCAGCACGCATCCCAGGTATAATAGGACCATAAAGGGCACCATTCGCGAGGCTACTTTACCAATGCGTTTAATCCCGCCAAAAATTACGATAGAGACGATGGCAAAGATGCCGATTCCGGTAATCAGGTCGCCCCAAAAGTGCGCTTGGTCGGTAACCCAGCCGTTGGGTACGTAGATGACATCCCGCAGTATCTGGGTCATCTGGTTGGCCTGAAAAACAGGCAATGCGCCAAAGATGCCGGCCAGCGAAAACAGGTAAGCCAGGGGTTTCCAATAACCGCCGAGTCCTTCGCGGATCATATACATCGTGCCGCCCTGTATGTCTCCGGCGCTGTCTTCGCCGCGGTACATAATGGAAAGCGTACAGGTGAAAAATTTAGTGGCGATCCCAAAAAATGCACTGACCCACATCCAGAAAACGGCTCCGGGTCCGCCTACCGTAATAGCCACTGCGACCCCACTGATATTTCCCATCCCGATGGTTGCCGAAAGGGCACTCGAAAGAGCCTCAAAGTGGTTTATGTCTCCAGGTGCGTCAGGATCATCGTATTTGCCGGTAAGCACTTCCAGGGAATGTTTGAGATACCGGAAGGGAGCGAACCCGGAATAGACCATGAAAAAGAGTCCGCCTCCGCATAACAAAATTACCAGGGGCGTGCCCCACATAAAACTTGAAAAAGCCGCAAGAAATTGATTAATCGGTTCCAGAATAGAGCCTCGTATGGGTTTAATTACTAATTTCCGTGGTTAATATACTAATTGGATCGGCTAAAATAGATAAAATCTGTTGCCGGTGGAGTAATTTTTGCATTTCGTAACAATTTTGCGATCTGGGCCCGGTGGTGCTGACCGTGAATAATCAGATGATGCAGAATGTCGGAAAGCATGGTTTCGTAGGGAGTGCCTTTCGAGTTTTTGTAGGATATGATACGATCCGGATCCTCACGATTTGCATCGATTAATTCTATCCATCTTTCAGAATAGTCTTTCAGAATTTGGAAAGATTGGGCCAGGTCATAATCCGGCCATATTTTTAGTTTGCCTGCGGATATCCCTTCAATTCGGTTATACCAGTGCTCTTGGGTAGCTGCAATATGGGCAAAATAGCCGATGGCTTTATCGAAACCTTGAAAATTCGGATTTTCCTGTAAGCTCAAGAGTATTTGTTCATTAGCCCAATTATCGTAAGAAAACAGTCGTAAAAGTTGCTTTGAAGGTTCCATCTACTATTATTTGAATAATAATTAACTTGTTTGATCATATTGGAATGATAACTATTATTCAAATTTTGAAGTCGATTAGAGGCAAACTATTTTTGGTTCTGAAAATAACAGCAATTCACACTCTATATTATGCTGCTTGCACTGGATATCGGAAATAGCAATATCGTAATCGGAGCTTCCCGCGATGGGGAGTGGCACCATCAATGGCGTATTCAGACCGACGCCGATGAGACCTCCGATCAATATGCGATGCTTTTTAAGAACTTATTTGAAGAAGCTGATCTTTCGTATAAGGAGTTCAATCAAATCATTGTTTGCAGCGTAGTGCCCCAGTTAACGCAGACGATTTGTGAAGTTTTTGAAAAACGATCTCACACCGAGCCGTTGGTTTTAAACGGGAAGGTGAAAACCGGTATCGAGGTGAAAACGGCCAGCCCCCAAACCGTGGGTGCTGATCTTATTGCCGATTCAGTGGGGGCCTACGAGGTATTTCAGGATAATTGTATCGTCGTGGATTTCGGTACCGCCACGACGGTGATGGCCGTACAAAATCCGGGAGAGATGATTGGCGGGGCCATTTGTGCCGGACTCAAAGTGACGATCGATGCACTGGTAGGTAAAGCGGCCCAGTTATCTCAGATTCCTTTGGAGCCCCCGACGAATGTGATTGGTTCCAATACGATGGAGGCGATGAAATCAGGTTTGGTATTGGGACATTTATGCATGGTGGAAGGACTTATCGACCGTATGCGAAACGAGATGGGATCAGCTAAAGTTATTGCCACAGGTGGTTTGTCGGAAAGAGTAGGTTCCTATACGGATTATTTTGACGTCGTTGATCCGATGCTGACTCTGGACGGTTTGCGTCTGATTATGGAAAGGCAGGGACAGTGAGCAAACGGCAAAAGTGAAAAGGCAAAAGGGAATGCTCAAGTATTTTTGTAAGTATTTGGTTTTAAGAAGGTCTTATATTTAGGCCTTTAACCTGATTACAAAACAATGTTAGATCTTGATCATAAAAAACTTGAAGTCTGGAGAAAAAGTATAGGGTTTGTAAATCAAATTTATTCAATTACTGCTTGCTATCCATCAGATGAAAAATTTGGGATTGTAAGTCAGTTAAGAAGAGCATCCGTTTCAGTACCTTCCAATATCTCTGAGGGAGCTTCACGGTCTTCATCGAGAGAGCGAAGCCGCTTTTATGAAATTGCCAGGTCCTCATTGGTTGAAGTTGACACCCAATTGGAGATATCTAAAAATCTTGGTTTTGTATCTGGAAAAGAACTTGCGCAAGTTGAAAGCTTAATGAATGAAATTTTTGCTATGCTCTCTAAAATGAAACAAAGCACATAACTCCTTTTCACTTTTGCCCTTTCATTTTTTACTGCCTCAAATGCCAAAAAACTTAGATATGCCATTCAAAATAAATTGCACGCCAATAGCCATGGCAATAAAACCCATCATCCGGGTGATGGCATTCATGCCGGTAGGGCCAATATATTTTGCCGAAAACGGTGCCAGCCTCAATACGCCGTAAGAGATTAAAGCTACAAATGCGATCGCAACGGTCATTATGATCAGATCCATAATTCCGTTGGCCTGGGAAGCCAATCCGATTACCACAGCAATGCTGCCCGGTCCCGACAGCATGGGCATGGCCATGGGCGTAAATGAGACATCTTCTTTGGTTTTAGCAGCTTCTTCGGCTTCTTCTGAAATCTTACGTTCGGTGGTGTCGGGACTCAGCATCGAATAAGCGGCCCGCAAAATAATGAGCCCGCCGGCAATCCGGATACCCGGAAGACTGATCCCGAAAAAACTCATGATAAACGTGCCGGCCAGCAAAAAAATCATAAGCACTACAAACATATAAAATGAGGCTTTTTTGGCGATGCTTGCGCGTTCCTCATCGGTATTATGTTCGGTTAGCGACAAAAAGACCGGCATGGCCGCAAGCGGATTAGCTACTGAAATGATAGACGTAAAGACCGCAATAAGCAAGGTGCCCGGTCCGGACAGGTAGCTTGAAAAGAAGTTGTTTTGGCTAAGTATATGGTGAAACATAAATGCAAAGATAGCAAACTGTTTATGAAGTATGAAAATAGAAATGCCTTGTAAGATCCCTCCATGTCATACTGAACTTTCTTTAGTATCCAATCTATTGCGAGAAGGCTTTAAAAGCTTTTGACAACGTTTATTATCCGGAAATCCTAAATAAATTCATCAGTTTAAAAATGAATTCAATCTATGAGATACCGGAGGTTATTTGAAAGCTCTTTTAAGCTTTTAAAGTTTGGTAAAAAGTGGCAGAACCTTTCGTAATGACAAATTAAATCTTTAGATTTTGGTTCTCATAAAATTTTGAAATGAACCGGTACTATGAGCAACCCTATCATCTCCAATAAACAACAAATTTTAAATCGGGTTCGCGAAATCACTGAGTCTGATGATTCCTCTTTTGAGGAAAAACTTCAGGAAATTTGTCAGCTCCTGGCTGATGAAATCCCGGTCTTTGACTGGGTTGGATTTTACCTGGTGGACCCGGAAGCCAATCGCGAATTGGTACTGGGGCCATATGTCGGGGAACCGACCGAGCACACACGCATCCCGTTTGGGAAGGGTATTTGCGGACAAGCAGCGGAGACGAACAAAACATTTGTGATCCAGGATGTGAATAAAGCAGACAACTACCTGGCCTGTAGTATTTATGTAAAAGCAGAAATCGTTATCCCGGTCAAAAAGGAGGGAAAATTTGTAGCAGAACTCGATATTGATTCCCATACAAAAGATTCGTTAACTAAAGAGCATCAAAGAATGCTCGAAGATGCTTGTGAGACGATAGCCAAACTTTTTTAGGGTTGTTGTAACAGCGGACTAAATAAGCCATTTAATATAACTATTTACTGATATGTCATTTGAATTTACCGACGAAAAAGCAATTGATGTGCTCATCTGGTGGGTCGAAGGTGCTGACGGCAGCATCGATTACAGCGAAGAGCAAACCGTCAAAGAAGCATTGGCCGACATGGATTACAGCCTTGAAACCTATTATCAGGAAACGCTGGAATACATCGGCGCTTTGGGCACTGACCAGCTGGACGATCTCGTAGAACAGGCGGTGGCTTGGGGCAGTAAGAACTTCGATCATCACAAAAAACAAGTGACACTCGCATTATTATATGCTGTTGCCGAGTGCAATAAGCAGATTACGTCCTCACAACAAGAAAAACTGGATCATATACAGGATTCATTCGGTATCAAAGCCCCGGAAGGAAGGTAATCACTCAGGTTTCGTTTAATGGTTTTTCATTCCCGGGATTGGTCGGTCTTTAGCAATCTATGCTTCCTGGTAATAAATGCAATGTTTAAAAGCGATGATCTTCATTGAGCCCGGTCCACTCTTTGCCGCGTTTCCACAATTTTTCCCGTGCTTCATGATCATAAGCCTGGTCTAGAGCCCGTGATTCCTTTTTTCGATCAAAATATTTGCCTGTGACGTTTTCAAGTTCGGGTGCTGTAGCCAGGTAGAGTTCCGCATCAGCTCCTGTTTCGGCTTTTCCAAGCGGATTGATGTCTGCCTCTCGTACCATTTTGGTATTTAGGTAGGTTCCCGGATGCAGGCTGTTTACGGTAATATTATCATCTTTCAGCTTTTCAGCCAGATCAATTGTAAACATAATGAGTGCCAGCTTGCTTTGGCGGTATGCCCGGGTCGCGGAATAATTATGTTCGAGCATCACATCGTCAAAATCGATTGGCTGTTGTCCTGCGGAGCTTACATTTACAATGCGGGAGGGGGCTCCTTTTTTAATTGCAGGCAGCAACAATTGCGTGAGTAAAAATGGAGCCAAATAATTAACGGCGAAGCGCAATTCGTAACCATCCTCGCTCTCTTGACGTTCGTCCTCAAATCCGAGCCCTGCATTATTGATGAGCACATCTAAGGAGGGGTGATCCGATAACACTTTTTCGGCTAGCTCGCGAACATTTTCCAGTGATGCAAAATCAGCCAGATATTTTTTAATGGATAGATTCCCGGTCTCTTCTTGTATTTCCTTAGCTACCCGGTCGAGTTTTTCTGAATTCCTTCCGTGAATCAGTAAATGGGCTCCTTGGCCGGCCAGTTTCTTTGCTGTGAGTTCTCCGATGCCGTCCGTTGCCCCTGTAATTAATATTGTCTGCTTGGCTACTTCTTTCATAGTCGTTGTTTGAATTTATCCTTCTTTGTAGCACAGAACAAGAAGTAGAGCTCAACGATTCAAACTAAAAGATAGGATTTTATTTATACGAGATAGGAGTTTAACCTGAACCGGTTATATCCTATTGTAGGAGTTCAGAATAGCGAACAAGGCACGTACTCATCCTGCGTAACTGTGGTTCAATATTCTTATCACCGTACTTTACAGATAAGTCCATTATGGGCCTTGATATACCCGGCGCGCAGGATTTCAAAACCATTTTCCCGGGCATACAACCCCATCTGGTATATGTCCATCAGTTCACGATAGCCATAGTTCATATAATCGCTCATAATTGTATAAAAAGCGCGGCTCCGCCACTGTTTGCGCGGGGTTGTCAGCAGGGCATAACCGCCCGGCTTAAGGAATCGGCGATGCATATCGAAAGCCACCGGTTTATATTTATCGGGGAAATGTTCAATCAGCCCAATGCTTACTACAATATCGAATTCTTTGCCGTATTTAAGGTTTCGGATATCATCCACCACAAAATCGATATTCAGGTCTTCTTTGTAATATATTTTATGGTTGCCGGTGGCGGGATTGTTGCCTAAAAAAGGATACTGCTCGGGAAATTTGCCAAAACGGTCGGTCTTGCAGAACATATCGTAGTCTACAAGCACCGCATGTCCGCCGGGATATTGCGCCAGCAGTTGCATTGCCTCGTAACCATCCGCAGCGCCAAGAAACAGCACCTCAGGCTTTTCGACATCCAACCCATCGAACAGGGCCCGTTTACCGCGCGGATCCCAGATGGCATCTTCAACACGATGAACCTTATTCCAGATTAGCAGCTGGACGAGTTCTTCCAAGGCTTCGGTTGCTCCGTAGACGTCAAGTTTGAGCAGCGATTTCCAGATGTCGGATCGTGCAGCCTTTTTTTCCTCCGGCACATCCTTCTGAAAGAGTTGATGAAATGAGCGATTAAAATGTTCCCAGCCCTCTTTGACGGGCATCCGTTCCCCGTGTTCCTGTTCCCAGAGCTTTTTGCCTTCCGCCCATTTATCCACTTTATAGGGGCGCTGAAGGTTATCCCATGACAGCGAGCTCCATTCTGTAAAACTGACATCCTCAAAGACATCCGGCCGGGTGGTGCGCAGATCCTGTACACGATTAGGGAGTCGTTCAAAATAACCTTTTCGGTGGGCGGGATTTTTTGTGTTATCGGATAGAACGGCTGGAGAACTCATGCTGTGCTCCTTTTTATGGCATTTGTAGTAATGTAACCAATCCGCAAGTAAGTGTCATTCTCAAAGCCATTTAAGTACATCGCTTTTTGGCTTGTCAACCTCTACATAGCTTTCAAAAATCTCGCTCAGGCTGGCATCTTTTTGCAGCTCTTTTCGACTCTCGGAATCAAGGTAGGCGATAATTTTATGTTTGTGTAAGATGGCGATGTCATCACATAGATTTTCAACGATCTCCAGAATATGACTGGTAATGATGATCGTTTTTCCTTTTTCCTGCAGGCGGTTGAGAATGGTTTTCATCCGACCGATAGAAATCACGTCGATGCTTTCGAAAGGTTCATCAAGGAACAGGATCGCAGGCTCTGTTAAGATGGCTGCACAAAAAGAAAGTTTCTTGCGGCTGCCGGCGGAAAGTTTGTTGATTTTTGCGTGCTCGAATTCAGACAACCCCAAAAAGTCCAGCAGAGAGGTTATTTTGGACGGCCTGTTTTCTTGCGGGATTTTGTAGATGTCACAAATATAGTGCAGGAAATCGTGACTGGTAAAATGTTCGAAAAGCAACGG
>DATFLI010000174.1:0-64542 GCA_035267805.1 Balneolaceae bacterium | reverse complement strand
TAGTCCCCTAAAGGCCCAAGAGCCAAAAACTAGGCTTTTATCCCCTAAAAGGGTGGTCAAGGCAGGAAAAATGCCGAAAGGCTGGAATCGAGACTATTGGAGTGATTCTTCGCATTATGGCACCGAGAAATCTTCTCGCTCCGATCATGTTGTACTGGTAATGCAAGCCGATAGTTTTTCGGTAAGTCGCTATTATAAAAAAGTGCCATTGACGCCCAAAGCTACCTACCAGCTCAGTTTTTGGATTAAAACTAAGTCAGTCACTGGTAAACGAAAGTCAGCGGGAGCGGGCGTAAGACTCGGAAAATTCTCCTTTAAACCAGATAGTGTTTTTCAGGGAACTAACGGTTGGACGCATCGAGAGGTTACCTTCAGTACATACGACGATGACAGCATGGTTCTGGAATTTTTGCTTGGCAAACGGGGGCCAGCCAAAGGCAAAGTATGGATCGATGACATTGAGCTGACCAGGGTTTCGGTTACTTCCATGAATCCTTCTATAACAATCAATCTATCTCAGAAACAAAGCCCGCTTTCCAAATATGTGTATGGGCAATTTATTGAACAGATGGGCAACTCGATTTATGGAGGCATCTGGGCGGAAATGCTACAGGATAGAAAATTTTATTTTAAGCCTAATTCCAGAAATTCTCCTTGGAAATATAGTTCACAAGATTCATCCCAGCTGCGTATTGATTCATTGGATGCTTTTACAGGTAAGTATTCGCCTGTAATGATAGAAAACTCAAAGGCTAATGCGATTCTAAGCCAGGAAAATTTAGCACTTAAAAGTGGAAAAAAATACGAAGGCAGAATCGTTTTGGCCGGCAATGGAGTACAACGGCCAATAAAGGTATCCTTGTCATGGGGAGATACAAATAATCAGCGTGATACTTTTGAGATTGATTCTTTAACGCAGGGTTACAAGACCTATCATTTTAATTTTGAATCAGGATCTACCACCCGAAATGGCAAACTATCGATTGTATTGGATGGCAAGGGAGAGATCAGTATTGGAACGGCTTCGCTTATGTCCGCCGATAATATCCAGGGGTTCCGTCTCGATGTTATTGCCCTTATGAAAGAACTGAATGCACCGGTTTATCGCTGGCCGGGAGGTAATTTTGTGAGCGGATATAATTGGAAAGATGGAGTGGGCGACCGCGATAAGCGTCCGCCGAAAATTAATCTTGCCTGGGAATCAAATTATAAAAAGAACCGCTGGAAGGCTGTTGAGTCTAATGACGTGGGGCTTCATGAGTTTATGAAGTTGTGCAACATATTGAATGCTGAACCTTATATTGCCATTAATACCGGTCTTGGCACGGCGCGTTTGGCGGCCCAGGAGGTACAGTATTTAAATGGTTCTACTAAGACGCCGATGGGTAAATGGCGAGCCCAAAACGGTCACCCGAAACCTTTTGGTGTCAAGTTTTTTGCTGTGGGTAACGAAATGTTTGGGAACTGGCAATTGGGACATATGCCCGAAAAGAAGTATGTGAAGAAACACAATCGCGTTGCCAAGGCCATGTGGAAGGTAGATCCGGATATCAGCTTAGTCGGCGTTGGGGATACGCCAAAATGGAATGCAATGATGTATAAAAATAGTGCTGATTATATGAGTTATATCAGCCAGCATTTTTATCGCCAGAATTGGCATGGGGGTGGATTGATGACTCATGTAATGCAGATGCCCCATGCTATTAATGATATCGCCCGCCAGCATCGTAAGATGAATAAAGAACTGGAGGTATTGCAGGACAAAAATATCCCAATTGTGCTGGATGAATGGAATTACTGGTACGGGCCTCATGTCTATGGATTGCTGGGGACCAGGTATTTCTTGCGCGATGCATTAGGAATTGCTGCTGGCATAAATGCATTGTCGCGTAATTCCGATGTCTATTTTATGGCTAATTATGCCCAGACGATTAATGTAATTGGTGCAATCAAAGCCACCCCAACGACTTCATTTTTGGCTGCTACAGGAGTGGTGTTAAAAACATACCGGAATAACTTCGGTTCTATACCTGTAACTGTCGAAGGAGAGAAACTTCCCTTTGATATAGCGGCTTGTCTGACAAAAGACGGAAAATATCTCACGGTTTCAGTAGTAAATCCCACGCACGGTAAGCAAAAACTGGCACTTAAAGTGATTGGGAAAACCATTCAAGATCAGGGAACTGCCACCATTGTCACTGGGAAAAATGATATGGTTTATAACAGTGCCGATAACAAGGATGCTGTGAAAGCGATGAATCAACCGGTCGAAATTAAGGACAATAGTATTCAGATTCCGGCTATCAGTGCGGTAATCTTAAGATTCAGGGTAAAATAGTAAGCATAGACCGATGAAAAAATTCAAACGTTTTTTTCCGAATGGAAGGCTTGTCAAAAATGAATTAACAGTTAACTCACTGTATCGCTGGATAAATTATGCGCAATGGTGGCGTGTTTTACTTTTTGGATGTGTACTTATTACGGCGGGACTGACAGGGGTTCAACAAGGTAGTGCCCAGCCTGCTAATGCCTTGATAACTGATTATTATAAGGCGACTGTAACGCAGCCTCCGGACTCATTAAATCTCGATCCATTTTATAAAAAATATACCAATGCCGAAGGTATTCCCATTACCGCTTCCGGTGATGTGCCCGATACCGGCTTGTTGGTGGCCAGGGATATCGTACTCTATATGCTATCCAATCGGCCGGATCTTCGAAAGGAGATGGCAAGAGTAGGCTTCCGGGTAGGGGTGATGGCTGACACGGATTCGACTATGGACCTGCCCGAGCAGCGTAACTGGAAAAAGCCGTTGAGAGACGACCCGCGGCTGACAGATTACGAGCGGGCTCATTACGATCGTATCGCTAATATGACGGCTGCGCAGTACTGGAATAAAAGAGCTCGCGGGATGGGGGGAAGATATACGACTTGTGCTGAAGAGAACATTCTGGGATATCCCGGCACCAAATATTTTGGTGAGAATATTTTGGTACATGAGTTTAGTCATGGTATCCACCGGGCTATCCGATCGGTGGATAAGCCACTGGCAAAAGCTATTGAAAAGGCCTATCGGCAGGCCATGAAAAGAGGACTCTGGAAAAATAGCTACGCGGCAAATACAGTGGAAGAATACTGGGCCGAGGGAACGCAGTTTTGGTTTAATTCGAATATGGAATATAAAAGGGGGGATGTGGATATCCTCTCCTCACAGGATCTGAAAGCTTATGATCCTGCACTTTATAAACTATTGGCCGAAGTATATCCCTCCACCCATCATATCCCTATGGATGTTTTTTATAAAAGTAAGGCCCGATTGAGATCCCGTTAATATTAACCGGATTTAAAAACGGTAGAATGAGATGAATAGAAAATTCAAACTTGCGAAGTTCCAGTGGTTCTATGAATAAGAAAATTGGCAAAATACTTTACCTCTTTCTCCTTATTGGCATTTTTTACGCAAGCCGTTCTTATGCTGACAGTACTAAAGACTCCGTTATGGTAAAGAGTTCGTCTTCCCCTTTTGTATTGGCAGTTAAAAAAGGAGCTATCACCAGTCTCAAACGTAAAAATGACCGCTTTGATACCGATTACATATCGGCGGGTAAAAGATTTGGCGATGTCATCATCAGGTATAGAAAATCCGGCGGCGATTGGAAAATGTTATCCACCAGTCATCAAGCCGAGGAGGGATCCCTGAAATATACCTGGGATGAGAATGACAGAAAATACACAGTTAAGGCCGAGAATCAGGACCTTGTGCTCACGATTTCTTTTGATATCGTTAAGGATGAGTTGCTTTGGCAATTACAATTGGAAAATCGTGATGAGCGTCCGTTAGAAGTCGGTGACATAGCTGTGCCTTTTCCAATGAATCATAACTGGTCTTCCAGGGCAAGCGTAACATATAATAAACGTGTGATTCGTCATTCGATGATCGAAGGTAATCAATCGTATATCTTTTGGACAAGATGTAATGCAAAGCCGCCATACCTTTTGATGACCCCCATGGGCGATACCCAATTGGAGTACTATGATGAGAGTACTCATACTCAAAACAGGCAGGGACGTTCTATTTATACTGCCTATATTCATTCTTTGGCACAGAAAAAAGTTATTCACCAGAAAGACGGTAGCTGGCGTCAACCTCACACCGGTGTTACTCTTCAGCCAGGTAAAAGCTGGGAGGCAGGCTTTCGGTTCCAGTGGGCTTCGGGATATGATGATATCCGTCAAAAACTTTATGAGAATGGGTTGTTTGATATTTATGTAGAGCCGGGGATGACGGTCCCCAATGATGTCAGCACGAAGATTGCTTTAAGAAATAAATATTCGATTGATAAAATCGAAGCCGAATTCCCCGAAAAAACTACTATCAAAGCTCTTGGAGAGAAAAAGGGCTTTCATTTGTATAGCATCAATTTCAAGAAATTAGGCGAAAATAAACTTACGGTTCGCTATGACAAAGGCCGGCATATGTATCTGGAATTCTTTGTGACCCAACCTATCGAGACGCTTATTAAAAAACGGGCTCGATTTCTTGTTGACCGGCAACAAATTGACAATCCCCAAAAATGGTACAATGGATTATTTAGCGACTGGGATATGAAAGATGATGTGCTTTTATCACCGGACGACATTTATAACATCCCCGAAGGTCGCCGTTATATGGTCGCCAGTGATGATCCGGCACTTTCTCGTCCCTCCTTTCTGGCAAAAAAGAATGTCATTTTTCCCAATCAAAAAGAAGTAGATGCGCTGGATAAATATATCAGCAAATTTGTATGGGGCGGTCTGCAAATGACAACCGATGAAAGTTATCCTTATGCGATTTATGGAATCCCTGATTGGAAGGCAAACCGCGAAAGTTCCGACCCGGGGCCCAGGGGAAAAATGCATATTTGGCGAATTTACGATTACCCGCACATCATACAGATGTATTTGAGCATGTACCGTATTGCCCGGTATCATAATAGCATCAACACCCAGCTAAATTGGAAGCAATATCTGCAGCGAGCCTATGGTACGGCCATGGCTTACTACCTGTATCCCAGGGAAGTAATACATTGGTCTCCCTACCACACGGGCAATTATAACGAAGTAGCTATTCTGAGTCTAGTCAAGGAGCTGGAATCTGCAGGGTGGCAAGTCAAGGCTGACCGCTTGCGGATGCACTGGGAACGAAAAGTAGCTTATTTCCTTAGCGGGCAGGCCAATATGTTCAGATCTGAATACCCCTATGATACCACCGGCTTTGAATCAACCTATGCTTTTGCGGATTATGCTATGAAACATGCAGGCCGTTCGGATAAAAATCCTTTATTGCCGTTGGGCGTATCCGAAGATTCGGCCTGGAGCTTTATGAAGCAACAGAATGCCCTGAATGTTGGGAGCCGTGGCTGGGTGGAGAAAGCATATTATATATACGGCAGTGATTACCGGGGCGGGGGCAACGATAGGTACACCTTAAGCTACATGGCACAGATGGGCGGCTGGTCAATTCTGGAATACGCCTTACATTATGCAACTACTCCATATAAATATCTGCGATTGGCTTATGCCTCAGAGCTAAGTTCCTGGGCCTTGATGAATACCGGTACCGCCGCCAGCAATTATGGGTATTGGTTTCCGGGCAAAGTGAATGACGGGGGAGCCGGGGGAGGATTTGAACCTTTGGCTTATGGTCATAACTGGCTTGGCCAGCCGCATGGCAGAGGCTCCTGGTATTATAGCTGTGAGATTAACCTTGGGTTCACAGGCTATCTGCGAGCGGCAACTACCGTGTTAGTGGATGACCCGATTTTTGGCATGACTGCTTATGGTGGTAGCCTCACAGAAGAAGGAAATGTGGTTGATGTTGTTCCCAAAGATGGCGTCCGCAAGCGATTTGATATACTTCGCGACAACCAGCGGGTTCATATTGAGTTGTCTTACGCCCATTTTGCTGATAAAAAAACGGTTAGGGTAGGAGACAACCTTTCTCAAATTTCGTTTACGCTGGAAAATACAGACCCCGGTTCTACACATCACGCCCAAATGAATCTTTCCGGATTGTCGGGCAATTACAGAATCCTGGAGGATGGAGAGGTGAAACACACACTCGATTTTAATGATTCCACAAAAAAAGTCGTAGAAATTCCGCTTACCTCCGATGAAAGCACAGTCGTGATTAAAAAATATCAGAAATAATTGTAACCAATATTTTTAAAAAGTTAATGCACATTCCGAACAAATTGCAAGCTATCAAGTAATTTTCAATCGGGAATTTTTAAATTCAAAAATGGTCCTTTACAATGCGAAGAACAAGATATCATCTTCTATATAGTTTTTTAGTCTTATGGTTAATATTGGGTTTACAAGCGCAAACATATGCCCAGCAACGGAACAAAAAGAAAGGGCCGGTACCCACACTCGGGCTCGATCAGGGCTTCCTGAATTTTGAAACTCCTAACTTTCATCTGAAACTGGTAAAGGCTTCCCAGACCATCGCGGGATTGAAGCCGAAGGGCGCAGATGGATTTGACTTTACCCCGGCCGACTGGTTGCAGAAACGTAATGGAGATGGTTATTATCATCTTGGGGATATCACTTTACGGCTGCGCAAAGGCGATTCCGGCCAATGGAAAGATTACGTCACGGCCACCCATCGAACCGATGTCAAGCCGTTAGACGTTTCTTTTCCAGTGCTAGCCGGCGCCCTGCTTAATCCCACGCTGCCAAATGATATACCGTTACAGGTTCGACGATATTGGAAAATAGAAGATGGACATCTTGTTCTCAGTTTTGAATTAAAGAACACAAGCGACGAGCCTGTTCAAATTGGAGGACTAGGAATCCCGATGGTGTTCAACAATATTTTAACCGGCCGAAAGCTACCCGAAGCCCACGCCAAGTGCTCATTTTATGACCCGTACATTGGTCGTGATGCTGGTTATGTACAAGTCACTCGCTTGAACGGACATGGGCCGTCCCTTGTAGTTGTTCCAGAAAACAAGACTCCGCTTGAGGCTTACAAACCTCTTTTGAGTGATTCTACACGGCGTGGAATTACCTTTGAAGGTTTCTATGAGTGGATGATTCATACCAAAGTCTATGCGAATAATGAATGGAAAAGTGCCAAGCAGTGGAATAAGCCAACTTCAACGACGCTAAAACCAGGGCAGAGCCGAACGTATGGCGTTAAATTCTTGCTATCTGATAAGATTCAGGACATAGAACAGACCCTGGCACGAAATGATCGTCCGGTTGCAAAAGGTATCCCGGGATATATTTTGCCTAAAGAACAGGATGCTCAGCTGTTTCTCAAATATGATCACAAGATCAAGTCACTGGATGTAGAACCGGCCGGGGCTATACAAGTTAGCCGGGGCAAGACCACAAAAGATGGTTGGAAATGGCTGGGAGTGATGGGCGAAAAATGGGGACGTGCTCGCCTCCTCATTACCTATGATGATGGAACAGTGCAGTCGATCAATTACAAGGTGATTAAATCTCAGCCCCAGGTTGCCAAAGATTTGGGACACTTTTTGACCACCAAACAGTGGTTTGACAAGAAAGATGATCCCTTCCATCGGGATCCCTCGGTTATCACCTATGACTATGAGGCTAATAAACAGGTTACCCAGGACAACCGGGTGTGGATTGCCGGATTGAGCGATGAAGGTGGAGCCGGTTCATGGTTGGCTGCAATTATGAAGCAGTTGGTGCAACCCAAGAAAGAGGAAATTAAGAAACTGGAAAGCTTTGTTGATAGCACTTTGTGGGGCGGAATCCAGTATAGTCAAGGCGATCGTAAATATGGAGTTCGAAAGAGTATGTTTTATTACGAGCCTGACAGCATGCCCAAGGGAACTTATAGCGAAGATGTTCATTACGGTGGTTGGTCGAGCTGGAGCCGTAAGCAAGCTCGTTCAGTGGGGCGTTCTTATAATTACGTACACGTAGCTGCGGCGTACTGGGTGCTTTACCGGTTAGCTCGGGATCACGAAGGTTTGGTAACCAATCATCCCTGGCAATGGTATTTGGACCATGCCTATCAAACGGCACAGGCCATGGTCAAATATGCCCCGCACTATGCTCAATTTGGTCAGATGGAAGGGACGGTCTTTCTGAAAATTTTAAAGGATCTTCAGCGCGAAGATTGGGATACCAGGGCGCAGGCCTATGAAAAGACGATGCGAAAACGGGCGGATGTATGGAAATCCAAGCCATTCCCCTTTGGCAGTGAGATGCCATGGGATTCAACGGGGCAGGAAGAAGTGTATGCCTGGTGTAAATACTTTGGTTTTGATGCCAAAGCCAAGGTTACGCTTGATGCTATTTTGGGGTACATGCCTACCGTCCCTCACTGGGGATACAACGGCAGTGCCCGCCGTTATTGGGATTTCCTTTTTGCCGGTAGAACAAGACGACTCGAACGTCAGCTTCATCATTATGGTTCCGGACTGAATGCTATTCCTGTACTGACAGAATATAGATTCCATCCGGATGATTATTATCTTCTGCGTGTTGGTTATGGTGGATTAATGGGAGCTATTTCCAACGTTACTAAAGACGGTTTCGGACCGTCGGCTTTTCATGCATTCCCCTCAACCCTAAAAATCGACGGTTACTCCGGAGATTATGGGTCCAACTTTTTCGGGCATGCTATAAACACTGGAACCTACATAATAGATCATCCCGAATTTGGATGGCTGGCATTTGGTGGAAATCTCAAAAAAGAAGGAAACTGGATTTCCGTGAAACCGCTAGATACGTCTCAGTCCCGCATATATCTAGCCCCTGTTGGATTGTGGCTGACGCTTGACGCCGGCAAGTTCAAAGAAGTCCGTTACAATCCGACGACAAAGCAGGTGCAAATATTGCTGGATGCAGGGACACAATTCACGAAAGATGCACTCTTGCGTATTCGTCAGCCGGCCCTTAAAAAAGAGATGGGTAATATTAAACCTGAAAAGAACTTAGAGCAGAAAAGAGGAGCGTATGTGATTCCCTTAGAGAAACAAGTTGTAAAAATCATATTAGGAGTTTCTAAATAATAAATAAACCTCTGGAACAACTAATATTACTATTGAATATTTTAACTTTCATTCTGAATATCCAATTGCATGGGGGGTTGTGGCTAGTTTCTTATATTTTTTTGAGTATGATTTTGGGGTCGTACCTGTTAGCTTTTTGAACTGACGATTAAAGTTAGAAACGTTGTTATAGCCGCTTTCATAACAAATTTGTGATATATTAAGGTCGCTATTTCTTAGAAGTTTGCAGGCTTGAGATATCCGAACCTCATTCAAAAATTCCGAGAATGTTTTGCGAGTTCTTTTCTTAAAGAAACGACAAAATGCAGCCTTACTATAATTAGCCACTTCGGCAATAGTCTGCAAAGGAATATCTTCCTTATAATGGTTTAGGATGTAATTAATTACATTATTGATGCGCTCACTTTCTTTATCAGAGGGAGGCGATGAATTACTCATAGCTGTCAAATAATCGTAATTATTTGATTTAGCCAAGTCATTTAATAACGATAATATTTCGAGAAAACGATCAAAGCCGGTAATGTTTATAAGTTGTTCCATGCGGTCCCCAAACTTCTGGGCAGTTTCGGAATGGAATTCTATACTACGAGCAGCGCGATTTATCAAATTGCGAATGGCGATGGTTTCTGTAATATCAAAGAATCCATCGCCTAGTGATTCCATATTAAAGAAAATGGAAATGGATCGGGCATTCTTATTAGTGTCTTCCTGGAAATATTCAGGATCACTTTTAAAGATGTGACTTTGATTAGATCCGATTAAAAAAAGATTCCCTGCTTCGAAAGGAGTAATTGAGTTCCCTACAAACAAGTCTCCCGCACCTTCAATAATATAGATAAGCTGTAGTTCCGGATGATGATGTAATTGGTTATAAAAATGATCTAAGTCATCATACTGTACTACAAACCCTTCCTTGTCAATTTTTGGGATTCTGAAGTAGATAGATTTGCTTTTAGTCATAATACTAAATTTTTGTCCCCTACGGTTATAAAGCAATATCAATATCAAATAAATACAAAAAATGGCCTATTTGAAAGGGATGAGATCAATATGATAATATTTTCATACTTTCTGAAAATATTTTATAAAAGTGAATGAAATTTTTTCATTCACCCCAATAGTGATTGGTAGTTGGGGGAGTTTAAATTTTAAAAGAGATTTGTGCGTGTAGATCATTAAAAAAATTAAAGTTTGTGCAATTTTAAAGGATGATCATAAAATCAATGAAAATCACACTCCTTTTTAGGTTAATAAATGGACTTATATTTATAAGTTGTATTCCTCTCAAAAAAGCAATGTGTTTGGTAAGTGTCTTTTAAAAATACCTCTATTTAAGTAGGCTGGTAATAATTTTAATTGTTGACTTAGAGATTATCTCGTAATAAAAATTACGATAACTAAACAGGAGGGAAAGTCTTTTTTGCAAACCTAGTATCACGATGTAACAAAAAAATGGTATATAAAAGAGCCTGTCACATTTAATTATTAAAAGAGATGAAAGCGCTAAACTTTAATCTTAAAAGAAAAAGGGGAAATGTGATGGGAAGAAAAATAGCTACATTGATGATTTTTTTTCTCGCATTAATTAGCGTTGATGCGAGGGCACAAACGGGTACTATAAAAGGTACCGCAATTGATAGTACTACTTCGAATCCGTTACCGGGTGTCAATGTTGGTATCCAGTCTTTGGCTTTAGGAGCTGCTACCAATAGCTCAGGGAATTTTGAAATTAATGAAGTTCCTGCGGGACAATATACCGTAACTGCTTCTTTTATTGGATATGACAAAAAACAAAAGACCGTTGAAGTGGGGAGCGGTGAAACGGTTGAAGTAAATTTTCAACTGGTACCTACAACCTATCAGGGGCAAGAAGTGGTTGTTACCGCTTTAGGGATCAAGCGAAGTCAAAAGAGCCTGGGGTTTGGGGTTCAAAAGGTAAGCGGAGAAGATGTTACAGATGCTCCGGAAGTTGGAGTCGTTGAATCATTAGCTGGGAAAACCGCCGGCGTTCAAATTACCAGTTCCAGCGGTCAGCCGGGTTCAGCGTCTCGTATTGTAATTCGGGGAGCAAATTCTATTACCGGGAATAATCAGCCTTTGTTTGTAGTAGATGGTGTTCCTATTAGTAATGCACAGGATCAAATACCGGGGCAGTTTGCTCTTTATTCCGGTAGTTCAAGTAACCGTGCACTGGATATTGATCCAAGTATGATTAAGGATATAACGGTTCTTAAAGGGGGCAGCGCCACCGCTCTTTATGGTGCTCGTGCCTCAAATGGGGTAGTTCTTATTACTACGAAGAACCCATCTAATAATTTTCGTATTAATTTCCATTCAAAATTAAGGTTTGACCAGGCTTTAATCGAAGGTACCCAGGATCAGTATTTGTCTGGTGAGCAAGGATATTTTGCGAATGGTCTGCCGGCAAATCGGGGCGGTTATATGGAACCGGGATTTCCTGGAAATAGTCCACAGGTTTATAACAGCTGGGGGCCACGCAAAGATCAGGTGAGTCAGCAGGTACTTAATGATCTGGGCGTAGATAAGATTCCCGTTTACAATCATTTGAAAAACTTTTACCAGACCGGTGAACTTGCTCAGAACTCAATAAACTTTTCGGGGGGCAGCGAAAATATAAACTATATGCTTTCTGCCTCGAGACTTGATCAGAATGGAACTACTCCTACCACAGGGTTGGGACGTACCACACTAAATGCAAAGGTAGATGCTGATCTTATGCCCAACCTTCAGTCGGAAACGAGGGCAACGTATGTCAATACAACCAACAGTTGGCAGCGTAATGGCTGGGTCTCTTCTGCACGCACCACGCGTGTCTGGCCCATTAATCTTCAGATGAAGCCTTACCAGTATCCGGATGGAACGAATATAACACACGGCCAATCTGAAGACAGCCCTTACTGGCAAGTCAATGAAACGGGCTTTCACAGTAATGTTGATCGTATCATGTTTTATCAAAAACTGACCTACGATATTACGTCCTGGCTGGATATTACCGAGCGTGTAGGGCTAGATAAATATACTGATTCAAGATATGAGCATCGTAATAGAAGACAGCGTTACCAGCATGATGGAAGTATGTTCGACGAAAAGATTGTTCGATCAGAAATTAATTCTGATCTAATATTGAATCTGCAGGAGGTACCTATTACCGACAAGTTCAGTATAAGCGGACAAATAGGTAATAATTTCAATCTTCGAGATCACAGCTATGACATATTGTATGGTAATGATCAAAATATTCCTGACTTTTTCCACATATCGAATTTTAACCGGTTGGATGGAAATCAATATAGATCCAAGCGACGATTGATGAGCTTGTACTCACAGGCAGTCTTGAGTTACAACGACTATCTTTTCTTAACACTTACCGGGCGAAATGACTGGTCATCAACACTGCCAAAATCTAATAGGTCTTACTTTTATCCATCAGCCAGCTTGGGTTTTGTCTTCTCTGATTTGTTGGGATTAGAATCGGACGATCCCCTCTATTACGGTAAAATTCGCGCCTCAATCTCTGAGACAGGTAATGACGCACCGGTATATTCACTTCGTACGCATTATAATTCGGCCAGCTTTACCCAATGGTATGAAGCTAATTCCACTTCGTTAGACTTCCCATATAACGGGGTGAGTGGGTATTTGCAAAGTAATACCTTGGGTAATCCCAATCTAAAGCCAGAATTGACCAAATCGTATGAAGTTGGAATTAACCTAAGATTCTTCGGAGGGCGCGCTACAATTGATGCGGACTATTATAACGAGACTACCCGAGACCAGATATATTCAACCCCGGTCGCATCGGGTACAGGATTTACCAATATGCTGCGTAATGCTGGAAATATCAGAAATAAAGGAGTTGAAGTAGCATTGGATGGTACGGTGATTCAATCCAAGAATTTTAGCTGGGATTTAACTGTAAATTGGTCCAAAAATAAAAACGAAGTAGTAAGCCTTGCCCCGGGGGTTAACAGGCTGTATTTGGCAGGCTATGCATGGCCGTCGATACAAGCTCAGGAAGGAGCGGGTTACGGTATTATCCGGGGATACGGATATAAGACGAATGATAAAGGTCAATATATTATACAGGATGATCCGAATAAGGATGGTTATGGTTTCCCGGTTACTACCGATCAGCAAAAAACCATAGGGAATATTCAGCCAGACTGGCAGGGTAACCTGAGAACGACCTTCCATTACAAAGGATTTTCTCTGTCAGGCTTATTCGACGTTCAACAAGGTGGAGATATACTGAATTTTGATCTTAACTATACCATCCGTTATGGAATGGCCAAAATTACCGAGCAGCGGGGTACACAAATGACGGATCCCAATAAAAAAGGGTATATCAAGCCCTATGTCTGGGATGGAGTTAAGAAAAGTAACGGAGAGCCCAATGATATAAAGTTGTTACGTGATGAAGATTTCTGGCAACGCTATGCTTCAACTCACGAAAACCAAGTCGAAGATGCTAGTTATATCAAATTACGTCAGGTTTCACTCGGATATCGATTGCCCAAAGCATTCCTTTCCAAAACCCCGTTACGAACGGCTTCGATTACCGTTACAGGGAGGAATCTTTGGATAAAATCTGATTTCTCTTATGGTGATCCTGAGGGGAATTTATATGGTACGGCAAATGGTGGTAATGGATATTATCAATGGGTTACCCCTACAAGCCGAAGTGTACTCTTCAATTTAAAGCTGGGCTTTTAATTGAACTTTTGGATGATAGAATATCTTAGAACAAAAAAATTACTCAGAGGATTATTATGAAAGAATCATTAAGAACATATCTTATCAGAGGGCTTATTGTTGTACTGTTGGTGTTTTTTAGCGGTTGTGATAATTACCTGGATGTTAATCATAATCCAAACAGCCCGGAACAAGCACCGGTCAGGATGCAGTTACCACCGCTAATAGCTGGATTTTCTTTCGAGATGAATGACAGCTGGCCGGGAATTGTAAGTGCTGATTTTACCAAGCAAATATCCGAAAATGGTTCTCCCTATTATTACGATATTGACTGGTATCAGTTGGGGCAGCCGTGGTTCGGATTTAGTTCGGTTTGGGATGAAGGTTACACGACTCTGGCAAAGAATGCTCGTCATGCTTATATGAATGCTGAGAAACAGGGGTATTCTAACTACGAGGGAATGGCCAAATTAATGTTTGTCTGGACCATGTCGATGATGACCGATCTATACGGGGATATTCCTTATTCCGAGGCATTTGATCCAAGTGTTACCACTCCAGCTTACGATTCACAAAAGGATATTTATCCAAAGCTTATGAGTAAGCTTGATGAAGCCATCGCGGCTCTTGAAAAGGGGGGAACTCGGACTTTGGGGGCCAATGATTTGATCTACAATGGAGATATGGAAAAATGGCGCCGTCTCGCATATACGCTAAAGGCGCGGTTATTGATGCGGTTGACTGAGGCTCCCGATAATAAGAAACAGCAGCGGGCCCAGGCTGCGCTCGATGCTCTTTCAAAAGGCTTCCAGAGCAATGATGATAATGCAAAATTTCCGTATATGGATCAGAGTGGTTCAAGAAACCCCTGGTATCGTACCTTGCAAGGTTCTGAACAACTACAGATGTCTGCCCATTATATCAATATGCTCCAATCGTTAAATGATCCAAGGCTTCCGATACAAGTTCAGGAAGCTGCCAAACATCCGGCCGGCCAGCCATATGTGGGCCACGAAAATGGAGCACCGGGGACGGCCATCGACAGCGTTTCATCCATCGGAACTGCTTTTGCAGGACCTGCAGCTCCGGGGCGATTGATGGATTATGCAGAGGCCAAATTTTTAGAAGCCCAAGCCAAGCTTATAACGCAAGGACCATCTGCAGCTGATCAACCTTATCGCGAGGGTATTCGTGCCGATATGGAGGAATTGGGTGTAGCAGATTCTAAGATCACAACTTATATTAGCAACAGAACAAATCTGGCTTCCAGCAGTAATCCGTTACGGGATATCATCACGCAGAAATACATAGCCAATTTCCTGCATCCCGAAGCATGGAATGATTGGCGTAAGACGGGGTATCCAACGCTATCACCGTCGAAAAATCCGAATAATGTAGAGCCTAATTTTAATTCCATACCTCGCAGGTATCCATGGCCGGGCTCGGAGTTGTCTAATAACTCGGATCAGGTGAAAAAACTTGGATTGCCAATGAATGCAGACGTTATGCTGAAGACCGTTTGGTGGGATACCCGATGAGCAGTGGTAGTATCATAACACTCGTGAGAGTGGTTTGAACATTCACGAGTTAAGCTTCTTGAAGGCAAGGAGGATATTCTCCTCCTTGCTTTTTTAATTAAAAAATGACTATCTGTGATTAGTAGATGTAGTTTTTCAAGTTATTTATTGCAATTAGTGAATGATTAATAACTCGACTTAATGAAATACGTAATATCTTTTTTTGAGTTCATTCTTTTCGTGTTTCTTGTAGCAGGTTGTTCTTCAAAAAAAGAATTAAAATGGCATAAAGAAAAGGGATACCAGTGGGCTCAGTTGAGTGTAAACAGTGGCCAAACCGTGGGGTTTCATAAAATTACGCCATCTAAATCTGGGATAAAATTTGTGAATCACCTGTCGAAAACGGATATGAAAACCAATTTTTATTATCTGAATGGCTCCGGAGTAGCAGCGGGTGATGTGGACGGCGATGGTTGGACGGATCTTTATTTTACTCAGCTAGATGGACCGAACCATTTATACCAAAATTTGGGAGGATGGAAGTTCGAAGACATTACAAAGTCGTCTGGAGTCGCTCATCAGGGATTTTATTCGACAGGCGCCACTTTTGCTGATGTCGATGGCGATCGGGATTTGGATCTGCTGGTTTCATCTGTACATAAAAAGAATGTATTATATCTGAATGATGGTAAAGGCCATTTTACATCGAGTAAAAATAGTGGACTTGATTCGGCTAAGGGCAGTACCTCCATGACGCTGGCCGATATTGACGGAGACCGGGATTTGGATCTCTATATTGCTCGTTACAAAGAAAAAGCTGCAAATAAAATTTTTAATCAGGACCAGCTTAGGTTAAAGAATATAGCAAAAAAAGTAGGTGATTCACTCGTTGTACGCCCCCCTTTCGACAAGCATTATATCATTACCCAATCCGGAAGCGGCCCTATGAAACGGGAATTGGGAGAAAGGGACGAGCTTTTTCTGAATAAAGGGAATGGGACCTTTATAAAAGCTCAAAATATCACGCAAAGATTTCTGGATTCACAAGGCAATCCTGAAGGTTTTTATCCCGATTGGGGATTAACGGCAAAGTTCCATGACGTAAATGGCGACGGACTTCCGGACCTATATGTTTGCAATGATTTCTGGACGCCAGATCGACTTTGGATCAACCAGGGTAAGGGAAAATTTAAAGCTATTGGTCCTTCGAGAATTCGCAGCTATAGCTTCTCCTCGATGAGCGGCGATTTTTCTGATATTAACCGGGATGGTCATGAGGATATTTTAGTGACCGAAATGTTGAGCCGGTTCCACAACAAGCGACTTCGCCAATTTACGCCCGATGATCCATACCCCTCTAAAGTAGATCAGAGCAGTTACCAACCTCAATATAATCGTAATTCGCTGTACTTGAACCGAGGAGATAATACGTTTGCCGAAATTTCCTATTTTAGCGGTCTTGCAGCTTCGGGCTGGTCTTGGGGCACCCGTTTTATGGATGTAGATCTGGATGGCTACCAAGATGTTTTTATAAATACGGGATTCACCTTCGATGTGCAGGATATGGATGCTATTCATCGACTGTTTATGAGTGGCAACAAAACTCAACCCATATTAGCCGGGAAAAAGAATTTGGATCCGTATCCCCCTCTGCGACTTAGAAATGAAGTGTACCGGAATAATCATGACCTTACGTTTACCGAGCAGGGTTCGCAGTGGGGGCTAAAGGAAAAAAACATTTCCCAGGGGTTGGCAACGGCTGACTTGGACCATGACGGTGATTTGGATCTTGCCATTAACAGAATGAATCAAAAGGCATTGATCTATGAGAATAAGGCAGCCTCTTCCAGAATTATGGTGCAACTATCCGCAAAAGGGCCTAATACGCAGGCAATTGGAGCTAAGATCGAGTTGAAGGGTGGTCCGGGAGGTCCGGCACCACAGAAAAGGGAAATTACTGCAGGAGGTGGATACCTTTCCGGGTCAGAAGCAATTGCCGTTTTTGCAGCTAATAAAAATTCCAATCATACGATCAAGATTACCTGGCCGGATGGAAAACAGAGTCTGATCGACAGCGTTAAAGCCAATCATTTTTATAAAATAAACGAAGTTGTAATCCCAAAGAAGGTTGCCGATAACAGGGAGAAACCGGTTAAAGCTATCTTCAAAGATGTCTCCGATAAAATCGATTACCGTCATCACGAGGATGCTTATTCAGATTATAACGTACAGCCGCTATTACCTTATAAACTCAGTAGATTGGGCCCAGGAATCTCTTGGTTTGATTATGATAGGGATGGGGACGAGGATCTGTTTATAGGATCGGGAAAAAATGGGAATTTGGGGGCCTTTGAGAATTTGAATAACGGCAGTTTCCGGGAGATACCGCTACCTGAAAGATTAACCCATATACCGGGTGACCAAACTACAATTCTGGGTTTCATTGGTTTAAACGGGGTAAAATTTTTGGTTGGTGAGTCCAATTATGGACAAAAAAAACGAAAGCCACCGGCGGTTTCCCAATTTAAAATAACCCAAAGCCATTTTGCAGATACGGGCAATATCCCCGGTATATCTTCATCGACGGGGCCAATGGCTATGTCGGATTATGATGGAGATGGAGATCTGGATCTTTTTGTAGGCGGACGGTTTGTTCCTGCGCATTACCCGATGAACGCTATCTCAAGATTATTTAAAAATGTAAATGATAACTATCAACTGGATAACCAAAACTCTAAGATATTACGCAAAATTGGTCTCGTCACGGGTGCTGTCTTTTCGGATTATGATAGCGATGGGGATGAAGATCTTATTTTGAGTAGGGAATGGGGCTCGATTGTCTTGCTTGAAAATGACAACGGAAAATTTAAGAACGTCAGCTCCAAAGAAGGGTTAAATACCTATAAAGGCTGGTGGAATGGGATAGCAACGGGAGACTTTAATAACGATGGCCGTCCGGATATCGTAGCTACGAATATTGGCTTAAATACTCCCTACCAACTGGATATTGGAAAGCCTTTAAAGATGTATTATCAGGATTTTAATCTTGACCACAAGGTCGATATCATTGAGTCCCGATACGATACGACTATTGGTAAATACGTCCCTATCCGACCTCTTCCCGAATATCATTCGGTACCTTCAGTAATGTATAGGAATATTCGTGACCACAAAGAATTTTCAAATGCCTATTTAGGCAAACTTTTGGGATATAATCCGGATGATCAATTAGCTTCAAAAGAGCTCAATACCTTATCGAGTGTGATCTTTATCAACAAAAAAGGTGGATTTGTTGCTCATCAACTACCCGATTTTGCTCAATTTTCTATGGCCTTCAGTGCCAATGTCGGGGATTTTGATAACGATGGAAATGAAGACCTATTTTTGAGCCAAAATTTTTTCCAGATGCGGCCGCGATTTCCACGAATGGATAGCGGACGTGGGATATGGCTAAAAGGGGATGGCAAGGGTAATTTCAGGGTCGTACCGGGACAGGATAGCGGTGTAAAGATTTATGGAGAACAGCGTGGATCGGCTCTTGCAGATTTTAACGAGGATGGGAAAGTTGATATAGCTGTAACGCAGAACGATGGCAATGTAAGACTTTATGAAAACCGGACACCAAAATCGGGGATACGTGTACAATTAAAAGGCCCGAGAGAGAATAAAGCCGGCATTGATTCTAGTATTCGGTTGGTGTATAAGGATGGAACCAAAGGCCCCCGACGAGAAGTCCAGGCTGGATCAGGATATTGGTCCCAGGATAGCCCCGTACAGGTGATGGGATACTCGGAATGGCCTGCAAAAATTGAGGTAATATGGTCTGATGGTCAACGCAGCGTGGTAGATGTTATCGAAAATAAGAAAGAGTACTCGATTCCCTATCCCGGATCAAAAGCCAACTGATTTGTCGCCTATTGTTTATGTTAACTCAGTATTGATATCAAGTAAAATAATGGTATATAAGTTCGCTTTTCCCATATAAATAATTTAACAAGTATAACTCTGCATCTGTCTTCGTTGGGCAAGTAATAATTTTTTTATCGGGGTGTAGGCTAAATGGTGATTTAAGAAAGCTCGCATTATTATATGGATTATCTCTAATTATTAGCTTTAACAGGATGATACAAAACAAATATTATAAATTAGTTTTATCGGGAATTTTAATATTCATTGTGTCTTTTAGTGGCCATGCACAATCAAAAATGGATGCCAATCTATTAAAAGGACTCAGTTGGCGTTCTATTGGTCCGGCGCAATTCGGCGGCCGGGTGGCGGATGTAGCCGGAGTGCCCGGAAATCCCGATATAATTTATATGGGACATTCTACGGCAGGCTTGTTTAAATCTACTAATGGAGGCGTGACGTTCAAGTCGGTTTTTAATAAGGGGAATACGCTTTCGATAGGAGCAATAGCCATATCCCCCGCAAACAAAAATGTAGTTTATATAGGAACAGGGGAAGGAAACCCGCGGAATAGTGCTTCTTTTGGCGATGGTGTTTATAAAACGACTGATGGCGGAAAAACCTGGGAAAATGTAGGGTTAAAAAATGCCGAACGTTTTTCAGATATAGTTATAAATCCCCAGAAATCAAATATTGTTTATGCAGCTGCTATGGGGCACGAATGGGGGCCGAATGAGCAACGGGGTGTTTTTCGGTCGGTCGATGGAGGCAAGACCTGGAAGAAAATTCTGTATGCAAATAACACCACCGGCGCTAGTGATATCGTTATCGATCCGGGTAATCCAAATATTATTTATGCCGGGATGTATGATTATATGCGTAAACCCTGGAATTTTCGCAGTGGCGGACCGGGCAGTGGCCTCTACCGGTCGGTCGATGGCGGTGATTCGTGGCAAAAATTGACGACTCCTGATAAAAATAATGGACTGCCCGGAGATAGCTTGATAGGCAGAATTGGAATCGGGATAAGTAAAAGTCATCCCAATGTCGTATATGCGCTTATTGAATCGCAGGAGAAAGGTTGGTTGTGGCGATCTGACGATCGGGGCTACAATTGGAGGATGGTGAATAATAACCGTTTTATTGATTCTCGCCCTTTTTATTTCACTCAGGTTCGGGTTGATCCGATAAATGAAAACAGGGTTTATACTCTTAGCGGGGCGATCCATATATCGGATGATGGGGGACGCTCGTTTCGGTCTGTGAGCTATCAAAAAATGTTTGGTGATGTGCATGCCCTGTGGATTGATCCGAAAAATCCAGATCGGCTTATCTCGGGCAGTGACGGTGGCTTATTCGTTTCGAATGACGGGGCTGAAAATTTTGATTTTATCAACACGATGCCCTTAGCACAGGCGTATCATGTTGGAGTGGATATGGACGATCCCTATCATGTGACCGGCGGATTTCAGGATCATGAGATTTGGTGGGGACCCAATACAAAGTGGGATCACACAGGAGTTCGTGGCGGTGACTGGCGACATCTTCGTAATTGGGGCGATGGAATGTATGCGGTGCCCGACCCTCAAAATTCCAATATTGTATATTACAATTCTCATTTTGGTGATATAACGCGAAAAAATCTTAAGACTGGCGAAGAGCGTTTTATCATGCCTTATCCGCTATGGGCTACCGGTCTGCCCGCGCATGCTCAAAAATATCGGTTCAACTGGAATGCACCGATCGAATTGTCTCCACAGGACTCTCACACTTTGTATTTCGGGGGTAATGTCGTATTTAAATCCTCCAATCAGGGTAATTCCTGGAACGTTATTAGTCCCGATTTGACGACCAATGATCCTAAGAAGCTCGTAAGCAGTGGAGGTCCCATTACGCCGGATAATACAAGATCGGAATATTACTGCACCATTACTACCATTGATGCAAGCCCGGTTGATTCAACAGTCATTTGGGCCGGCACTGATGATGGCAACGTTCAGGTGACAAAAAATGGTGGAAAAAGCTGGCAAAATGTTTTGAAAAATATGCCGGACGTTCCCGATCACGCCTGGATCGCAACCATAAAGACTTCTTTTCATGAGCCGGGAACAGCCTATGTTGCCGTTGACCAACACCGGATGGATAATTTTTCTCCTTATGGTTATTTCACGACTGATTATGGAAAAACATGGACCCGTATATCTGATGGTTTGAAGGGGTATGTACATATCATTTCGGAAGATCCGCGTCAGGAAAATTTATTATATGCAGGTACGGAATTGGGGATTTTTGTTTCCTTCGATCGAGGCAGGCACTGGACAAATATGCGAATGGGCTTGCCGCCCTTGCCCGTTCGTGATTTAGTGGTTCATCCCAGGGATAATGACTTGATCATTGCCACCCATGCACGCGGCTTTTTTATCCTGGATGATGTGACCCCATTGCAAAAGCTGGCCTCAGTTCGGGATGAAAAAGTTGCGTTGTTCAAACCGATGCGTAGCACGCGCTATACACCACGAACCGATCCCAGCTCATTGGGAGATAAAGTATTCTTGGGTACCAATCAGCCCTATGGGATAATAATCTCTTATTATATAAATGATGAAAATGCTGAAGGATCGGCTAAGATTACGATACGAGATTCGACCGGGGCAATTGTACGTAGCCTGAAGGGGAGTATGCACAAAGGTATCAATAGGGTAGTTTGGAATCTTAGGGAAAATCTATTTGCGCATAGCAATTCCAATAATAGTTCTAACGGACAGTATATTCGTGGTCCCCGGGTTTTGCCGGGAGATTATACTGTACAGCTGGAGGCGCTGGGGCAGGAAAAAGAGCAAAGGGCGCACGTCCGGATGGATCCCAATGTCACCACAGCCCGGGATAGCTGGGTTGCTCAATATCGAGCCTTGAAAATGCTGATGAAGGATCAGTTTAAGATGCGGCATATGCGCCAGCAAATGCGGAACGTAATGGACCAAATAAAAGAGTTGAATAGAGAAGTTGATAACTCTGATATCAAACAGTCGGGCAGGTCAATTATCCAAAGGTTGGACAAAATTAATAATCATTTTCGGACTGATCCCCGTTCCGGTCTGGCATCTTCCTCGGGGCATGCAGTAGATCTCCAAAGCAGGATCTCCTGGATGATCCATGAAATCAGCAGTTATACCGGACATCCGACCGAATCACAAAAAAGATGGATTGACAGACTTGACAATCAGCTTCAGACTGTCGATGGTACGCTGAACGAGGTTTTAAAACAGGATATTAGGGCATTGAATCAACAGCTTTCAGATACGGGAATTCCACATATTGTGGTGGACAGCTAATTGGAATAAGTTGGTATTACGTATGAGATGGAAAAAACAGTTGAGCTAATATTATTTTATCAAATTCTAATACCATTTCTTCTTTATGTGTCCGAATGCTTGATTTCTCCAAATCTGTCTGTGATAATTTGCCTGAAATTATTATTAACTCGCTAAAAAATATTATTAATGGCTGGAAGTGATGACGGTTCTCGGTTTTCTACTCGCTTAGGATTAATATTAAGTGTGTTGGGTATTGCAGTAGGGACCGGAAATATTTGGCGATTTCCACGTATTGCAGCAACAAACAGCGGATCGAGCGGAGCCGGGGCTTTCCTTGTCGCCTGGGTGGTCTTTCTGCTGATTTGGAGTATTCCGCTCATTATTGCAGAATATGCTCTGGGACAAAAGAGCCGTATGGGTGTTGTTGGCACTTTCGCCAAAATAGCCGGCAAAAAATTTACCTGGATGGGTGCTTTTGTAGGGATGGTGGCCACAGCCATCATGTTTTACTATTCGGTCGTAGCAGGTTGGGCTGTTTACTATTTCGTACAGATGCTTTTTAAGCCGCTGCCGCTGTCGACCCATGCTGCAACACAAATTTGGAATAGCTTTCAGGCGGGGGGATGGCCGGTATTCTTTCACCTGTTGGCTATGTCTTTAGGCGTTGCTATTGTCCTAAAAGGCGTTTCCTCCATTGAAAAAGCCAATAAATTTCTTATTCCCGCTCTCTTCCTAATCATTCTATTTGCGGTCGGATATACCTTAACGCTGAATGGTTCGTGGGAGGGGATTAAATTTCTATTTAGGCCGGATTGGAGTTTACTGGCTAAACCGCACGTTTGGATTGACGCCTTAACGCAAAATGCTTGGGATACCGGGGCCGGTTGGGGGCTTATACTCACTTATGGAGCTTATATGCAGCGAAAACATGGCATTTTCCAGAATGCCTTTATTACCGGCATTGGGAATAACCTGGTATCGTTGTTGTCAGCTATTATTATTTTCGGGACAGTCTTTGCCGTGTTGGGATCTCAGATGCCCCAAGGGCAGGTTTTAAAAGTTATGCAGACAAGCGGCCCGGCTAGTACGGGGCTAACTTTTATCTGGATGCCGCAGCTCTTCGCAAAGATGCCCATCGGCAATGTATTCGCGGTACTCTTTTTTCTTGGATTATCTTTTGCGGCCTTTAGTTCATTGATCTCGATGATTGAATTAGCCAGTCGAGTGTTGGTTGATTTAGGAATTTCACGGACCCAGGCAACGATTAGCGTCGGGATCGTCGGATTTTTACTGGGATTACCTTCTGCAATATGGACAGACTTCCTGGCAAACCAGGATTTTGTCTGGGGTGTTGGCCTTTTAATTTCCGGTGGACTAGTATCCTTTGCCGTAATACAGTATGGTCCACAAAAACTTAGACTGGGTTTCCTGCCGGATGTGAGTGATGGGGAACCAGGCAAAACATGGGACGTCCTTATTGGCAAAGTTGTACCAATCCAGGCTGTGGTACTACTTATTTGGTGGCTATCAACCGTTTACGATCCGCAAAATTGGTATCGTCCATTCGAGTTTTCAACCTTGAGCAACTTCCTGCTACAATGGGGAGGGGTAATTATTTTGTTCCTCTTTTTGAATCGTTGGCTGGCAAATAAAAGCCTGAACTTTTCGGAAGTTGCCGAAACGGTATCTGACTAAGAGCAACGATAGAAAATATGGATCATATCCTCATATTTTATGTGCACATTTGGTGATGGGGAATAGAAAAGCATTAAAGAGTTCTGGATTGCTTTCTAAGCACAATTAAGAGTTTATAGAATGGGATTCATGAGTTTAAAAATTTTCATAAAGACGTCCTCGGATTATTCAATTAGAGGGTTTTGAAAAACCAGGGATTTTGTTCAAGATCAAAGCTTGAGTGAATTCGAAACCGGAGCTTATTAAGCATAAGTGAGGATTTCGAATTCACGAACATACAGAGATTGATCAAAAGAACGGTTTTGCAAAGGCCTCTATTAATTATTAATACTAAGTATCTGTTATGTTTTTATTCCGATTTAAAGAGAAGCTTTTATTCTTACCGGTAGTAATAAGCGCAATTTTGTTGCTGGGATTCACTAACGTAGGGGCCCAACAATTGGATCCCCAAGCTTATAATGCAATGCAATATCGATTTATAGGTCCGGGAGGAAACCGGGTAAGTGCGGTTGCGGGAGAACCCGGTAATCCACAGGTGTATTATGCAGGGGCAGCATCCGGTGGTCTGTGGAAATCTACCGACAGAGGAACCCATTGGAAACCTATCTTTGATGATCAGAATGTGCAGTCGATAGGTTCGATCGCGATTTCAAAAAAAAAGCCGCATACACTTTGGGTCGGAACCGGAGAACCCTTCATAAGAAGTAATGTATCTATCGGAAATGGAATTTATAAATCGACCGATGGTGGCAAAACCTGGCATCACATGGGGCTGCGGAAATCGGGACGTATTGGGCGAATTGAAATTGATCCCCGTGATAATGATGTGGTCTATGCCTGTGCCCAGGGGACGGATTACGGCCCACAACCGGAACGTGGGGTTTTTAAGACGACGGACGGGGGCAAAACCTGGAAGAAGATACTATCGGTTGACGAACATACCGGTTGCTCCGGTTTGGACATGGACAATAATAATCCGGATATCCTGTTTGCCGGCATGTGGCAATATTATTTGAAAACGTGGGGTCAGTTTAGCGGCGGGCCCGGTAGCGGCGTTTTTGTTACTCGTGATGGGGGAGAACACTGGCAGCGGTTAACAGCCAAAGACGGCTTGCCTCACTCGCCATTGGGTAAAATTGATGTGGCTGTTGCCCCAAGCAATTCGAACCGGGTCTATGCCTTGATCGAAACAGGTGGCAGGGGCTCGCTCTGGCGTTCGAACGACGGTGGGCATCGCTGGGATAACGTTAGCCATAGCCGTCTGATCAACGAACGGCCACACTATTATACCCGAATTCTGGTTGATCCAGAAGATGCTGAAACGGTTTGGTTCCCTTCAAACAGTGTTTGGGGGACATCCAACGGCGGTGAAACCATAGAACGGCTTCACTGGGGGGGAGACGACCACGATATGTGGGCCGATCCGACTGATCACGACCGCATGATGATTGGAGATGATGGCGGGATCCTGATTAGTGAGAATCATGGAAAATCATGGGATCATATCATATTGCCCATCGGACAAATGTATCATGTGGCCGTGGATGATGATATTCCTTATCATGTATATAGTAATATGCAGGATGATGGTTCGGTTATGGGGCCTTCCAATAATCTGGGAGGCTATGGGATTCCCTCTTCAATCTGGCACACGACGGCAGGATGTGAATCCGGATTTTCTATTCCCGATACGGTTTCAGGTCGTTGGGTATGGGCCGGATGCTATTCGGGTGAAGTAGAAGTATATGATCGTAAGACCAAGCACAAGCGTTCGGTGACGCCCTGGCCCGACAAGTCTCTTGATTCTCCGGCCAAGGTACTGAAATATCGCTGGAACTGGACGCAACCGATCGCTATTTCTCCCAATGATCATAACAAGATTTATGTGGGAAGTCAGTACGTGCATATGACGACCGACCGGGGACAGCATTGGAAAGTCATAAGTCCCGACTTGACGCTGAATGATACCACCCGAATGGGCAGTTCCGGTGGGCTCACTCCCGATAATTTGGGTGTTGAATACTGGGGAACGCTCTTTGCTATTGCAGAATCGCCGGTTAAGGAAGGGGTAATTTGGGCCGGCAGTAACGATGGGATGGTTCATGTAACCACCAATGGTGGTCAAACGTGGCAGAATGTGACCAAGAATATTCCTGATTTGCCCAAATATGGGACCATCAGCAATATTGAACCCTCTCATTTCGAAGCTGGCAAGGCCTATATCTCGGTTGACTTTCACCAAGTGGATAACCGGGATCCTTATATTTATAAGACGTCCGATTACGGAAAACACTGGACAAAAATTACGGATGGTATTAAACACAGCATGCTGAGCTACGTCCATAATGTAGCTGAAGATCCACATCGACCTGGCTTGTTGTTTGCCGGAACGGAAAATAGTCTATATATGTCGCTGGATGACGGGGAGCATTGGCAGTCATTCCAGAATAATTTGCCGCCTGCCCCGGTTACCTGGATTACGGTGCAGCCAAAGTTCCATGATTTAGTCCTTTCAACCAAAGGTCGCGGACTTTATATCATGGACGATATTACCCCGCTGGAGCAGCTCGATGAAAATATTACAAAAGATGATAGCTATCTCTTCAAACCAAGAGACGCCTATCGGTTTAGGAGTGTTCGTCAGTATCGTGGCTCGGCGGATGATTTATCACGTGGTCGTAATCCGCGGTACGGAGCTTCGATTAACTATTATGTTGGTTCGGATGAGTCCAAGCCAGCTCAAATATCTATTTTGAACACTTCGGGAGATGTGGTGCGGCAACTGCATGGTTCCGGGAATAAAGGCATCCACAGGGTCTGGTGGAATCTGCGTTACCCGGATACCAAAGAGGTGAAGCTGCGAACTACGCCCGATTCCCATCCTCATATATGGGAAGAAAAACGCTTTAACGGCGATAAGACAAGAGAAATTTATCACTGGGGGATTGCTGAACCCAAACGCGGTCCTCTCGTGGCTCCCGGCACCTATACCGTACGGATGAAGATTGGAGACAAAACCGTCACCAGATCGTTGAATGTACTCAAGGATCCCAATACCCAGGGCTCTCTGGCGGATGTCCGGGCCGAAACCGACATGTGGATGGATGTTTACCATGATATCAATCACGTGGTGGACATGATCAATCGGATCGAAGTGGTCCGCAAGCAGATTGAAGATTTGCCCGATTATATAAACGGCCGGTCTGATTCCGACGAAATCATGAAACATGCTAATGCGCTAGATCAGAAAGCTCATACGGTCGAAAATAAATTATTCCAGAAATATCTGGCGGCGGGTGATACCAAGACCTATCCCGATCAGCTGAAATTATATCTGAAACTGGTTTGGTTTGCCGGTGAAGTCGGTACCGGTGCGGGCGATGTGGCTGGAGATCCCGATTATCCTCCGACGAGTCAGGAAAAACAGGTCTATGATCTGATCTCCAAACGTCTGGATAAAGCTAATTCCGAATTCAATGAGTTGATGAACCAAGAGGTGCCGGCTTTCAATAAGTGGGCAGAGCAGCAGGGAATTGGCTTGGTTATTAAGCAGGGTAGTACTGTTAATAATTAGCAGGAAAGGATCATTAAACAGTTAGAAAACCGGATATGCCGCAAGTTACAACCTTGTGGCATATTAGAGGCAAATTAGACATTCAAAGAATGACTACCGTTTCTCGATATCTACAGAGCTTTATTATAGTTGGAATTCTATTTCTAAGCGGGCAACTTCTGTATGCCCAACAGATCAAAACAGACGGCAAGCCGGCCGAACTCGATATCCGGCAAGCCGGAGCAGTGGGCGTTCGCATCACTTTGAAACCCCTTAGCTTCGATAAAGAATTTCCGTTTTCGCCCGCACTGGCCGGGCACCAGTATCCGGATCCGGTAATCAGCCTGCGGGAACTTGATAGAACAGTTAAAAAAAAGGTGGGAAATCTGCAGGTGGAAGTTCAGCCGGATCCCATCACTATAACCGTTACGAATGCTGCCGACCAGCTGGTGCAGAAGATTGCGTTCAACCGTAATGGGAATCTATCTTTCAAGCTGGATGACCAGCCGGTTTTGGGGATGGGCGAAGGCGGTCCCGAGCACGAACGGGATGCCGATTGGCGTGATCGCCCTGTTGAATTTAACCGTAAAGGGCGCCTGTTCAAGATGCGTCCGCGCTGGCAAAGCGGCGCTTATGGGTCGCGAAATCCTGTGCCATTTATGATTGGCACAAAAGGGTGGGGACTTTTTATTACCACGCCGTGGGGACAGGTTGACCTGAGAGGTAAAGATCGGGGAACTTATATTCCGTGGAATCCTTCGAAGGCAGCCAAACATCCGCAAACCGAGGAAAATCAGCAACGTAATCTGGGCAAGGGCAAGCCGCCGATGGATAGCATTGTGCCGGGATTATACGATATTTTCGTCTTTGACGCTCATCAGCCAGCCGAGATGATGAAAGACGTTTCTATGTTAACCGGTCCTCCGGTTATGCCGCCGAAATGGGCTTTGGGTTATATGCAATCGCACCGCACCTTGCAGGATGACCAGCAGATGATCAATATTGTGGATACCTTCCGTGATAAGCGCATCCCCATTGACGCCACGATTTACCTGGGGACGGGATTTTGTCCCCGTGGCTGGAATACCGAACAGCCTTCGTTTAAATTTAACCCACAGGTTTTCCGACGGGATCCCAAACAAGTTATTTCTGATATTCACGATCGCCATGCCAAGTTTGTAGTCCACATGGTTCCGTGGGATCGGGACAAGCTGCCGACGCTGCATGGCAATATCCCGCCTAAAGCGGACGAAAAAGTAGATGCCGGTCATATCAAAAGTTACTGGCAGCAACATATTCCGCTGGTCAAAGCCGGCGTGGATGCCTGGTGGCCCGACGAAGGAGATTGGTTTAACCTGTTCGAAAGAATGGAAAGACATAAGATGTATTATCAGGGGCCGACGTCAACGAAGCCCAACACACGTCCCTGGAGTCTGCATCGCAATGGATATTTGGGCATTGCCCGGTGGGGCGGCTGGATATGGTCGGGCGACACGCAGTCTTCGTGGAAAACGCTCCAAACTCAGATTGCCGTGGGATTGAATTATTCGCTAAGTCTCTCTCCCTTTTGGGGTTCTGATATCGGTGGTTTTTATCCCAATAAAGATCTGACGGGAGAATTGTATGCCCGCTGGTTCCAATTTGGGGCCTTCTGCCCGTCATTCCGGGCTCACGGCAAAACGTGGTGGACACGACTGCCCTGGGGATGGGGCCTTAGCAAGATGGGACCTCTGGAAAATGGTCCGAACGAGCCAAAGGTTTCTGAACTTAACAATCCCAAAGTAGAACCCATTGCCAAAAAATATGATGAGTTGCGCTATAAGTTGTTGCCTTATAACTATACGTTAGCCTGGAAAGCACGGAACACCGGGATGCCCTTCATGCGGGCATTGTGGCTGCAATATCCCAAAGACCCAAAAGCCGCCAGGATTGGTGATGAGTACTTGTGGGGATCTGATATGTTGATTGCCCCGGTCTATACCAAAGGAGCCACCAGCCGGGATGTTTACCTCCCAAAAGGGGAATGGTACGACTGGTGGACGAATAAAAAATTGACGGGCGGCAAAACGATTAGCCGGGACGTCGATTTGGCAACAATGCCTATTTATGTACCGGCAGGGGCTATTATTCCGTTAGATCCGGTTCGACAATATGTGTATCAGAAAGTGGATAGCCCAACGACTTTACGGATTTACCCGGGAGCCGATGGAGCGTTTACGCTTTATAATGATGACGGCAAAAGCCTGGATTATCTTGACGGAGAATCCGAAAAAGTGAAAATCAGTTGGGATGATGGCGCAAGGAAACTGACGATGGAACCGGTTGGTAATTCAGAAGGTGATTTTATCACCGGCCGGAAATTCCGGATTCAGCTGGTTACCACGCCAGTGGAAAAAACCGTGACTTATAATGGCAATCGCTTGGAGATTAAAATGAAATAAAAAAATGTACTTTGATCTAGGTTCAGTCGCTCAGCGGCTGAATCCTGCCCGACGCTCCGCGTCCTTTCAGGCAACCAACCGACGCAGAGCCTCATGACTGGTTTCCACTGCAGAACAATGGAAACGAGATGTTTCTGAATTATTTTGAATCTGGGGGTTTAACCACCAGATTTAGGTTAAATTTAATTTATAGATACCATGAATTCGCCACTAAAAAAAATAGTTGGTGCACTTATAATTTTATTTTTGTCTGTGCCTAACTGTTTTGCCCAGCAAAAAACAGTCACCAAAGAGGATTACCGGCGGGCCGAACATTTCTTGCCGGCCTATACCGATTCGCTGGTCCGTCACGTAATTTCGGGAGCTTCGTGGTCGAAGGATGGTACATTATTGTACCGCGAGTCCGTTGCCGGCGGAACCAAGTTTATGATTGCCAATCCTAAAACCGGTAAAAAAAATGAGGCTTTTAACCAGGAAAAGCTGTCCGGTGCCTTGTCAATAGTAACGGACCGGAGTTTCGATCCAATGCATCTGCCTTTACGAAATGTGACCTTTTCTGATAATAGTTTGGCGTTCAGTATGTATGGAAAAAAGTATCGTTGCAATTTGGATACTTATAACTGCGAATATATAGCTTCAAGCGACGAATTTCTTTCTCCTGATGGTAAGAAAGCTGCTTTTATTAAGGATCATAACCTATGGATTCGCAACGTAAAGACCGGCCGGCTCACCCAGCTTACGCATAACGGCAAAAAGAATTATGGATACGGTACGAATAATGGTGGGTGGATTAAACGGGATAAACCTGTCGTGCGGTGGTCACCGGATTCCAAACGTATTGCCACCTTCCGTCAGGACAGCCGAAATGTAGGATATATGTACTTGGTTAGTACCAAAGTGGGACATCCGAAATTGGAGAAATGGAAATATACAATGCCGGCCGACAGTGCTATCTTTCGCATTGAACGAGTAGCCATTAACCTGGAGCCGCATCCGCAGGTCGTTCATCTGAAAATGCCGCCCGATGCACAGCGCTCGACCATCAGTGATCATATTGCCGACTACGATGGCAATTTTCTGGATACCGAATGGGGACCGGGCAGCGATACCCTGGCGTTTGTTTCTGTATCCCGGGGACTTCACAAAGCGACCCTGCGAATGGCCAGTCCCGAAACAGGGGAGGTGCATGACGTTTTACAGGAAAAGACAAAAACCTTTTTTGAGTCGGGTGATAATAAAGTGAATTGGCATGTCTTACCCAAAAGCCGGGAAGTGATCTGGTATTCCCAGCGAAGTAACTGGGGACATTTATATTTGTATAATCTGAAGACGGGTAAGCTCAAACATCAGATAACCAGAGGAAATTGGAATGTGTTGCAGGTGCGTTATATCGACCGGGAAAACCGGAAGATTTATTTTACCGGTTCTTGTCGCGAAGAAGGAAATCCTTATTATCATTATCTCTATAGTGTAGATTTCAGCGGCGATCATTTAAAGCTTCTTAGCCCGGAGAAAGCGAATCATGAGGTGACTATTTCAGACGACGGTAGCTATTTTGTAGATACCTATTCTACGCCAACCGATCCGCCTGTTTCTGTCATTCGAAATATGCAAGGTAAGAAAATCATGACACTTGCCCGGGCCGATATATCCGATCTTAAGGCAACGGGCTGGCAGCCTCCGGTTCCGTTTTCGGTGAAAGCCCGCGACGGCAAAACCGACCTGTACGGGATGATGTTTAAGCCTACTGATTTCGATCCCTCTAAATCTTATCCTGTACTGGATTATGTGTATCCCGGTCCGCAAACCGGCAGTGTGGGCAGTCGATCGTTTCGGGCCGCCCGGCTCGATAAACAAGCTATTGCCGAATTAGGGTTTATTGTCGTTGAAGTAGATGCTATGGGCACGCCGGGACGTTCCAAGGCGTTCCAGGATTACTGGTACGGCGATATGGGGGATTTGGGAATTGCCGATCAAGTTGCGATGATTAAACAATTGGGTAAGCGTCATCCCTGGATGAATTTGGAAAAGGTGGGCATTTGGGGGCACTCGGGTGGCGGCAATGCCACTACGAAGGCGATGCTGGCCTATCCCGATTTTTTCAAGGTGGGAGTCTCGGAAGCTGCGAACCAGGATAGCCGCGATTACGAATCCAACTGGGGCGATAAATATCAGGGGTTGTACAAGTCCTATGGAGATTCAACCAACTATGACAACCAAGCAAATGAGCTATTGGCGGATAACTTGAAAGGAAAGCTTTTGATTGCCAAGGGCACGATGGATTCGAATGTACCGCCCGAAATTACCTATTTGATGATTGATTCACTGGAAGCGGCCAACAAAGATTTTGATCTCGTGATGTTACCGAACCGGGAGCACGGGTTTTATTTCGACCCTTATATGGTACGTAAACGATGGGACTATTTTGTTCGGAATCTAATGCATACCGAACCGCCCAAAGAATTCGATATCAAGGTCCACTAAGTCAAATTTCTACGAGTAATTTATCGATGAATTTTAACCTAACATGCATTTTATGAAGCGTGTACTAACATTTCTTTCCACATTCTTATTCGTGTGGATGGCAAATGCAAACGTACGGGCCCAGTCCAGCCCGCCGTTTACCCACGCTGATACCCTGCGCGGGTCGATTACTCCGCAGCGTGCCTGGTGGAATGTGACATATTACGATTTACATGTCGCTGTTCATCCTGAGGATTCCACGATTTCAGGCCGGAATGCAATCACCTACAAAGTTACCAACAACGCGAGGGATATGCAGATTGATCTGCAAGAACCTCTTCATATTGATAAAGTTGTGCAGGATGGGGAGGAGTTGCAATATCACCGGGATGGCAGTGCATATTTCATATCCATGAAAGCGAAACAGCCCGTTGGATCTCAACAACAGATTATCATTCAGTACTCTGGACACCCACACATAGCCAAACGCCCGCCGTGGCAAGGGGGTTTTAGCTGGGATAAAGATAAAAAGGGAAGGCCCTGGATCGAAACGACAAGTCAGGGTATTGGTGCCAGCGTGTGGTGGCCAAACAAAGACCAATGGCAGGACGAACCCGATAGCATGGGTATTGCTGTAACCGTGCCGGATCCTTTAGTAGATGTTTCCAACGGACGACTTCGCGAAAAAACGCATCATGCCGATGGCACTACCACCTATTCTTGGTTTGTAGGCAACCCCATCAATAACTATTGTGCCGTTGTAGCTATCGGTAATTATAGACACTTCCATGGAATCTATCATGGGGAGAAGGGGAACCTCGATCTGGATTATTGGGTATTGGATTATAATCTGTCAAAGGCAAAAAAGTATTTTCCCCCGCAGGTGCATAAAATGCTCAGTAGCTTTGAATACTGGTTTGGTCCTTATCCTTTTTATGAAGACAGCTATAAGCTCGTGGATGTTGCCAGTACAGGGATGGAAGATCAATCCAACATTACCTATGGCAACAAGTATGCTTATGGCTACCGTGGAAAAGATGGGTCGGGGACGGGATGGGGAATGAAGTTTGATTTCATTATTGTGCATGAAAGTGCCCACCAGTGGTGGGGAAATAACGTAACGGCCACTGATATTGCCGATATGTGGATTCACGAATCCTTTGCCAACTATGCAGAGGCACTCTATGTTGAATCTCAGTTTGGCAAACAGGCTGGAAAGGCTTATACCCGGGGCGAGCGAAGAAATATAAAGAATGACAAGCCAATTATCGGGCACTATGGCGTCCATAATGAAGGATCGGGAGATATGTATTATAAAGGAGGCAATATGCTGCTAACTATTCGTGAAATTATTAATGATGATGCTACTTTCAGGGATATACTGCGTGGGATACAGAAAAAATATTACCATCAAACCGTAACCACGCAGCAGATCAAAGATTATTTTATTACCCGGTCCGGAAAAAATTTGGACGATGTTTTCGACCAGTATTTACGCGAAACCGATCTGCCTACACTGCAATATTATATCCGGAATCACCGGCTGCACTATCGTTGGAAAACCAGTACTAAACATTTTAATATGCCGCTGAAGGTGCAGCTTGCCGAGGGGAAATGGACTTTTATTAAACCGACCACCGATCGCTGGCAGACAGCAAGGCTTCGTATTCAGTCTCCAAAAGACTTTAAAGTTGACAAAAATTTTTACATAAAAACGGATTCGTTATCGGTACCAAAGATTGGAGAATGAGCCAGTTAAAGAGAACGCAGCGATAAAATTGTTAGTAGATCAACCAAAAAGTGACACTCATGTTTAAATTCAGTCAGTTACGACACGGAATTTTTAAAAATATTACTTTAATCGGGGTTTTTTTTATAACTACGGGGATTGTTGGGGCAAACTTCCAGGGCAATGATTATTCAAATGGTCGATTAAGGTCAACCTATAGGGATAGTACGGTCAAAATCAATCGTTCTGTGCGACATGATAAATCCAGAGCTCTGCTTACTGTTCCTGATCATTATAATAGGCAGGAGTCGGTCGTGGAAAAGGAGACTCATTCTGAGAATCCAAAACCTAGAATTACGGTTCCTGAAGGAGCAGCAGATATCGAGCAAACGAGCCAGGGAACCAAACCTTCGGCAACGCTTGTAAAAAGCTTTGATGGTCTCGGACAAGATTTTCGGGGACCACAGGGATGGATTAAGTTGCATAACCCTTCCGATAACAGTTTAGCGGTAGGACCAAATCACATTGTACAAATTGTTAATACCCGAATGGCGATTTTTACTAAAAAGGGCCAAAAGTTTAGTTCAACTGGAAAAGTGCTTGCCGGGCCTGTTAAAACCCGGAATGTTTTTCGTGGATTTGGAGGGCCCTGTGAACAGCAAAATAACGGAGATGCCGTCGTGCGTTATGATCAGCTTGCCGACCGCTGGCTCATTGTGATGCCGATTTTTTCACGAATAGCCAAAGAGGTGGATCGCCCCCTGCTTAAAGCGGGAGACCCGGCTCGTCGGAGTGTAATTGGCCAGCAAAAACAACCCGGGAAAGCGGCATCGCTATTTGTTCCTCCTCCCGATACATCACAGCAGGTATTTCGTCATAGACCCGGAAAAAGAAATAAAAAAGGATCGTATGCAATGTGTTATGCCGTAAGTACCGGTCCAAATCCTATGGGAACATATTATCGCTATGAGTTTGTGCGGCAGCACTTTCCGGATTATCCCCGGCCAGCCATATGGCCCGATGGCTATTACGTGCCTACCAGCGCAGGAGATAATGTGGTAAAAAAACAGGCTTGCGTTGCTGATCGGCAGAAGATGCTGAAAGGGGAGAAGGCGACCGAGCAGTGCGTAGTGATCGACGGAGTAAATTTTCTTAACAATGCCGATCTGGAGGGAAAGCAGCTCCCGCCTAAAGGGGCGCCAAATATTATGATGGCTGCTGGCGGCACGCAATTGAAGGGTGATTTTGAAGGTGATGGTATATATACATGGAAATTTCACGTTGACTGGAATAACCCATCGCAAACGAAGCTGAGCGGACCTAAGAAAATTTCGGTAGCGCCTTATCACTATTTGTGCGATGGTCAGCTTACGAACTGCGTTCCCCAGCCGGGAACTGATACGCACCTTGACTCGCAGGGAGATAAACTTATGTCGCGTCTGGTTTATCGCCGGATCGATGATCAGGAATCGATTGTTGCTGTACATTCGGTAAATGCTTCAACAGGTGGCGGCGGGGTGCGTTGGTATGAGTTTCGAGTTGATCAACAACGTGACGTAAAACTGTACCAACAGGGGACGTATGTACCCGACAATTTTTATCGTTGGCTTGGTAGCCCTGCTATTGACAAGAATGGCAATATTGGAATCGGCTATTCTTTTGGAGGAACGCCTCATTTTGCCGGACAGCGATTTGTCGGGCGAACTCCGGGAGATCCCAAAGGTATTCTCAGCATGCATGAGAACGTACTCGTTGAAGGGAAAGGAGCTCAGACCCATACCAACAGATGGGAAGATTATACTCAGACTGCAGTGGACCCAAGTGATGATTGTACCATCTGGTATGTGGGTGATTATTTTAAGAAGGGATCTGAAAGATATTCGACCAAGATTGGAGCCTTTCAAATGCCAGGATGCTCAGATAAATAGAGAATAGCTGGCGCTCCTGTTTACTTAAAAGCATAAACCAAAAATCGGTAAACAAATATTAATCATTTTGTTAGTTAAATCGCTATTATCCGAACAAATGAATAATATTTTCATCGTATCTGTGAATATTCTATAAGAATTCTGGCATTCATTTTTTTAACCTCAACTAAAGCAGATTTTAATTCAATTGTATTATTATGGAAGTTAACTGGCAAGGTATTTATCCCGCGATAACTACAAAATTTCATCAAGATGGATCTCTTGATATCGAAACTTTTCAAGGAAACATTGAGAAGCAGATTGAAGCTGGAATCCATGGTATTGTAATTGGTGGATCTTTAGGAGAAGCTAGTACATTAACCAATGAAGAGAAACTGACGCTATTAGATTCCACGCTGGAAATTGCCGAGAATAAAATTCCAGTTATTGTAAATATAGCAGAAAGTTCTACAGAAGATGCCATTCGAACTGCTACCCAGGCTGAAGAGAATGGGGCTGATGGATTAATGATGCTTCCCCCGATGATGTATAAAGCTGATGATCGGGAGACGGTTTCTTTTATTAAAGCTGTAGCAACGTCCACTAATTTGCCAATAATGCTGTACAATAATCCGGTGGATTATGGAATCGAAATCACGCTGGATATGTTGGGAAAGCTCAAGGAGCATAAGAATATTCAAGCTATTAAAGAATCTACCCGAGATCTGACAAATATCACACGGATAATTAATCGTTTTGGAGATCGTTTTAATCTGCTTTGCGGCGTGGATACGTTGGCTCCTGAAGCGCTTGTAATGGGAGCCAAGGGCTGGGTCGCTGGATTGGTCTGTGCTTTTCCTCGTGAGACCGTTGTTATTTATGAACTTATACAAGAAAGCCGTTTGAAAGAAGCACGTGAAATCTTTCGATGGTTCCTACCGTTATTGGAATTGGATATTAATCCCAAACTTGTCCAAAATATTAAACTGGCTGAAGTAGCAACCGGAATTGGAACAGAGCATGTTCGTCCTCCACGGCTGCCGCTGACTGGTGAAGAACGCGAGCACGTACAGTCAATAATTAATGAAGCTTTAGCTAACCGACCAGATATGTCGGCTTATAATGTAAGTGTATAGACTATTAACTTTAAATATTGCATTGCCTAATATCTTTATGAATCGAGTAATTAGGAGATAATTATTTTTAATTTTAAATTTTCATTCCTGTAATGATTGAAGGAACAAATTTTATTGGATCCTCTGCTTCTGCAGAAAATTCGGAATATCTAACGGCATCTAATCCTGCAACGGATGAAAAACTTCCGGGTGAGTTTCATAAAGCTACCCAGGAAGAAATTGATAAGGCTACCCAGAAGGCTCAAGAGGCTTTTTTTAGATATCGTAATGTGAGTGGCGAAGAAAAAGCCGCTTTTCTTAATCAGATTGCGGATGAAATTATGGATCTGGGGGATAGTTTAATAGAACGAGCTTCTAATGAATCCGGATTGTCTCATGGCCGATTAGAAGGAGAACGGTCTCGAACATGCAATCAACTGCGGATGTTTGCTGATTTACTACGAGAAGGTTCCTGGGTAGATGCCAGGATAAATCATGCAGAAGATGGGGCACCTGATGTGCGGAGAATGCTTTTTCCGCTGGGGCCTATTGCCGTTTTTGGTGCTAGCAACTTTCCGCTGGCCTTTTCGACGGCAGGCGGCGATACCGCTTCGGCACTGGCTGCGGGATGTCCTGTAATTGTGAAGAGTCATGAATCGCATCCCGGTACTAATGAAATGGTGGCCCGTGCCATCTTAAAGGCGGCTGAGAAAACGGATATGCCCGAAGGGGTATTTAGTTCATTGAACGGCGCTGCAGAAGTTGGATCAAAGCTGGTAAAAAATCCTAATATTAAAGCGGTTGGTTTTACCGGTTCCTATGGAGCTGGAACAGCTATTTACCAAACAGCACAACAGCGTGATGAGCCAATTCCAGTCTATGCAGAAATGGGTAGTATAAATCCGGTTTTTCTGTTAGATAACAAATTGTCGGAGCAACCGGGGGAAATCGCTGAAGAATATGCCGGTTCGGTAACGCTCGGAGTAGGACAATTCTGTACCAATCCGGGACTTATTGTTGGCATTAAAGGAGATGCCTTGGATGAGTTTAAAAACCAGCTTTCTGCAAAGCTTAAAGAAGCTGAGGTTGGCTGTATGTTGAACACAGGCATTGCCGAAAATTATCGTAAGAAGCGGGCCGAAATGTTTAATAAAGATGATATTGAAATTTTAACCGAATCAGACACAGAAGAGGGCAACTATGGTAGCGCTTCAATGGCTACGATAACGGCTTCCGACTTTCTTAAAGATGAAGATTGGCAGGAGGAAGTTTTTGGCCCATACACTTTGGTCGTTTCCTGTGAGGATGACGAGGAAATGCAGAAAGTTGCCAATCATCTGCAGGGACAGTTAACGGTAACCTTTATTGGTAATGAGGATGAGCTTGGCGATCATCAGGAGCTGGTAGCTATAAGCCGCGAAAAGGCGGGACGCGTGATATTTAACAGCGTACCTACTGGTGTGCGAGTTTGTTCGGCTATGCAACATGGCGGACCGTTCCCTGCGACTACCGATTCGAAGTTTACTTCTGTTGGGACAGCTGCAATCGAGCGTTTTGTCCGCCCGGTTGCTTACCAGGATTGTCCGGAGGCATTGTTGCCTGATGAATTGAAAGATGAAAATTCACTTGATATATATCGCATTGTGGATGATGAGTTTGTAAAATAGTTTCTAAAGAATACGGTTATATTTACCTCCTAGAACCAAAAAAAATTTAGAGCTCCTGATCAGTACCAGGTTTTAACTTATATAATATGCCCTCAAAACGTTTTTTTTGTATCGATGCCCACACCTGTGGTAATCCCGTGCGACTGGTTGCCGGAGGCGGTCCCATCCTGGAAGGAAAGAATATGGCGGAAAAACGTCTGCATTTTCTTGAAGAATATGACTGGATTCGAAAAGGCCTGATGTTTGAACCTCGTGGACATGATATGATGTCGGGTAGTATCCTGTATCCACCTAGCGATCCGAAAAATGATATCGGTATCCTATTTATAGAAACTAGTGGTTGCCTGCCCATGTGTGGACACGGTACCATTGGCACTGTTACTATTGCCATTGAAGAAGGATTGGTTGAGCCTCAAAATCCGGGTGAGCTCCGGCTGGAGGTACCGGCAGGAGAAGTAGTTGCTGAATATACAAAAGAAGGAGATAAAGTGAGCTCGGTTAAAATTAAGAATGTAGCCAGCTTTTTAGAAGCGACCGAACTGGAAGTGGAGTGCCCCGACTTAGGAAAATTGGTTTTTGATGTAGCTTACGGTGGAAACTTTTATGCTATCATTGACGCCCAAGAAAATTACCGGGATATGGAGGACTACCAGGCCGATCAGCTAATTCGCTGGAGTAGAGTGATTCGAAAGCGTATCAACGAAAGATATAGCTTTGTTCATCCGGAAGACGACCGTATCCATGGCCTGCACCATATCATGTGGACTGGCGAACCAAAGGATGATGAAGCTACCGCCCGAAATGCTGTTTTCTATGGTGATAAGGCAATAGATCGATCGCCTTGCGGAACAGGGACTTCTGCCCGGGTAGCACAGTGGGCTGCTAAAGGCAAACTTAAAAAGGGCGAAAAATTTATACACGAAAGTATCATCGGCAGTAAATTTACAGCTCGTGTTAAGGAAGAGACGACCGTCGGGGATAAGCCGGCAATCATACCAAGTATTGAAGGCTGGGCGCATGTTTATGGCTATAATTCCATTACCATTGATCCCGACGATCCCTACGCCTATGGATTTCAGGTAATTTAACAGATGAATAATTGATGAGTAAAAAAGAGCATGTCGTTGTAGTAGGAGCGGGTATAGCCGGCCTGGCTTCGGCTTATTATTTAAACAAAGAAGGATTTAATGTAACCGTTGTCGAAAAGTCTGACGGAAGAGATAACTGTTCTTATGGCAATGCCGGGATGGTGGTACCGAGTCATATTGTACCATTGGCATCACCTGGGATTATTGGCAAGGGATTGAGGTGGATGCTTAAGGCCGAAAGTCCTTTCTATATTAAGCCACGGTTGGATAAAAAATTGTTAAGCTGGGGATGGAAATTTAAGCAGGCTTCGACAGAGCAACATGTCGAAGAATCAGCTCCCGTTTTAAGAGATCTTCTGCTTAGAAATCGGCAGTTGCTTATCGATTTGGAAGAAGATGAATCGCTGGATTTCGGCTTTCAAAAAAATGGGTTATTCAATCTTTGCAGGACAGAAAAAGGGCTGGAGGAAGAAACCGAAGTCGTAGAAAGGGCAAGAGAGCTGGGCATTCCCGCTGAAGTACTGTCGGCGGAGGAAGTTTGGAAAATGGAGCCAAAAATAGAGATGGATATTATTGGAGCTACCTATTTTCCTAAGGATGCCCATCTTCATCCCGGTTTACTTATGGATCGGCTCAAAAATGTGCTAAGGGCTAAAGGTGTTGAGTTTGTATTTAATGAGGAAGTTACAGGATTAGCCAGTGATTCGAAGCAGGTAAAAGGGGTAGTTACTTCAGACGGTCAGGAAATAAAAGGATCAAAAGTTGTTTTATGCCCGGGGGCATGGACATCGACTTTGGTTTCGAAATTGGATTTTTCCCTTCCGATGCAAGCGGGCAAGGGATATAGTATAACGCTACAAAATCCTAAGAGTTTGCCGGATATTTGTGCACTGCTGGCCGAAGCAAAAGTTTCGATGACGCCGATGCAAGGAAAACTGCGCTTTGGCGGAACGATGGAGATAGTAGGTATTGATCAATCTATAACACCTGCTAAAATTAAGGCATTAAAAAAATCAGTAGTTCAATATTTTCCCGAATATTCGATGCAAGATTTAAATGGTCACGATGTTTGGGTTGGTCTGCGTCCCTGCTCACCAGATGGTTTGCCATACGTAGGTAATATCAACCAGTATAAAAATTTATTTGTCTCTACTGGTCATGCCATGATGGGCATTAGTCTTAGTTTTTCTAGCGGGGAGCTTATTTCTCAACTTATCACCGAAGGTCAGGCCGAGCTATCTCATCCACTGATAGATCCTAATCGGTATATGTGATCAACGCTAAAGCTATTTACAACGGGTTCTTGAACAGTATATTCATCGGGAGAAGTTGAGAATGACCAATCGAGTGAGCCTGTCTCTAAAGGTTTCTATGTAAATCTAGATGCATGAATCGTTAAGATAGTATCAAAATAGCTCTTGAGAATTGTTTAAGATTACATTTCAAGTAATGGCTATTACCGTACTAAATAGTCGAAAAAGAAATCGATTTTGTGTTATGTTAAATAAGAGTGGGCGATATATTCAGGGATTCATCGGAATGTTATTATTGTTGACGGCGGTCAGAGTGCAAGCTCAATCCGTTACAAGAAAAGACTATCAAAGGGCGGATCAGTTTATGTACCAAAATGTGGGTGATTTGGTTTTTCGGGTGAATGTTAAACCGCATTGGGCCGATGATGCCCCCGTCTTTTGGTATCGACTGCATACTCGAAAAGGTGAGGAATATTTTGTGATTAATGCCGATCAGCGCAACAAAACACACTTTTTCAATCAGGAAAAGCTGGCTAAGAATTTATCCGATGTCTTGGGAGAGAAAGTTGATCCCTATGATCTACCTTTGCACAATCTGGATTGGAATCACGCTGATAATATCTTCCGGTTCCAAAAAGACAGTACTACTTGGAACGTTGATTTAAACACACTGGCTGTTACTAAAGCGAATAGTCATAATAATAGAAGTTCGGATCGACTTACGTCCACATCCCCCAATGGAAAATGGACCGTCGAGCGCAAAGACTATAATCTTTATTTGATAAATAATGAGACGGGCAAGAAAACACAACTGACAAATGACGGAAAAAAACATTTTTTCTATGGGGCCCGATTACCCTGGACATGGAAGAGAGAGGTCGGACCTGAATCAAAGAAACGAGAACCGCTTCCATTGCGAATTTCCTGGTCAAAAGATTCCAGGAAATTTTATGCTGGCAAGCTGGACTTACGTACGGCCAAGAAAATGTATCTGCTGCAAAATGCTCCCGACGGTGGATTTCGATCTAAAGTATATTCCTACTACCGGGCACTCCCGGGTGATGTTAACGTAGCTAAGATAAAACCTTTTGTTTTTGATGTCGAAAGCAAAGAACAAACACCGGTTGATGTCCAACCTTATAATCAGGTCAGTAACGGAAGCTGGATGTGGTATGGGGATGACAGCTCGAAATTATATGGGATTATGCGAGAAAGGGGATATGGTTCAGTTACTTTGTTAGAGACAGATGCCGCAACCGGAAAAGTGGATACGGTTTTTCATCGGACAAGCGATACGTATATCGATCCGTTGAACAGTGGTTTTGAATTCTTGCCGAAAACGGACGAACTGCTTTGGCTCTCTGAGCGGGATGGATGGAATCATATTTATCTCTATGATTTAAAAACAGGAAAGGTAAAACGTCAAATTACTCATGGCGACTATGTGGTAAAAGATTTGGTTCATGTGGATAAAGAAAACCGCACGATCTACTTTACAGCGGGTGGAAAAGAACCCAATCAGGACCCTTATTACAATCACTTATACCGCGTAAATTTTGACGGGAGTGATATAAGATCCCTGTCTCCCGAAAATGGGACCCACGATGTATCCTTATCTCCCAAACAAAAATATTTCATTGATCACTATTCCAGGGTAGATAAAAAGCCGGTAACGGTACTCCGTAGTACCAAGGATGGATCGGTTTTAATGCAGGTGGAAGAGGCGGATATCAAAGACCTGCTGGCAACAGGCTGGCAATATCCCGAGCCATTTAAGCTTAAAGCCAGAGATGGTAAAACAGACATTTATGGGGTCATTTATCGGCCTTCCAACTTTTCGTCGAATAAGGATTATCCGGTATTAGACGATATTTATGCCGGTCCGCAGGCTGTTAAAACGCCCAAAAGATTCAGGCGTGGGCTTTATACCAGTGATCAACCGCAGGCAGAACTTGGTTTTATTGTAATTAATGTTGACGGCTTGGGAACTGCCCAGCGATCAAAAGCTTTTCACGATTTTTCCTATAAAAATTTGGGAGATATTGGGTTACCTGATCATGTCAAAGCCATAAAGGAACTGGCTCAGAAATATTCGTATATGGATACTTCGCGTGTTGGCATTTACGGGCATTCTGCGGGCGGATACGATGCGGCGCGGGCCATGTTCCTGCGACCTGACTTTTTTAAGGTAGGTGTCTCAGAGTCGGGGGATCACGATTTGCGCGTAGCAAAGGCCTGGTGGCCGGAGTTGTATATGGATTATCCCGCCGGTCCACAGTATGCTGAGCAGAGTAACATGAATCCGGACTTAGTGGATAATCTTAAGGGCTATCTGCTGTTGGCGCACGGCGATATGGATACCAACGTGCATCCTGCTGAAACCTATCGTTTGGATAAAGCCCTAATCAAAGCCGGCAAAAGTTTTGATATGTTTATAATCCCCAATGTTTCACATGGTTATGGATATGCTTCAACATACTTTATGAGGAAACGGATGAATTACTTTGTCGAGCACTTATTAGGAGCAGAGCCCCTTCGTAATTATCAGTTCAAATAAAAAAATGCCCTTAATAGTATCCGTTGATAATTGAAATATTAGCACAATTTGAGTTAAAATAGGTCAATAGGTTCTTTTCCTAACTAAGTTTTGGTGGGATTCTAACCAACTTTAATAAGTGTTATAAATACAATTATTCGCACAGAAATTGCCTTTTGGGGCTAAAATTTTTGAAAAAAATATTCTCGGGAGAGTGTAAAAGAGTATAATAATTTTCCATTATAGTTGAAATGTCAAATGGAAATAATTGCGTAATAATCGGCCTTTATGCTATTATAAGGGCAATATAATATACCGGCCCACCTTCTTTTTAATCGGTTGAGTAAATATTTTGCAGATAATTTTGACCCGATTTGACTGGGATTATAATCTGATTGCATAAAATTTTCAAAATGCTTAAAAATAATAAGTGTTAATAATACACTTAGAAAGAAGAGGTAAAACCCTCGTTCCAGTAACAGGGTACATTTACTCGCAAGCATGCTAATCAAATTGGGAATTTATGAAAACACATCTACTACAATTTAAAAAGGTGTTGTTGGTTGCTGTTTTTCTCGCTTTTTCCTCGATGACAGCAATGGCACAGCATACGGTAACCGGAAGCGTTAAAGATGCTTCAACAAATAAGGGTCTTCCTGGTGTTAATATTTTGGTGCAGGGAACTACTCAAGGTACTTCTACTGATGCCAAAGGACATTACGAGTTGACAGCTCCGTCTGCGACCGATACACTGATTTTCTCTTTCATTGGGTATCAGACTCGAAAAGTGCCGATAAAGGGAAGATCTCAGATTAATCTTACGATGCAGCCACAGACTATTTCTGGCAAACAAATGGTGGTAGTCGGGTACGGTACGCAGCAGAAAGAGGATATAACTGGATCGATCAGCACGGTTAAAAGCAAAAATTTAAAAAACACGACTTCGCCCATGCTTGGCGATGCCCTCCAGGGGAGAGTAGCAGGGGTATCCGTGCAGAATAGTGGAACTCCGGGTTCTGCACCAAAGGTAAAGATTAGAGGGCCGTCGACTTTTGGGAATAATGAGCCTTTGTATGTAGTTGATGGAGTTCCTGTCGGTGGCATTCAAGATTTTGACTTGAATGATATCAAATCTATACAGGTCCTCAAAGATGCATCGGCTGCGGCAATATATGGAACGCAGGCGGCAAATGGTGTTGTACTGATAACTACCAAAAATGGTCAAAAAGGAAAAGTGCGTGTAAGCTATAATGGTTATTACGGCCTCGAGAATATTACCCAGCGATACAACATGTTAAATTCCAGGCAGTATCAAAAGCTGGATAATGAGGAGTTAAGAAATGCCAACATGCCGCTGGCTCCCGCCAATGATCCGAATTCACAGTACTACGTTGATCCTTCGAGTATTAATACAAACTGGCAGGATGCAACTTTTACTACGGCCAATACCCAAAATCATAGCCTTACCGTTTCTGGTGGCGGAGAAAATGGTAGTTTTGCCATTACCGGAAATTATTTCAATGAAGGTAATACTATTAAAGGGCCGGGACCGGATTACACTCGCTATTCGGGGCGCGTAAACTCTGATTATACCTTTGGTAAATTCAAGGTTAGTGAAAAGATGTATTATGCTCATTGGGATAAGACGAATCTCACTGGCCTCCATCTTACCTCTCCCATCACTGACATTCTACATGCATTGCCTACGCAACCAATTTATAGTGATACGCGTCTTGGCGGTTACAGTGGTACAGATTCTGATATCCGAAAAGCTATTTCTCTAAATGTAATAGGGGCGAACAATTTGTTGGAAAGTCATACAAATACTAATCGATTCCTTGGCGCTGTCACCGGTCAGTATAATATTCTGGATAACCTGTATTATAAAGTTCGGTTCAGTTATGATCACAGTTTGGTAAGTGGAAAACGGTTTACTCCACGTTATGATCTTGGGTTTTTCTATCAAAATGATATTGCCAAGCTGGATGAAAACCGGGACAAATCCACCACCCAAATTGTACAAAATACCCTACACTATGAGCAGGATTTTGGTTCCCATCATATCAAAGCCTTTATAGGCTATACTCAGCAAATATCAGAATTCAATACTATTGATGGGCATGCTGAGGGATATTCTCGGCCTTATTTCAAGGTGTTGAGTGCCGGAACTGAAAATCAAACCTCAACCGGTACAAAAAACAGCCATACATTACGATCGTTTTTGGGCCGAATCAACTACAGCTACAAAGACCGATATTTAGTACATGGAACGTTGCGGCGGGATGGTTCATCTCGCTTTGCTCCTAGCAACAGGTATGCAACATTTCCCTCTGTATCCATTGGTTGGAGGGTTAGTAATGAGCCCTTTTTCGCTGACGTAGACTTTATTAATGAACTAAAATTACGTGCCAGTTATGGCCGGTTAGGTAACCAGGATATCGGGAACTATGCTTACAGTGCCTATATCAATAGTAATGCAAATTATGTATTTGGCAATCAGCTGGCCAATGGTGCTACGCAAATTAATCTCGTTGATCCCAATATAAAGTGGGAGACAAATATTTCGCGAGATATTGGAATTGATATGGCATTATTCTCCAACAAGTTTCATGTAAACGCTGATTATTATAACAATAAAGCTGAAGATGTATTGGTAGGGGTCCCTATTCCGCTTTCTACCGGTTCCAATAGTAATCCTACTGTAAATGGAGCTTCTTTGCGTAATAAAGGCTTTGAGTTTAAACTTGAGTATCAGGATAGGTCCGGGGAATTGTCGTATGACTTATCGGCTAATTTCTCGACGCTTCAGAACAAGGTGCTTTCTCTTGGTCAGGGAGGCAAACCCATTTATGGAAATGGAACTAAAACAGCTGTTGGGCACTCGCTTGGCGCGTTATATGGATATGTAGCTAACGGTATTTTCCAAAATTGGGATGAGGTTTACAATCATGCATATCAAAATCAAAAATTAGATAGTAATGGAAATTACGATATGGGGGCCCGTGACCAGACAACGGCTGCCAACTTTACCGCTCCTGGTGATATCCGATTCAAGGATTTAAACGGTGATGGTAAAATTACTTCAGCCGACCGTACTTATTTAGGTAGCGCAATACCCAAGTATAAATATGGGTTTAATGCAGATTTGCAGTATAACCAGTGGAGCCTATCGATGTTCTTCCAGGGAGCATACGGTAATAAAATCGTCAACCGTGTTCGTCAAACGGTTGAGCTGATGGATGGATATGGCAATTATGATCAATACGTATATGATCATCATTGGACGCAGAAAAACCACTCGAATACAGTACCCCGCGCTATCTATGGAGATCCTAATGATAATGGAAGGGATTCAAAGCGATGGGTTGAAGATGGAAGCTATTTGCGGTTGAAAAATATCAAACTTAGCTATACGCTGCCCGAAGATCTGACCAACAGGATTGGGATCAGAAATCTGTTAATATATGTGCAAGGGCAAAATGTGTTCACAATTACCAAGTATAAAGGTTATAGCCCGGTTATCAGCAGCGTTAATGCTTCTATTGATGGCCCTGTAGGTGGTGGTCAAAGTGGACTGTTTAGCCGGGCGGCTGATGTGGGATCATATCCCCAGCCGCGAACATTAAGCGTCGGTATGTCAATAGATTTTTAATCGAAAAGATCCTAAAACCATGAAATTTTCATCATTTAAAATACTTGTGGTCGTTTTAGTAATCCTGGGTTTCTTAAGCTCTTGTGATGGTAATTTGTTAAACCAGCACAATCCTAATGAGCAGACAACGCAAACCTTTTGGAAGACCAAAGAAGATGCCATTAAAGGTACCAATGCTGTTTATGGTGCTCTACAGCTTGATGGCAGTTATATGCGCTTTGCAAATACCGTTCCAGACTTGAGAGGAGAGGATACCATAGCTGATAGCCCGTGGAATGTAATGACCGCTTCCGGTGATTTTTCTCTCACGGCGACGATGCTGCCGGTTCGACTGATGTGGAAAGTCTTCTACGAAGGCATTTTCAGGGCTAACCAAGTACTTGAAAACGTACCGGATATCAAAATGGACCAGAATTTAAAAGCCAGACTTTTAGGTGAAGCCCATTTTCTCAGGGGACTATATTATTTCCATCTATTAAAGCTTTATCATAATATTCCGCTGGTTCTCCATACAGCCCAGGGCCAAGAGGATTATGATGTTCCACAGGCTGATCCGGATTCGGTTTGGGCACAGATTGAGAAGGATTTTAAAGCGGCGATACCTGTTCTTCCGAAATCTTATAACGGTAATAACATTGGCCGGGCCACAAAGGGGGCGGCAGAATCATATCTTGGGAAAGCTTATCTGTTTAATGAACAATGGAAAAAAGCAGCTGATCAATTTAAAAAAGTGATCGATTCCGGAGAATATGGTCTGGTTGATAAATATCGGGACAATTTTACTGTGAAGAACGAAAATAATAAAGAGTCCATCTTTGAAGTCCAATTTTCGAAAAGTGCTGGTGGAAATATTATAGGCTGGCAAGCGCCTCCCTCTTCGGCTTGGGGAGAAACGCAGGCACGTTCTATTACCTATGCACCAACCGGTTTCGGATGGGGTGATATCGAACCCAGTAGAACGTTATACAATGAATTTAAGAAGGAGAAAACAGTTAACGGCAAGCCGGATCCGCGACTTCGAGCTTCTTTATTCTATGATTATCCCGGCGAAACCGTCTACGGAGTGCCCTTTGATTCGGCCTATACGGATACTACGGAAATTTTCTGGAGAAAATATGAAAGTGATACGCCTGGTGGCAGCGAAATTGATGCAAAGTCAGGAATCAATATTCGTTTGATGCGGTATGCCGATGTACTGTTGATGTACGCTGAAGCCGAGAATAATTTGGGTAATACTCCTGTGGCATACACTTATATACAAAAAGTACGCGACCGAGCTAATTTACCTGATTTAAGCAACACAAAGCCTGGTTTAACGCAGCAACAAATGCAGGATCAGATTGCTCATGAACGCTTCCTTGAGCTTAATGGTGAGGAGCATCGCTTTGACGATATCGTTCGTTGGGGCTGGCTACAGGATCCTCAAAAACTCAATTGGTTACAGCAAAGAGATTCTGAATTTAAGGGCTATTCCAAAGGCCACGAATATTTGCCTATACCACAGAGCGAACTCGATACCAACCCCAAGCTGAAGCAAAATCCGGGATATGGTTCCTGACAGATAGTATTATAGACTATAAGCCAAGGCTATATAACCATAAATTTTAATCAAAGAATCCTCCTTGGATAAAATACAGGGTTGCTATCATGGCTATTTAGCAGTGATAGTTAACCCTAATTCATAAAAAGACAAGGTATTTAATTCTTAATTATAATCCTGTCAATATGAAAAAATATAAGAAATTTGCTATTGCTTTTTTGACTGTTTGTCTTGGGATGATCGCAAATACAGCAGTTTTTGCGCAGAATGCGCGCATTAAAATAGATGTGGATCGTACTATCGGTCATGTTGATTCACTTATTTATGGCAATTTTGTTGAGCATCTCGGACGTTGTGTTTATGGTGGCATTTACGATCCGGATTCGCCGCTTGCCGATAAAAATGGGTTTCGAAAGGACGTGATGCAGGCGGTTAAAGATCTGGGGGTTTCTATCATCCGGTATCCGGGCGGTAATTTTGTTTCCAATTATCACTGGAAGGATGGAGTTGGTCCAAAGCGTGTCCCTCGTATGGAATTGGCATGGGGGCGATTGGAAACCAACAAGTTCGGCACTAACGAGTTTATGAAGTTTGTCAGGAAAATCGGAGTGAAACCATATTTCACGGTTAATATGGGAACGGGAACCATTTCTGAAGCGCAACAATGGGTCGAATATACGAATGTAAAAAGTGGACCTCACTACGCTAATCTGCGACAAAAACATGGTTATGCGCAACCTTGGAATATCAAATACTGGAGTCTTGGGAATGAGATGGATGGTTTTTGGCAGATTGGTCATCTGAATGCAACAGATTATAGTAAAAAGGCTCGTGAAGCTGCCAAAATGATGCGCCTGACCGATCCAAGTATTAAGCTTATCGCAGCTGGTTCTTCAAACTTCCGTCCCGACGCTGATCCAATGGAATGGAATCGCAAGGTATTAGATGAACTAAAAGATGTCGTCGATTATTTATCCATTCATATGTATGTCGGGAATCCGGAAAATAACTATTACGATTTTATGGCCACGCCCGAAGTATTGGATGAGCGCACACAATTAATTCGGGGATTAATCAACAATGCCATGCACCGTGCACATCGCGGAGATCGGGATCCTATTTATATTGCCTGGGACGAATGGAATGTGTGGTATCGAGCACGATCCGGCGATTCGGCCCATGGGGAACGTGCTTTGGAAGAGCATTATAATTTGGAAGATGCACTCGTTGTATCCGGTTTTTTGAATACTTTTATCCGGAATGCTGATATCGTTAAAATGGCTAATATGGCACAGCTGGTAAATGTTATCGCCCCCATATTTACAAATAAAACCGATATGTATAAGCAGACTATTTATTATCCTTTTCAGCTTTTTGCCCAAAATGATCACGGCACCGCGCTGGATGTGTACGTAGATTCCGATACCTATAATACGGATAAGGATTATCCTATTGGATTGGGTGAATCAACTACAACACAAAAAGATGTCCCTTACCTGGATGTATCGGCTACCCATAAGGATAATGGCGAAGTCGTGCTCAATGTGGTGAACCGCAATAAAGACAAAGCTATTACGACTGATATCATTTCAGAAAAAGGGAAATTCAGCGGTGATTTCCAGGTTTATGAAGTGAACGGTCCCGATATCAAGGCAAAAAACGATTTTGATCAAACGAAAGTACAGACGAAGCAGAAAGATTCGTTTCATGCAAATGGAAGCAAGATGACATACTCATTTCCTCCACACTCTTTTACCTTAATCAAAGGTAAAATTGTGACTGGAGATTAAGGAACAATTTAGCTGCAGTAATTTAATTGCATGAAGCAAAAAATCAGAATACATATAAGTTTTGTGGTTGGACTCCTGGTGGTGGGATTGATGGTAGCCTGCCGGGATTCCGTACAAAGTGCCGATCACGAAACGGGCCCTGCCAATCCGGATAAGGGAGATACCACGAATGCCGATTCGTTGAATCCCCATATTCCCGACGATTATTCTGATATTGCCAACATATCTAATTTTGGAAAATGGGGCACCTATAATGTCCACGATCCCACTATTATCAAAGATGGAGAATATTACTATATCTATTCCACAGATGTTTATTATGGCGGGGCAGGAGTGCCGGAAGATGATCCACGTAAAGATCCCAAAATACCTATTCGCCGGTCAAAAGATTTGGTTCACTGGCAGCCCATAGGCCACGTATTTTCGAATATGCCCCAGGAGATTGTTGATTTTATTCGTAAAAAACAACCTTCTTATTATCCTAATGCTATTTGGGCGCCCTTTATCATTAAAGTAGGAGAACAATTCCGGTTATATTATGCTGCTCCAGCAAACAATTTTATGCATGTAGCTTATTTGGGATTGGCGGTAAGTTCTGATCCGGAGGGTCCTTGGAAAAACAAGGGACTGGTGCTGCCAACTTATCAGGATTCTGAATATAACGGTATTGATCCAGATGTGGTTGTTGATCGGGACAATGGGAGGCAGTGGCTGATTTTTGGATCATGGGATAATGGCATTCATGCCGTAGAGTTGGATCCTGAAACCGGCTTTCGTAAAGATCCCGATGATCTGGGACATATTATTGCATCTCGTGCTTTGCGTGAGGGAAGTGCACCTTTGGAAGGAGCTGAAGTGCAGTATAATCCCAAGTTAGATAAATATTTTCTGTTCGTATCCTACGATGAGCTTTTTGAGCCGTATAATGTTCGTGTAGGACGAGCGGATCATCCGCAGGGCCCGTATTATGGATTTAAAGGGCAAAAAATGTCTGAACAGACGGACAATTTTCCCAAGATCACGGCCCAATATCATTTTAATAATCATTCCGGTTGGCAGGGGGTAGGGCATACCGGAATTCTCAGGGATGGGGATAATTATTACCTGGCAAGTCAGGGGCGGTTGGGAAAAGATCCAAACTTGATGGATCTGCATATCCGCAAAATATTCTGGACGAATGACGGGTGGCCGACACTTTCTCCAGAGCGATATGATGATGTTCCACAATCTCAACAACTAAATGAGGATGACATCACAGGGAAATGGGAGTATATCTACTTAGATAAGACCTTTGAGATGAATAAATCGGAGGTTATTACCCTAAAATCCGATGGGCGTATAGAAGAATATGACAATAGTAACTGGTCGCTGGATGGTAAATCCCTTACGGTCACATTAAATACCGATAATCAATTTAAAGCCCAGATATCTCGAGGTTGGGACTGGGAGAACAATCAGGTTTGTCTGGTTTTTACCGGACTTAGTGATGAAGGCATTAGTGAATGGGGCAAGAAAGTACAGGATTAGTACATGTAACATGTAGTTTTTTAGTAATTTTTAAGAAAGTTTAAGCGATCAGTGGATATAAATGCATTGAAAAAGTTTCATTGGGCACTATGCCTATTATTCGCTCCCATGGTGATTTCTTGTTCGGGAGGATCGGGATCACTTAGGAGTCCGAATAACAATATTAAAGTAGATTTTTTTATGGTGAAGGGTAGTCAGCCATATTACAAGATTTCGTTTCGGGATTCTGCAGTTATTGACAGTTCCCGACTGGGACTGGTGCGTGACGGCATTGATTTCTCCAAAAATATGAGTCTTGAGTCGGTTTCAGATCCCAAAACAGTAAATGAGCATTATACCCTGAGTCACGGCAAACAACGTAAAATTACCTATAATGCAAACGAAAAGATCTTTCAATTGCGAAATAAGACCGGGAACCCGATGAATATTATCTTCAGGGTTTCGAATGATGGCGTTGCTTTTCGGTATCACTTTCCCAACAGGAGTGATAAAATGCATCTGATTTCAGAAGAAAAGACAAGTTATCATTTCCCGGAAGATGCGCATGCATGGCTGGAGCCGCTGGATAATGTAAATACCGGCTATGCGCAGACCAATCCATCGTACGAGGAGGATTATTATAAAGGAGTAAAAGTCGGCACCTCTGCTCCCGATAGTGCGGGATGGGCATATCCGGCACTGTTTAAAGTAGGAAGTACGTGGGCTCTGGTATCGGAATCGGGGATGGACGGGACGTATTGCGGCACTCGTCTGCGCCAGGATGCTTCAGGCGGCAATTGTAATGTAGGCTTTCCAGAGAAAGGTGAGCAAAGACCGGACGGTGCGCTGTATCCGCAATCAACCTTACCATGGTCAACACCCTGGCGAATTATTGCTATTGGGGATTTGGCGGCTATTACAGAATCAACGCTTGCGACTGACATGGCGGATCCCGCTGTGGATATGGATACGTCATGGATCAAGCCGGGACGAGCTTCATGGAGCTGGGCAAAGCTGAAGGATCCCTCTGTAAATTATAAGACGCAAAAACGCTTTGTTAACTATTCGGCGAAGATGGGTTGGGAATATACTTTGGTGGATGTTAACTGGGATAGTACTATTGGTTATGAGCGTATTGCCAGGTTGGCCGATTATGCAGCTAAAAAGGATATAGGATTGTTGCTGTGGTATAATTCCTCCGGAAGTTGGAATAACACAAGCTATTCGCCCAAAAGTAAACTATTGACACATCAGGGGCGGGTTCAGGAATTCAGCAAGCTCCAAAAGATGGGCATTAAAGGTATTAAGGTAGACTTTTTTGGCGGAGATGGGCAATCTATGGTACAGTATTACCGGGATATTTTTAAAGACGCTGCCGATTATCATCTGTTGGTAAATACTCATGGTGCAACTATTCCCCGTGGGTGGCAGCGCACCTGGCCCAATCTAATGACGATGGAGGCCGTAAAAGGATTCGAATACGTAACTTTTCAACAATCAAACGCCGATAACGAGGCAACCCACTGTGTCATGTTACCATTTACCCGCAATGTTTTTGGGCCAATGGACTTTACGCCCATGAGTTTAACACAATTGAATCATGTTAAACGGAAGACAACCAGTACTTTTGAGCTGGCGCTGCCCGTGCTTTTTACTTCGGGCATTCAGCATTATGCCGAGACACCGCGAGGCATGGATAAAAGTCCAGATTATGTTGTGGATTTACTGAAGAAGATTCCTGTCAAATGGGATGAGATGAGGTTTATTCAGGGATATCCCGGGAAATTGGTTGTAATTGCTCGAAGAAAGGGAGATCAATGGTTTATCGCTGGAATTAACGGGGAAAATCATCCTAAAAAGTTAACGCTGGATTTATCATTCTTGCCGAAGAATATGAAAGGGGAACTCATTTCCGATGGAGATACTCAATTCGCATTTTCTCACCGTACCATTACTCTAGCCGGCGGAAAAATGAATGTTTCGATGAAGAGTAATGGTGGATTTATTTTGCACTTGACAAAAGAAAATTGACTAAACTTAAATAATAATGAACTTAGAAAAGAATATGACATCAGTATTGAGTTGTCCACAACATATAGGACATGGATTAATGAATGTTGTACTTGTTTTAGGTACTTTATCGGCCCTGATAATTGGATGTACACAAAGTAAAACTGATACTGGGAAAAAACCTCAGATCACTAAAGAAAAGTTTGGGAAAATGGAAGATAGCCGCCAGGCATATCTTTATACCCTTTCCAACGACGATAATTTGAAAGTACAGATTACCAATTACGGGGCACGGGTCACTAACATTCGTACACCAGATAAAGATGGCAAAATGGGTAGTGTAGTACTTGGTTTTGATTCCCTGAAGAAGTATTTGGGTCCCAAAACCTATTTTGGAGCCATAATTGGTCGGTATGCTAACCGTATTGCTAATGCCAAATTTACTCTTAACGGTAAAGAATATTCGCTTCCTGCAAATGACGGTAAAAATACTCTTCATGGAGGAACCCGGGGGTTCGATCGCAGATTATGGAATGCGGAAACAACTGATGATGGTGCTTTGGAACTCAGTTATTTAAGCAAAGATGGGGAAGAAGGCTTTCCCGGAAGTGTGCAGGTAACTGTAACATATTCCTTAACCAACGACAATGGATTGAAGATTGAGTATAAGGCTACAACAGATAAAGCGACTCCTATCAATTTGACTAATCATAGCTATTTTAATTTGAGTGGTCAGCCAGACCAAACGGTAATGAATTATGAACTCAAAATTAATGCCGATCACTATACACCGGTTAATGATGAGTTAATTCCTACTGGTGATGTACCCTCGGTTAAAGATACCCCCTTTGATTTTACTGAGTTTCATACTATTGGCTCTCGATTTGATCAAACCGAAGGCGGCTACGATCATAATTTTGTACTTAATCGTTCTAAGTCGGATTCTTTATATCACGCCGCTACGGTTTATGATCCCTCCAGTGGTCGTGAGCTGAACGTATTTACCACACAACCGGGCGTCCAATTTTATTCCGGTAATTTTCTCGATGGTAGTCTGGTAGGACAGAATGGATACCATTTCGTTCAGCATGGCGCCTTGTGTCTTGAAACTCAGCATTATCCGAATTCACCGAACCAGTCGAATTTTCCATCAACAATACTTAAACCGGGTGAGACCTATCATCAGCTTACTATTTATAAATTCTCTAATACAGAGGAAAATCCCGCTAACCAAAATTAGTCATAAGTTATCAATATCATCAGTATGAAAAAGATTCTATTTTTATCCGTTGTTTTACTATTCAGCAGTTTCAGTCGTCTGGCTGCTCAAGACAAGATTGTCGTTGAGGCTGACCAACCACAAAATAAGATAAGCAAGTATATCTACGGGCAGTTTTCCGAACATTTGGGTAAAGGCATATATGGAGGGTTATGGGTTGGAGAAGATTCAGATATTCCTAATACCGATGGTTTCCGGAATGATGTGGTAAATGCTCTTAAAGAATTAAATATTCCCGACATTCGCTGGCCAGGGGGATGTTTCGCAGATGAGTATCATTGGAGGGATGGTATCGGTCCCCGTGATCAGCGTCCGGTTCGCATCAACACCCATTGGGGCGGGGTTTTGGAACACAACCAGGTGGGTACGCATGAATTTATGGAGCTGACCGATATGTTGGGTACTGATCGTTATATCTCAGCTAACGTCGGAAGCGGAACCGTAGAGGAGATGGCTAATTGGATTGAATATATGACCTATGGTGGCAATAGTACGCTGGCTAATCTTCGTCGTAAAAATGGTCGCGATAAACCCTGGAAAGTCAAGTTTTTAGGTATTGGCAACGAAAGCTGGGGATGTGGTGGCAATATGCCGGCTGATTACTATGCTGATCTTTATCGTCGTTACGCAACGTTTGCCAAGGATTTTAGTGGCAATCACCTTTTTAAAATAGCGAGCGGTTTTTCAAATGATCACTACGATTGGACAGAGACATTAGTCAAAAAGGCTGGATATATGATGAATGCAATTTCACTCCATTATTACACCTTGGCTACTGGTAATTGGCAGCATAAAGGACCTTCTAAAGATTTTGGAGAGAATATGTATTTTCATGGTCTTAAACAGGGGTTACGAATCAAAAAATTGATCGAAGGCCACGAAACGCGCATGGATAAATATGATCCCCAAAAAAGAATAGCTTTGGCTGTTGATGAGTGGGGAATATGGACCGATCCACTTCCCGGGTCACATCCTGGATTCCTGCGTCAGCAAAATTCTTTGCGGGATGCACTTATTGCTTCAACAACACTGGATATTTTCAATCACCACAGCGACCGGGTTCGCATGGCCAATATTGCTCAGACTGTAAATGTACTACAGGCAATGGTTATGACCGATGGTAAGAAAATGTTCAAAACGCCAACTTATTGGGTTTTCGATTTTTATAAAGTGCACCATGATGCGCAGCTGCTACCAACGTATTTAAATGCTGATAAATATACATATAAAGACGAAAGTATTCCCGGTCTTAGTAGTACGGCGTCAAAAGATAGTACGGGAGCTATTCATCTTACAGTAACGAATCTGCATGCTAGTGAGAGCCGAACGGTCACAGTGGATATTCGGGGGATGAATGTTAAAGGAGTGAGCAATGCTAGGATTCTAACGGCCGATGCAGTAGATGCAATTAATACTTTTGACGATCCAGATAATGTATCCCCTAAAGATTACTCCAATTATAACTTGCATGATAGCCAGTTAACGTTGCGCTTGCCCTCTAAATCTGTTATAGTTTTGAAAATTAGATAGTAAGAATGATTGTATTATCAGATAAAAAATCTGAATAAAGTATTAGTTAGAATTATTATGTCAAATTATTATGATGAACATGATCGTATTCTTGTAGCAGTAGATTGTATTATCTTTGGCTTTGACAGAAGTGGCCTAAAGCTATTGCTCATTAAAAGAGACTTTGAACCTGAAAAAGGGAATTGGTCTCTTATGGGTGGGTTCTTGAATAAAGAGGAGAGTTTGGATGAAGCCGCCGATCGAGTACTTCACAAATTAACAGGACTCAAAAATGTGTACCTCGAGCAACTGTATGGATTTGGCGAAGTTGATCGCGATCCTGTAGAACGAACTATTTCGATTGCCTACTACGCACTCATCAATATCAGGGAACATGATAAGGAATTGGTAGAAAAATATAGCGCCAAATGGTTCCCCATAGATAATTTGCCCGATCTTATTTTTGATCATGAAGCAATGGTTGAGGCTGCAAAATCTCGTCTCCAATACAGGGCTTCACATGAACCTGTAGGATTTGAACTGTTACCGGAAAAATTTACTCTGCCTGAATTGCAAATATTGTATGAAGCCATTTATGAAACAGAGTTGGATAAACGGAATTTCAGGCGCCGAATTCTTTCTATGGATGTTCTTATTAAGACGGATGAGAAGCAAAAGAAATATTCCAAAAAAGGAGCATACCTTTACAAATTTGATGAGGAGGCTTATTACTCGAAAGTAAATAACGGGGATAGTCTGATCTTTAAGCCTATCAAATTGTAATAAGATTTAATTTTTTAATGAAAATTAGATGGATATTTGTGGACAGATTAAAAAAGCGTTAAAATTACACTTATTAATTTATCGTTATGCTTTAGAATATGTGATGCAAATATTCCATTAGGAAAACAAGAAAGATCGATAGTATGAAGTCATCAAAAAAATATGTAATTGGAGTTGATTACGGGACTGATTCGGTACGTTCTGTTTTGTTGGACGAACAAGGAAATCAACAGGCAGAAGCTGTTCATCAATATTCCCGCTGGCAGAAAGGATTATATTGCGATAGTACAGAAAATCAATTTCGACATCACCCGCTGGATTACCTGGAAGGTTTAGAAAAAACACTTAAAGAAGTATTAGAAAGTGTGCCGGATGAAGTGGTAAAGCAGGTCAGGGGTATTTCGGTTGATACGACCGGCTCAACCCCGGTAGCAGTAGATAGAAGGGGGAAGCCTTTGGCTCTTTCTGATGAGTTTGCTGAAAATCCCAATGCCATGTTCATCCTGTGGAAAGATCATACAGCCGTAAAAGAAGCCGATGAAATTACCAGTTTGGCCAAATCTTGGGATGGCCCGGATTATACCAAATATGTTGGGGGCATATATTCATCAGAATGGTTCTGGGCTAAGATGCTGCATACTATTCGTGAGGATAAAGAAATTCGTAAAGCCGCTTATTCATGGGTAGAACTCTGCGATTGGATTCCCTATGAGTTAACAGGGGGGACAGATGTGCACAATATGAAGAGAAGCCGTTGTGCAGCAGGGCATAAAGCTTTGTGGAATGAAGAATTTGATGGGTTGCCGAGCCAACAGTTTCTTACTAAACTGGATCCTCTATTGTCGGGAATTCGTGAGCGTCTTTTCAATCATAGCTATACTTCTGATATACCTGCCGGAACCATTTCTAAAGAATGGGCTGAGAAGCTGGGATTGCCGAAAGATGTTGTCATTGGGGTTGGAGCTTTTGATGCCCATATGGGAGCAGTTGGTGGGGAAATCGAACCTTATTACTTAAGCAAGGTTATGGGTACTTCTACTTGCGATATCATGGTAGCTCCCTATGAAGATATTCAGGACAATCTGGTACAGGGCATTTGTGGACAAGTTGACGGTTCTGTTATACCAGGCATGGTGGGACTTGAGGCCGGACAGTCTGCATTTGGTGACGTTTATGCTTGGTTTAAAGATGTGATTTTGAATCCAATGACTGGAATCATTCAGCAGACTGAAATAATTCCTAAAGAGCAAAAACAAGCCTTGCTGGACGAAGCAAATGATAAGATGCTGAATATGTTATTGGATCAGGCTTCACAGATTGACGCGGTTGATACGGGGATTGTTGCTTTGGATTGGTTGAACGGAAGAAGATCTCCGGATGCCGATCAGTTACTTAAAGGTGCCATTGAGGGACTTGATCTGGGCAGCGGTGCACCCCGAATTCTTAAAGCACTTGTAGAGGCCACTTGTTTTGGAGCGAAGGCCATCGTCGATCGTTTTGAAGGTGAAGGGGTACATATTGATGGAATTATCGGCTTAGGTGGGGTAGCTAATAAATCGCCTTACATCATGCAGACTTTAGCCAATGTACTTGATATGCCGATCAAGATTGTGAAGGCAGATCTGGTTTGTGCCCGTGGGGCTGCCATGTTTGCAGCCACAGCCTCGGGTATTTATGATGATGTTACCCAAGCCAAGGATGCGATGGGAAAGGGATTTGGAAAAATCTATGAGCCTGAAGCCGAAAAAGCTAAACAATACCAGGATTTGTATAAAGAATATAAGTCATTTGGAAATTTCATTGAAAATCGAACCAGAGAACAATATACAGAGGAGAAAATAACTCAATGAGTGAGTTTAAAGAACTAAAAGAGATTGTTTACGAGAGTAATATGCAATTGCCCGAACTTGGGTTGGTATTATTCACCTTTGGTAATGCCAGCGCCGTAGATCGCGAGCGAGAAGTATTTGCTATAAAACCCAGTGGGGTGCCTTACGAAAAACTGAGGCCGGAAGATATTGTTATTGTTGATTTCGACGCGAATGTAGTTGAGGGTGATATGCGCCCCTCATCCGACACAGAGACTCACGCTGTTCTTTATAAACATTGGGAAAATATCGGTGGGATCGTGCATACCCATTCTACGTATGGAACGGCATGGGCCCAGACCCAGCAGGATATACCTATTATGGGTACGACGCATGCTGATCATCTTACTCAAGATGTTCCTTGTGCACCGGTTATGAGTGATGAAATGATCCAAGGAGATTATGAAGAACAGACTGGTTATCAGATTATTAATGCATTTAAAGATCGGGGGTTATCCTACGAAGAAGTGGAGATGGTCTTGGTCGCAAATCATGCGCCATTTACCTGGGGTGACACGGCAGAGAAAGCGGTTTATAATAGCGCAGTCTTAGAAGAAGTAGCCAAGATGGCCTATCTCTCACTGCAAATTCACCCCGATGCCCCCCGGTTAAAAGATTCACTTATTAAAAAGCATTGGGAGCGAAAGCATGGGGATGATGCTTATTACGGACAAGAAAATTAATAGAAATATTAAATCAGAAATTGGAAAAAATGATACAACAGCGTAAGCCCAGAATCGGGTTGTTAGGAATAATGCAGGAACTTTATGATGACGATATTCCCAATATTACAGAACACCAGGAGAAATACGCCCGCGAAGTTATTGGGCAACTAAGTGATGTAGCTGATTGGGAGTTCCCCCGAGCAGCTCGAAATAGAAATGATATTGAAGAAATATTAGGTGGATTTAATCAGCAGGGACTTGATGGTGTGATGATTGTTATGCTTACATATGGCCCTGCTATGCGTACGGTTCGGGCATTACAAAATAACAGTTTACCCTTATTGCTGGCTAATATTCAGCCGGTTCCTGAGGTGACAACCGACTGGGATATGGATGATTTGACATATAACCAGGGGATCCATGGCGCACAGGATATGGCCAATGCCATCATCCGTACCGTTGGTGATAATTTCGAGGTGATTTCAGCTGATTGGAAGAGCGAGGAATTTAAAGAATATGTAGGCGATTGGGCGGCTGCTGCACAAGCCGCATCAGAGTTGAAGAAGATGAAAATTGCATCAATTGGCAAGATGCATGGTATGGGAGATACCTTGTCGGATGAAGCTGCCTTTACCAGGGTAGTTGGTCCGGAAGTAAACCGGGAATATATTGGTCAGGTATTTAGAAATATGGAGAAATTTTCTACCGAAGAGGTAGAAAAACAGATGGCTGTAGAGCAAGAACGTTTTGATGTAGATGACGACATGCCCGATAAAAATTTCCGATACGCCGTTCGTATGTATTTAGGATTCAAGAAATTCCTTGAAGATGGCAATTACAGAGGGTTTTCTGCCCACTTCGATACTTTTAAAGGAGATGGACGCTTTGATCAAATTAATATGCTGGCAGCCTCTAACCTGATGGCTGAAGGTTACGGCTATGCGGCAGAAGGGGATACTAATACCGCTAGCATGGTAGCTGCGGGTCATATATTGGATTCGGATGCTCACTTCACAGAAATGTATGCCATGGATTTTAAAAGAGATTCCATGCTGATGAGCCACATGGGAGAAGGTAATTGGAAAGTTGCCCGAAAAGATGAACCGGTACGTCTGGCTAATCGTGAGCTGGGTATTGGTGATTTAAATAATCCACCAACTACCGTTTTTCGGGTAGAACCCGGTCCGGCTACTATCGTTTCGTTAGTACATTTGGTTGGAGAGAAATTCCGATTGGTAGCGGCACAAGGAGAAATATTGGATTCCCAGAAATATCCAACGATTGAAATGCCATATCTCCACTTTAAACCAGATTCTGGATTACGAGAATGTAATGACGGCTGGTTAAAAGCAGGAGGTACTCATCACCAGACATTATTATTAGGTGACCATCGTCGGAAGTGGCAGATGTTGTGCAGAATACTCGGTATAGAATATGTTGAGGTATAATTATACCTAATTATTTCCCCTGCTTTTTAAAATGCGGGGGAACATTTTTAGATACTCTGTAGGCCATAAAATCATGCGATTAGGATATTGAGTCTCAGGATCATATACAATTTCAATTATAAATGAATTAACAAAGGGAAATTATGGGAACACTTGCAACCATTGACTGGGTCATAATCGGTTTATATTTCCTGATTATTGCTGGACTTGCTTGGTGGGTTATCAAACAAAAGACAGATACACCAACGGATTATTTTTTGGCGGGAAGACATTTGGGATGGCTTATTGTTGGTACATCCATCTTTGCTTCAAATATTGGCTCAGAGCACCTCGTTGGACTTGCGGGGGCGGGGGCCACGTCTGGTGTAGTCATGGGACATTACGAATTGCAAGCTTGGTGCTTGCTTGTTTTAGGATGGATTATGTTACCTTTCTACATCCGATCAAAAGTTTTTACAATGCCTGAATTCCTTGAAAAAAGATTTTCTCCTACGGCGCGAACAGTGTTATCGGGGATTTCTTTAATTGCCTATATCTTAACAAAAATTGCAGTGGGTATTTTTGCAGGCGGGATTGTATTCAGTGTCTTATTGCCAGAAATACATTTTTTAGGTATGAACAGCTTTTGGATTGGTTCCATACTAGTTATTGTCTTAACTGGTCTTTATACAGCCTTAGGCGGGCTTAGGGCAGTAGCCTATACTGAGGCATTACAAACCTTTATTTTGATCATTGGTTCTGTTTTCGTTTTGATCTATGGCCTTAAAGCCATCGGTGGCTGGGATAAATTATATCATATCGCTGGATCCGAGATGTTTAACTTATGGAAGCCCATGGTACCTAAAGGGGTTGAGGCTACGTGGGCACCGGTAATGCAGAAAGGCAAAATGGCTTGGTATTTTAATGATCAATTTCCGTGGTTAGGAATGCTCATTGCCGCACCTATTGTAGGTTTATGGTATTGGACAACCGACCAATACATCGTACAACGTGCATTGGGTGCTCCTAACGAAAAACAAGGACGTCGTGGTTCTATTGCAGCTGGATTCTTAAAAATATTGCCTGTTTTCATTTTTATTATTCCAGGTATTATTGCTTTCGCATTGGCTAAATCCGGCAATGTTCCTGCTTTGCAGCAGCATATGCTTAATAGTCAGGGGAAGGTCATAACCGAGAATGCCCAGGGAGCTTTTCCGATGCTGGTAGCATATGTCCTGCCTGTAGGCATTCGTGGTATTGTAGTTGCGGGTTTACTTGCCGCCCTCATGAGTTCTCTGGCTGGAGTATTTAATGCTTGCTCAACGCTTTTCACAATGGACTTTTACAGTAAATTTAGACCAGAGGCTTCAGAAAGAAGGTTGGTTTGGATGGGAAGAGTTGCGACAGGCGTAATGGTGGTCATCGGGTTGTTGTGGATTCCAGTAATTCAAGGAAGCCGTGGACTTTATGAATATTTACAGGGGGTGCAATCTTACTTGGCACCTCCCATCTTTGTGGTCTTCTTTTTGGGGATATTCAACAAACGACTGAATAAGGAGGGATGCCTGTGGGCACTGGGGGTTGGATTTTTCCTGGGATTGTTCCGCTTGGCAGTAGATACCCCAGCCACCTTGATTGATGGATTCTCTTATCAGCATGGGTCCTTTTTATGGATAATTCATAATATTTTCTTCCAGTATTATAGTTTACTCATATTCCTGGTCTGTGTGGTAGTCATGTTTGGTGTTAGTTATGCAACTGCTCCTCCTGAATATGAAAAGATATCAGGTTTGACTTATGGTACACTTTCGGCAGATGACCGTGCAGAATCAAGAAAAAGCTGGAACTGGGTAGATGTAGTACTTTCCGGACTTTTAATTGGTGCTGTAATTGTTGCATATCTGGTTTTCACCGGTTGATAGCCTAGGTATAGTAAGATACTACTCTACTCGACTATTAAGTATTTGTAAGGGCTCATCCGGAAGTTTTCCAGGAGCCCTTATTTTTTACTGGTTGGGGTTTAGTAGTTTTTAATAACTGAATTATCACGACAATCATCTGGTCGGTCCCGATGCTCCAGTGAATATTGAGCTAAAGAATATTACTGAAAAGAAAATGTTCTTGCAGCAATATCGGATTGATGAACATCACAGTAATGTCTACACAAAGTGGCGGGAGATGGGGGCCCGCAGCAGGTTACCCATCAGCAGTATAATAAGCTTGAGCAAGCGGGATATCTAGAATCATTTGGTTCCGCGAAGTGGATCCATACCTCAAATGGAAGGGCGTCTCTCTCGTTGATGTTGCCATGTCACGGTGTTTCCTTATTTAAGTTAAGCTGGTAGATTAATTAAATTAAGGATTTGTTTCAGTTCTAACCCCTGAAAATCATCGATCAACAGGTGGCAGTCACCTAATTCTCTCGCCGTATGGGTGGTTTTGACTCCGACTACTCTTGACCCAGCCTGTAATCCCGCCTGAACTCCGGATACGGAATCTTCGAATACCACGCAATGATCTGCTTCTTTGCCTAGAGCTTTCGAAGCTTTGAGATAAACTTCGGGATCGGGTTTGCCC
>DATFLI010000173.1:0-7294 GCA_035267805.1 Balneolaceae bacterium | reverse complement strand
AGTCTTGGTAAGTCCTTTGCTATATCCTTTTTTAGGCAGTGATCCAGTATCCATAAAACAATTTTTAAGGCATCTATTATCCTAATAGCAAAAACCGGATTATATCATATATTTCTATTACATTTCTAAAAATTAATTAGGGTCTAGTGAAGCATAGCATGTTATAAATCTTTGTAAGATATTGCTATGCAATGGTTAACAAATATTATAAATGTTCAAAAATTTCTGAGGCCAAATTTCGGCAGTTGATTCGGTATTTTTCCATGGATTTTACGGCCGCCGACAGCGCTAAATTGACGGGTCTGAGTCGTCGCTCGGTAACGAGTATCTTTGGACGATTGCGTCGTAAGCTTGCCCGCTGGTCGGAGCAACAAGCACTGGTCGCTGGCACGATCGAAGTTGACGAATCCTACTTCGGTCCCCGACGAATACCCGGCAAGCGTGGCCGGGGAGCTTCGGGCAAAACGATTGTGTTTGGTATTTTTAAGCGTCAGGGGCAAGTTTACACAGAGATTGTACCAGATGCCCGCAAAAAGACGCTCCAGCGTGTTATACGTGGAAAAGTGGACCCTGAAAGTGTGATCCACAGCGACGGCTGGCGCGGATATGATGGCCTGGTAGATGTCGGCTACGACAAGCATTACCGCGTTAGGCATGGCCAGGATGAATTTGCGAACTCGTCCAGTCATATAAATGGGATCGAGTCCTTCTGGAGCTTTGCCAAGCGCCGGTTGACGCAATTTAATGGCGTGCCTAAACACACGTTTTATTTGCATTTGAAAGAAACTGAATTCCGTTTTAATCATCGAAATAATAACTTATATAAAGTCTTACTGAAACAACTTAGAGATGATCCTCTCTAAGAGTTTGCTTCACTAGACCCTTGTAAATATGCAAGTTACCTTCAGTAACATTTAAAACACGTTTTATTCAGCGAATTTTCTCTATCAGTAAGATTTTCTTGAAAGCTACAGCAATTTTACTGCGAAATAAGTAAGTTTTCTTAGGATCTAACAATCAATTACAGCTTTATGGCTACCTCTCAAGTTCAGGAAGAAAATTTAAGGGCCATTTTCGGACTTAAATTACGCCGGTACCGGGAAGAAAAATCACTATCCACACAAGAATTGGCGGATAAGGCAGGCGTATCTGCCTCGTATATCAATGAGATCGAAAAGGGTAAGAAATATCCCAAGGCCGACAAGATTATCTCTCTGGCCACCGCACTGGAGGTGGATTATGATGAAATGGTATCCTTAAAACTCGGCAAGCAGCTCAATCAACTTTCGAAGTTACTCAAAAGCAGTGCCCTTCACGATATCCCTCTTGAACTTTTCGGGATCAAAACCAGCGACTTGGTAGGATTAATGGGAGACGATCCCGTTAAATTCGGTGCACTTATTCAAACGCTGTTGGATGTAGCCCGCATTTATGATCTACGGGTTGAGCACATTTTGCTGGCGGCTCTACGATCTTACCAGGAACTTCACAACAATTATTTTGACGAGCTCGAAGGACGGGCACAAACTTTTCTACACAAGCACGGCTGGGCGAATGTTCCTACGGTCTCCTACGAGGATTTATCCAAATTGCTGGAAAAAGAACATGATTATAGTATCATTGAAAGTGATTTTGAAGATTATTCTGAGCTCAAGGGATTTCGGTCTGTTTTTATTCCCGGAAAAAAGAAAAAACTTTTTGTAAATCAACACCTTCTTCCTTCCCAAAAAGCATTTGTACTCGGCCGTGAGCTGGGGTATTCCATCCTGGGCCTTGAAGAACGAGCACTCACTTCATCATGGATTAAAGTGGAATCTTTTGACCAGGTTTTGAATAACTTCAGAGCCTCTTATTTCTCCGGAGCCCTGCTCGTTAACAGTTATACACTGGTAAGAAGGCTTCAGGCTTTTTTTAATAAAGATCGGTGGGATCCGGAAATATTGCTTTCAATGATGGAATATTTTGACGCGACTCCCGAGACATTCATGCATCGCCTCACCCAGATTCTGCCCCACTATTTTGGTTTGGATCAACTGTTCTTTTTGCGTTTCCACAACCTACCGAAATCGCAGAAATATGAATTAACCAAGGAGCTTCATCTATCCCAGCTGCATAACCCTCACAGGGTCAATCAAAATGAGCATTATTGTCGTCGTTGGGTAACTATCTCGATACTTCGGGATTTGGCAAAATCCGAAGGGCATCATGCTGAAAGTAAGCCGCTAATTGATACTCAACGATCACATTTTTTTGGAACCGACCATGAGTATTTATGCATTTCAATCGCACGCCCCCTTGCCCTGAGTTCAGATACCAATTCTTGCGTAACGTTGGGACTTTTATATGATGATACCCTCAAATCACATTTAAAATGGGCCGATGATCCTTCATTCAAGACACGAACTGTAAATGAATCATGCGAAAGATGTCCGATTCAGGATTGCCGGGAACGAGTCGCCGAACCCGTTATTAGTAATCAAAAAACGGATCAGCAAAAGCGGGTCACAGTACTCCGACAATTCCTTGAAGATCATTCATAAAATAGTATACGGATGACGTGAATTTTAAGCAGATTACATCACCTGAATCAACTTTAGCTTTTTCTTTAACCGTGAATACGCGAAACGAGCAGATCCTGAAACAAGGGCAGGATCAATAATATTTACTTGATTATGCTTAATCGGTATAAACGGCCTTATCTTCAAGATCCGTATTCTACTTGCTCTATTCGTTGTCAAAATTAATATTGGGATTATGATAAATCGGCACATCGTTCACTGCCTTAAAGAACGCTCGTGCCTTCGGCAGCTCATCTTTGGAATCAATAGCATAAGGCCAATATTGCTCAACGTTACCTTTATTCATCAACATTTGCATAGTTCCCTGTGATTTATGTTCGGCAATCACCCAGTTGGCAATGATTTTATAATTCATCCGATTATGATAGCCGAACGTTTGCGTGCGGTCAAACCGCATCGGGGAAACATTTTCCATCAGCTTCGAAATCGGGTATCCCTTTAGCTGGCTATAATCTGTCGAATCCTTCATCGATGACGCGACATCCGTAGCAAAAACAATGGGGCGCTGATCCTTCGGCAACTTTTGTATCGACTCCAGGGCCAAAATCGCAGAGGCTTTATGATGAGCGTGTGTATGCAGCTTGGGCATCATCGTAAATACAAAATCATAATGGCCATCCTTTAAGATGTTTACCAGTCTTCTTTTTACCCACGTGGTATCCCAGCGACTCAGGGGATTGGAAATATCCTCGGAATACTTACGGTCTACCTGGTCAAAAAAGAAATAATTGCGAATGCCCACGATCTTTCCCCCGGCCATCAGCTCTCGCTTGCGAATTGCCGGCAAATATTCACGACCTATTTTCTCTTTATCAAGCTGCCGGTCATAAATATAATCACCGAGTGTAGAATAATGATATCCTCCCTCCCCATTGGTCATAACAGCTAGATCGACCTTGCCATGTAACAAATGAGTAGTTTTAAATACCGTCGCCGAATACAACGCATCATCATCCGGATGGGCTGTGACCAGCAAAATTTTAGGTTTATAATTTAGCCATTGTGTGCTATCCTGGGCTTTGGTTTGCGTGCTACATGAACATAACCACAAAATTAAAGCAGGGATAATTAATAGTTTTCTCATATTCACGAATATTATTTCGTTTAACTGTTTTTTCTAATTTCCAGAAGAATCGGTTTTAGTGTATTCCAGACCGTCTTTGCAACAATTTTGTGCCCCCGGGCGGTGGGATGGATACCATCAGCTTGGTTTAAAGCAGGATGTCCGCCCACATCTTTCAATAAAAATGGAATCAGTGCTGTGTTATTTTTTTCGGCCAACTCGGGATACATATCCTTAAATTTTTCGGTATATCCCGTCCCCAGGTTCGGGGGGACCTGCATACCGGCGATGACAATCCGTACATCCGGATATTTGTCTTTTACCTTATCAATAATTCTTTGCAGATTTTTTTCTGTGGCATCCAGATCAATCCCCCGTAAACCGTCATTACCGCCTAGTTCCAGCACAAACACCGAAACTGGCTGACGCAACATCCAGTCGATACGCCTCAGTCCGCCGGCAGAGGTCTCGCCGCTGAGTCCTCCGTTAATCACTTTAAAATTCCAATCAAGGGAATCGATTTTTTGTTGGATCAACGCCGGAAAGGCTTTTTCCTCGTCAATACCGTGACCTGCAGTAATACTATCCCCAAAAAAAAGAATGCGCTTGGGCGAATGCTGGCACAGCGCTGCAAGTGGGATAAACACTAAGATGACAAAGGCAGTAAAATATCTTCTCATTAAGTAACAAGCATTATCATTAATCGTTTTGTTTTAGTAAAGGAAACGCATTCATTAAAGGAATGATTCGTTTATGTGCACGTGTTACAATTCAAAGTCTAACAATGATATACACTTATGGCATCAAGTCCGATTCTGGAAGTTACAAATCTTACGCAAAAATTCAGAAGTGGCGATCGATTACTCACCGTCCTCGATCACGTTGATTTTTCGGTTGAGAAAGGCACCACTTGCGCTATTGTTGGACCGTCGGGGAGTGGTAAAACTACGCTGATCGGTCTTTGTGCAGGTCTTGACCGGCCAACCACCGGAGAAGTTTCGTTAAATGGAATTAAGCTTGAATCTCTGGATGAAGACGAACGCGCTGAAGTGCGTAATAAATATGTGGGATTTGTCTTTCAGACATTTCAGCTCGTCCCTACGCTCACGGCTCTTGAAAACGTTATGGTACCACTTGAATTACGCGGTATGAAAACGACTGAGGTACAACACGATGCCAAAGAACTGCTCGAAAAAGTTGGGTTGGGCGACCGCCTGACACACTATCCTGCCCAGCTCTCGGGGGGAGAGCAACAACGCGTGGCTATTGCCCGGGCATTTATCAATGAGCCGAAAATTCTCTTTGCAGATGAACCGACAGGTAACCTTGACACAGAGACCGGACAAACAATCGAGGAACTACTTTTCGATTTAAATAAAGCCAGTGGCACGACCCTTGTGCTGGTGACGCATGACGTGTCGCTGGCCGAGCAAACCCAGCGAATAATCCGGCTCAAAAACGGTAAAATTTTCAAGGACGAATGGGTAAGCAAACCGCAAGAACAAGAGCTAAACAGCTAGGTTTCATCATATATGAATTCATTCTTTTCAACATGGTCGTGGAAAATGGCTTGGCGGGATGCCCGTTCAAACAAGAAACGATTGTTTATTTATATCTCAGCGATCATCATAGGAGTAGCTGCCCAGGTCGCCATTACCTCATTCCGCGACAGCATCAATCATACGATTAACGACCAATCCAAGGAGCTGCTGGGTGCAGATCTGGAAGTAGAAACCGAGCAACCGGCTCCCGAACCTCTGAAGGCTTATTTTGATTCACTTGGGGGCGAACAAGCCACCATAACCCAGTTTCCCTCGATGGTCCTGTTTCCTAAAAATGGCGGGACACGTCTTTCCAACATTCGCGCTTTAGCCGGCAATTTTCCCTTTTACGGTAAATTGGAAACCACCCCTTCGGGAGCCGCCGATCGTTTTCAAAAAGATATGACAGCCCTTGTCGATCAGACCCTGATGACTCAATTCGGCATTGAGGTGGGTGATTCTATTAAGGTGGGGCAAGTTACATTTCCCATCAGCGGGGCAATCACCAAAGTTCCGGGAGAAGCCGCCGCTGCCTCTATGATCGGCCCCCGTGTGTTTATTCCGCACTCAATGCTCGATTCCACCAAACTGGTGCAATTCGGCAGCCGGATCAACTACAAACAATATTTCCGATTTAACAACGACCGGAGCATGGCTCCGATCCTGGCTCATTTGGATTCACTTGAAAATCACCTGGATGTCGAAATCCATACCGAGACCGTTCGCCAGCGCCGCGAGGATATCGGTCGAGGGGTTTCAAACTTAAGCAAGTTCTTAAACCTGGTCGGATTTATTGCCCTGCTGCTTGGCGGGATTGGTGTAGCCAGTTCCATACACGTGTACATCAACCAAAAGATCAGTACCGCTTCGGTATTGCGTTGCTTTGGGGCATCTTCAAATCAGACCATGAGCATTTTCTTAATTCAAGCGCTGGTTTTAGGATTAGCAGGAGCGCTGTCCGGTACACTTCTGGGGCTTGGAATACAATTTCTGCTACCCGGCATTGTCAGCGATTTTTTACCGCTTCAGGTAAACCTGACTGTTTCCTGGTTATCAATTGGTGTGGGTTTACTAACCGGAACGGGCGTCGCCCTCGTGTTTGCCCTTATGCCCCTGTTGTCTCTTAGAAAAGTTTCCCCGCTTTATGCCCTGCGAACCATCGAAAACTCCCTCACATCCCTACTCTCTAACAGGACGAAGACTATTATTTATGCAGCCGTTGCGCTTACCGTGATGGGATATGCTTCACTACTGACTTCCAGCTGGCTGGTTGGAGGGCTGTTTACTTTGGGTATGATTATTGCCTTCAGTCTATTATTGGGCGTCGCAAAACTGTTGATGAAGCTCGTCAAGCGCTTCTTTCCTTCTCACTGGACATATGTATGGCGTCAGGGGCTGGCTAATTTATATCGTCCCAATAATCAAACGGCCACGCTAATGCTTTCGCTGGGACTCGGCATGCTGCTGGTGAGTACGCTTTATTTCAGCCAGGATATGCTGATGAATGAGCTCTCCTTTGCTACAAGAAAAGATGCACCTAATCTCATTTTCTTTGATATTCAACCGGATCAAAATGAAGGCACGAATCAAATCTTGAAAAACAAGGATTTACCGGTATTACAGAATGTGCCGATGGTTACCATGAGGATTGACTCCCTTCGCAGCCGCAGTGTCGACTCCGTTGATGCGGATACCGCAAATCGCGTTCACGGCTGGGCACTGCGTCGCGAATATCGGTCGACTTATCGCGATTCACTGATTGATTCGGAAACTCTGGTCAAAGGAAAATGGATAGGCAAAGCGCCCTCAAACGGACCTGTCCCGGTCTCGGCTGCCCAACATATTGCTCATGATCTCAATCTGAAAATAGGCGACAAAATCACCTTTGATGTACAGGGCGTGCCTGTTCAAACGTATATTGCCAGTATTCGAAAAGTAGATTTTCAGCGGGTGCAGCCTAACTTTTTTATGCTTTTTCCAACAGGTGTACTGGAACAGGCACCTCAAATTTACGTAACGGTCACACGCACACCGAACGAAAAAGTCTCTGCTTCTACACAACAGGCTGTAGTACAAAAATATCCTAATATCTCAGCTATAGATGTAAGTCA
>DATFLI010000172.1:0-2802 GCA_035267805.1 Balneolaceae bacterium | reverse complement strand
AGACCGGGCCGAACAAGTAATCCCGGACATAGACCTGGAGATTATCGTCAACTGCGCCGGCCCGGATTGCCCGGCCTCTCCCCAAGCGGAAGAGACGCTTACTGAAATGGGATATACCGACGTATATGACTTTGAAGACGGCATTACCAGGTGGCTGAACGCAGATTATGCTCTTAGCCGGGAAAAAGATCAGTAAGAAAATCACGGATTGAGCGATCACCATATCTTAATCAATAAAAACAAAAGGAAATAACATTATGAGTAAAGCAGCAGTAGTCATATTAGCGGACACCGAAACTCATGAAGCGCTGGGGCGCGTGGTCAATGCCTTGGAATTTGCGAAAGAGATGCAGGAAAACAACGACGAAGTAAAAATCGTCTTTGACGGGGCCGGCACTAAATGGGTACCCGAACTTACGGATGAACAGCATGATGCCCATCCGCTTTATGAGACGGTCAAAGAAAATATTGATGGAGCATGCCGGTTTTGTGCAAAAGCATTTGGTGTTTTTCAAGAGATAAATAAATCAGATATCAACTTGCTGGACGATTTTGACCAGCATCCCAGCCTACGCAACTATATCGTGGATGGATATCAAGTTGTAACTTTTTAAAAATTGATTGACTAGCTCCACTACTACTAGTCACGACCAAATAAAAATTAATTAAAATAAGAGGTATTATTTATGAATTCAGATAAAAATTATAGTCGTCTTATGGGATTGCTGATCGTTATGTTTGCTATAGCAAGCTCTGCAAAGGCCCAAAACAAACAGGCCATGATGAAAAAGTTAAAAAATATGGCCCCGGCAAAAGGATACGTCCTGGCACACAAGGACGCCCCTCCTCAGCCATTGCTTGGCGGCCCTGTCGAAGTAACAGTCACCCAAAAAAGTGGTGGCATTTTTGCTATCATACCCTCGCCGCGGGAAGGACTTGATCCGTATGTGTTCGGAACTCCCAGCATGCCGCGGGCTTTCGGGGGGACACCCGGAGTTAACGGTTTGCCTCCCATGGCCCGAAAAACAAATGGCGGTCATTATACCGCGACAAAGAACCCGACCCCCTTTGGCAACAAACGTGTTGTATTGCCCAACGGGAAGCTGACAATCAAGGCAACCGATGCCACGGCAACGGATGCAAAATCCACGAACGACAAGGTGAAGTTTGATGCCTCCTGGCAGGATAAGGAAGGCAATACCTACGAGGTAAAATGTTGCCAGAAGCTGGCGGCCCACGGCATGGAATATCCCACCTTCGGCGGGGTAGTGACCAATCATATTTTGCATGGTTTCAGCCGAATCGGTACCGCCCTGATGCCCAGCGAATTTACCTACTTTGCTTTCTGGGGGATGGGAGCCGTTCTCAAAAACGGCAAGGTCATAGACAAACCCCGTCTGATCCACGGTATGCTCACAGAATATGTGCGTACCGAAGGATACAAACTGGCCACCGACGAGGAAGTGACCCCGGGTCGACGGCAATTTCATTTGATGATCCCCCCCTATATGCCTGATCCGAAAAATTTGAGCTTCAAGAAGGATCCCCTGAAGAGTGGTTTTATGCTTCCCAACGGCAAAGAATTGCCTTTTTGGCACGTGATGTTTGAAAATCTGCAAATCAACGGCAACCGTTGATACCCCGATCCTGTCCCACCCTGATTTGGGCGGGACAGGATATCATACCCATAATAAACCAAAACACGTCTCAACCGGAATTAATTTTGCCATCCGGGTGCTAATGGAGTTCCGTACATGTTTTAACCAAATAGCAAATGTCTTAAATAAATCCCGAAATGTTTAGAAAAAGTATTTTTTTGATACTCATCATAGGTACAACTTTTATTCTGGCGGCATTACTCCCGGCCAATCAAAGGAACATTGGCGGGCCCCTGAAATTCCCAACCCCGGCCACATCAGTAGAGATGACAAATATGCTGAAATTTAACCCCGATACAGTCCGAATTAAAGTGGGAGAAACCGTCCGCTGGCATAATACCTCGGACCTGGTTCACTCGGTTACCGGCGATCCTTCTAAGGCTACAATCAAAGGTAGTGCCCAACTCCCTGAAGGAGCCAAGCCATTTAACTCGGGGATGATGGATCCAAAAGCAACATTTACTCATACTTTCACGGTGGCAGGTACTTATAAATATTTTTGTATACCGCATGAAGGGGTGAAAATGTATGGATGGGTGATCGTTAAAGAATAATTTTTGAAATTTCTTTATTTGCCATGTTCAAGTGATTATTGCGGCACAGCGGTTAAGGTTTATTGAATAGAAGGAGAGGCAATCAAATTTCCGACGGAGTCGAAAGTTACGGCGGGGAACCTATTCTTTATAACAGGATCGGTTCTGCTGAGTTTTATTTCACCCCTGATGATATGGCCGAGATATCGTCTTAACCCGAATTATTCACATTAAAAATAAAAGTGATATGTCAACTGCTGTTTATAAAATATTTGAGCGAATTCATAGAGCCCCCAAAATTTGAGGATTCTCATAGAAGATGCGGAATTTTGCTGGTGAATAATCTGGGTTAATATTCACTCAATTCCGGAATTATTGGGGTAATCAACGATGGGCTTTGTAGAAGGCTTTGCAAAACCGGTTTTTTGTCCAATATCTCAGCTTTGATCTTGACCAAAATCCCTGGTTTTTCAAAGCCTTCTTTGTATTGACTGCGCTGGTTTTTGATGTGTGGAATCTTGCAGAATAAAAAGTAGAGTGAATGAGGTAAGAAATATTCCTGCCATCACATCTATAAAAATGGTATGACATTAATGGGTAAATGTTAATAT
>DATFLI010000171.1:0-6569 GCA_035267805.1 Balneolaceae bacterium | reverse complement strand
CATCAAATTCGATATATCCATATCCTGTTTCCGGCCTGGTGGGCTTGATGCCAATGGTAACCAGTGTTTCACCGTCGTCTGCTTTAGCAGCGGCGGTTCCCAAAATAGTAACAAATTTTTCAGGTTCTGCTACCAGGTGATCTGCGGGCAGTACCACCATCGTACCATCGGGATCCTGTTTTTGGATGAGAGCGGCCGCTAATGCTACACAAGGTGCGGTATTTTTGGCTATGGGTTCACCCACGATGTTGTTTTCCGGGACGTCGGGAAGTTGTTCTTGCACCAGGTCTACATAACGCTGGTTTGTGATAACCCACACACGGTCTGCCGGAATTAACTTTTTTATTCGGTCGACGGTAGACTGAAGCATCGTTCGATCGCCGAAGATGTTCAAAAATTGCTTGGGTTGCGCCTCGGTGCTTTGCGGCCAGAAACGGGTGCCGGCTCCCCCGGCCATGATTACAGCATGTAGCATATAATAAGCGTTATAATTTGAATGATGAATTTAATATGAAAAGTACCTAAAATAGCGGCAAGTTTGAAAAGGATTTTGGGTACTCGTTTTTTGGGTCGGATGACAGCTTGCGAGTGTGGCTGGACTCTTCAGGGCATTTATTCCATGTTTTTTTTGAACCTGGAAAAGGTCGGGACAAGCTTATTCAGACTCTCAGGCATTATTGATAATATAAAATACAGATCCTGAAATAAACCTGCCTTTGCGAAGCCGCTTCGGCATAGGCAGGTTCAGAATGACACGGACCAGCTTGGAAAAGTTTTTCGGGCTAAAAATTGTTAATTAAGGCACTTGGCTGTGAGGGCGTTTTCCTCCTGACCTACTGATTTATCGGGGCTCTATTTTTAATGAAGTGGCTCTTCCGAAGCGGGGCCGGGGCAGCGAAAAATCAATTGAGGCGATAACCGTGCTTCAGCTGTTGTTTCCTGGCGATGCGAATCAATTTGCGGGCGGATTGAGCATAGATACTGTCGGGATAGTGTTCGATGATTTGCCCGGCGGTGAAAATGGCTGCCTCATACTGTTCTTCCTCCAGCTGTGATCGTGCCTTGGCAAGGGTGGGATGATCGGGATTGGTTCCGGCAGCAGTAATTAACCCGGTGACGAGAAAAATAGCGGTTGTTGTGGTTTCGTTCATAGAATAATACCTAATTTAGTATAGAAGATTACTAATTCTTCTATGATGTCATTTTAAACTAAACCTGCCTTCGCGAAGCCGTTTCGGCATAGGCGGGTTCAGGATGATATCCATTTTTAATCGGAAACCTCGGCAGCGGCCGGGGTCCGTTCTATTTTTGAAAGCGTAAAGCTGAAGGTTGATCCAACATTGGGTGTACTTTCGATAAAAAATTCTTCTCCGTGCGCCTCCATAATATGTTTTACAATAGCCAGTCCCAAACCGGTTCCGCCTTTTTCCCTGGAACGTGATTTATCAACGCGAAAAAACCGCTCGGTTACGCGATCAATATATTGCTGGTTGATGCCGATACCGTTATCCTGCACATAAACGAGAATTTTATTTCGATCTTTTGAATAGGTTTTGGCCCCCACCTTAACGCTTCCGCCCGGCTTATTATATTTGATGGCATTCTCAGTCAGGTTGATAAGCACTTGCTTAATCTGATTACGGTCGGCACTTACCAATACGTTTTTTGGAAATTCTTCAATCTCGAGGGTAACGTTTTCGTTCTTTGCCTTGTACTGCAGGTTTTCCACCACATCCACTGCGATGTCCCGCAGGTAGATGTCTTGTACTTCGGATTTCAGTTCGCCTGTTTCCAGCTTTGAGATTTCCATCAGGTCTTTGGTGAGAAAGATGAGCCGGCTCACATTGCGCATGGCTTTTTCCAAAAACTTACGGTTGACGCCCTCATCATCAATGGCGCCATTCAACAAGGTTTCTATAAATCCCTGGATGGCAAAGATCGGTGTTTTCAGCTCGTGAGAAATATCCCCAATAAACTCCTTGCGGTAGTTTTCGATGCGATTAAGTCGCTGGATTTCGCGCTCTACTGTTTTGCTGGCACGAATCGATTGTTTAATCAAATAATCAAGCTCGTCCTTATCTGATGTTTTTATATCCTGATAATCCGCAAAACGCTTGCGGGCGATATTTCGATTGATTTCGTTGAGTTTTTCCAGTCGCGAAAACTGAAAGCGGTAGATCACAAAATAGATGACGGCAATGCTCATCAGGGTAAGCAATCCGGCGAAAAGCAGGGAAGAAGAGAGATCGAGATGAAAATAGATCATCGTCAATCCCACCGAAAACACACCGATTAGCAACCCGGAGAGCAGGGCGCTCCGAATGGCCAGTCGCGATGATTTTTTAAAAGGCTGATGCTTCATTCTTTAAAACGATATCCGACTCCTTTGACAGTCTCAATATACTCGTCACCAAGTTTTTCCCGAATCTTTCGTACGTGCACATCCACCGTGCGATCCACGACATACACATTGTTGCCCCACACCTGGTTAAGCAATGTCTGGCGATCCATAACTTTGCCTTTACGGCTTGCCAGGAAATAGAGGAGTTCAAACTCTTTGCGCGGCAGCTGGAACTCTTCATCCCCGCGTGTAACAATATAACGATCTTTATCGATGACAATATCGTGAACTTCGATCTTATCTGTCATCTCTTCGGTCTCCTCGAAGCGCCGCAACACAGCTTTGATACGGGAGATCAATTTTGTGGTACTAATCGGCTTTGTGATGTAATCATCTCCCCCTTTGTCGAGGCCTTCGACCTCCGTTTTTTCATCCCCGCGGGCGGTAAGGAAAATGATGGGAATATGCTTGAGTTTGTTGTCGGCCCGCATGCGTTCAACAACCTCCAGCCCATCCATCTTGGGCATCATGATATCAAGCAGCACAAGGTTGGGGCTATGCTCCCGGGCCATATTCATGCCTTCTTTGCCGTCCTCGGCCTTTAACACGGCAAAACCTTCTTTTTTCAGATTATATTCGATTAAATCGAGGAGATCCTCTTCGTCATCAACGACAAGTATGGTTTGTTTTTCAGACACGGGCACAAGGTTAATTGCTATGTATACTTAAAGTAACGAAAATATTAAGTGAATTTTACGCTACTATACTACAAAGCACCCATCTCAAATTAAACCCGTGACTGTTAAATAATTGTTATTTATTTAGCTGCGAAAGGGCCTTCTTGACGAGCTCTTGTACATTGCCATCCGCATCGCCGTCTTTTGCTGCGAGTGTAACCGCTTCTTCGGAATCCCGTTTTCGGAAGCCAAGTGATTGCAATGCTGAGACCGCTTCTTCCTTGAGATTCCCAGATACGCCGGATGAACCCTTTGAATAGGTAACATCAACCATTTCCGAAATTTTGTCTTTCAGTTCCAGGATCATGCGTTCAGCCGTCTTTTTACCGATGCCGGTGATTTGTGAGAGAGCCGCCCGGTCTTTCTGAACGATGGCTCCGGTGATTTCCTCGGCCGGCAGTCCCGACAGGATGGTAAGCCCCAATTTGGGGCCCACTCCCTTGACCGTGATCAGCAGTTCAAAGAGGTCTTTTTCATTCTGATTGCTGAAGCCAAACAGGCGCTGGTCGTTATCGGTTATATGATGATAGACAAGCAGCTGTACTTCTTCTCCCTCGGCCGGCAGTTCTTCATAGGTTTGCGTGGATATTTCAAGCTGATACCCGACGTCATGGACATCCACGATAAGCTGTTCCGGCGATTTGGAATGAATAATGCCTTTTAAATATGCAATCATGAACTAAAAATTATTCTTCGTAATTAATCTCAAAATCAAAATGTTATCCTGAACTTGTTTCAGGATCTGTCATTTCACCCGATCCGGGTTGTTGGCTACAAAACTTTCCCAGCTTGGTTTACTGTTATTCTGGTGCAGTTTCTTTTGGGATTTGGGCACCCGATTTTCAATACTATTCTGTTTCATCAGGTGACACCAGGCTACTGCCAGTGCATCCGTGGCATCTTTCGAAAGTTTCTCATCTTCAGGCAGCGAAACCATTTTTTTCAGCATAAAAGCCACCTGCTCTTTGCTGGCGTTGCCGTTTCCCGTTATCGACTTTTTCACTTCTTTGGGATAATACTCGGTTACCGAAATATCGTTGTTGGTGATGGCCAGCATAGCGGCGGCTTGCGCTCGACCCAGCTTAAGCATTGCCAGCGGATCGACCCCATAAACGGGCGTCTCCACGGCACATGAGGTCGGTTCAAATGAGGAAACGATTTTGGAGACCTCCGAAAAGATATACTGCAAACGGTCGGAATGATCGTCCATATGTGCCATCTTGAGCGTATCGCATCGTAAAGCTACCAACTTGCCGTCCTGTTTGGTGAGTATAGCATAGCCTGTGTTGCGCGAACCGGGATCGATGCCAAGAATTATATGTGACATGAAATCGTGTTTATTCAGATTTCTTTAAAATATAATGGATTACCATCACCAATCCATATTCTAAATATTATGGGCACGAAGGGTTGGCCGTCCAATATTTGACATTATCTCTGTTTGGCCTTCTGCGGCCGCCCGTTGCTCCGCTTCCCAATGGAGAATCATCAGACAGAAGCCCTATGGCATTTACTGTAAATAAAGTGAGTTCAATAAATTTTTGAGACTTAAAATCGGTTCTTAAACGGAATTAAATCTCTCCGGCCCATTCGCAAAAACGATGTTATTGCCCTATCCTCCTCCAGGAGGGATGCTTTGCCAACCCTTATTGCTATATGGGTATCCTGAATCGAGATTTTATCTCGAACTTAGCTTAAATAAAAAACCCCGATGGAAGCTATCCACCGGGGCTTAAGGTTATCTATGCTTAAAGATACTACTTAGTGTATGCGCGTTGGGTACGCGTCTTTTTTAAGTATGATACAATTTCGTTATGACCAAACTTTGAAGCTAATGTTACGGCAGTATTGCCATCGTTGTTTTGCGTCGATAAATAAGCTTCGTGGGAAACAAGCTTCTTAACAATTTCAAGCTGTCCCGTCTTTGCTGCTATTATTAACGCAGTGTCTCCATTTTTATTTTGCAGGTTTACATCCGGCTTGTGATTAAGAATGATATCCACAATTCTGGGGTTCCCAACCTGGGCAGCCACCATCAATGGGGTATTGCCATCCTGATCAACCGTGTCGATATTAACTCCGTCAGATAGTAGTATATTTATGCTAACATAATCTATACTGCGTATTGCAGTAAAGATGTCATCCTTGATTACGTTTGTGGTAGAATTAGCCCTAAGACCTGTAAATGCCACTAAGCATATACCGATCGTTAAGAATAATCCTTTTGATGATTTCATGACTTTTGGGATAAGAAATTTTGATTTCAAAAATAATTTAGGGACTAAAAAAATCCCTTGTTTTTATGCACTTAAAAATACGGAGAAGGGGTACTAAAAGTTTCAAAATAGTCGTGCAGTAAAAGAAAAAGAAAGGGTTAACAGTTAAGCGGAAGTCGAATAACTAATTAAGGATTATTATAAATAAAAGTTAATATTTTAGGATTGTTGTCGACAAATTACCAAATATCCTAAATGTTTAAATTTATATGGTATGTTAAGGGAGTGTGAAGATTGTAAAACCTTGTGCGGAAGTCGTGGAGGGGATAGTCAGGCAGCAAAAATAAAGTTTTTACCGAGTCGGTATCCACGGTTTTCCAGGAAGTCAGAAATTTGTTGATTGACCCCGCGATTGCCGACGTAAGAAACAATAAACTGAGTCCCGTCAGCAGGGATATCCTCCGGAGTGCGGACGGGACGGCGTTGAATTCTCTGCCCGGTTTTCCCGGGATCCACGTCGACATACTGCGTGATGCGGATGCCGTATTGCGTTAGCAGCTCGGCGCGTTTTCGGGATGTTCGTCCCGCGCCCCAAACGACAATATAGGGGTGGTAGGGATTATTTTGTACAAGCCATCGGGCCAGGTAACCGGCTTTTGTTTTATAAAAAGCTTTGGATGAATACCGGGGATGATTTCGGGAAAGCCGGTCCTCCTGATCGCGCCATCTTACCAAGACTTCCGCTAATTTGTGCATTTCTGTTCCTTTCTCCAGCCAACGCAGCCACAGCTCATAATCTTCCGGGAATTCGCCGGCACGGTAGCCCCCGTGTTTCTGAATAAGCGAGCTTCGAAAGCACACCGAAGGATGGGCCAAGGGAGATTCGATAAACCGGTTCAACTGAATTTCTTCCGGAGTCGTCAGGCTGTTTATCCAGTCGACATACCTTGCGTAACCCTCTTGTTCGTTTCGATCCCCGAGGTGTTCAACTAAACAGGATACCAATCCCGCCCCGGGATGATTATCCAGAAAAGCAGCCTGTTTTTCCAAGCGAGTAGGCCGCGAGATGTCGTCTGCATCCATGCGGGCGATATATTTGCCATTGGCTTGCTCAATGCCCGCATTTAATGATTCGACAATTCCTCGATGGTCGTTAAAAATTGAGATAATCCGGCCATCTTTTTGAGCCCATTGTTCAATGATCCGGGGAGAAGAGTCGGTAGAGCCGTCATCCACAATGATAAACTCAAAATCTTTGCATGTTTGACTAAGGAT
>DATFLI010000170.1:0-2998 GCA_035267805.1 Balneolaceae bacterium | reverse complement strand
CGATCAAGCAAGAAGGGCCAAAAATAAATTCCTCCTCCCTTGGGGACGCCGAAGAATTTTTCAAATCCCCGGTTTTGAGGCCAGCTTTCTTCTGGATTACCCAAGTGCCATTTGCCGGTCATCATCGTAGTATAACCGCCTCTTTTAAGGGCTTCGGCACGTGTTACCCCCTTTTTATTCAGATATCCGCGATAAACCGGTAAATTTCTTTGTTTCCATGCCATATCGCCCAGTCCCACTTCATGCTGATATAAACCGGTCATAAGGGATGCACGGGTAGGAACACACCTTGAGGCGTTATAAAAACGCGTCATTACAAAACCGTCTTCGGCAAGCTTGTCGATATTCGGTGTGGGAATTTCGGAACCGAAATAGCTAAGATCCGAAAAGCCCATATCGTCGGCCAGAATTAGTACAATATTGGGCCTGGAGGAGTCTGGCTTTTTTTGAGTTTTGCAGGATAAAAAGGGGCATAAAACGATAACTAAAAGCCAGACATACTTTTTCAATAAATAGCTCCCGGCACTTGTTTTACTTGTATAATGGATACTTTTTTTCATGAATCTTCGATTTCAAATTTTATAAAAACAATCTCGCTATTTTAAGTCATTCCGGTTGCTCTGTGTATTGTCCGATAGAATGTTTAGGCTTTTGGCTTTCTCATGCCAGGCAAATCCATAAGCGATTTTTATTTTATCCGTTATTATCTCTCTTGGTATTTTATATACTCCTCTAAAAGATGATGATGATTTTGAAATCTCCTCTAATTCAACCTGTTTTTTGTCACCGTTCAAATAGACAACAGCTTCCGCATGCTCCTTTTCATTATAGTCCATATTCAAGGGAGCCGACAACACGATTCCGACCTTTTCTCCAGGTTTGGCTGCAGATATTTCTTTCTGAAAATTTTTATCATACACGTCAATGAAAGTCATGTCTGCAGATTCATAGGCCAATGCAGCGTTCCAGGCGGTATTAAAGGTCACCCAACCTTCGGTATGTCCCGGATCTCCGGCATGAGGATCATACGGATAGGTTGTTTCTTTGGGGGAGCCGTCCAACACCCCGCGAGCGCCCTGAAGCTGGCCATAACCTCCCTGTAACTCCTGGAACCAGCCTAAATCGACCCCTTCGAAATCGTGAACTCCATCAAAACTGTACTGTCTTCCGGTGGGATTCCGCCCAAACACATTGTCTATTTGAGCCGTGGCCAGAAGTCTTAAACTATCCCGAACAGATTTATTATTTAAGGCACTGGCAGCGGCTAACGCAGGAGCTGGAAATCCGGCGACATTCCCCGGTTCGTTGAATCCGGCGTTGGTTACCGTCTGCGGCCGATCCGGCCAGATCGTGGGAATAATCCACCTTTTATCCGAATAGCGACGAAAATCCCACATATTTTGAGAGCGTTTGATCGCGACTTCAGCCCATTCATTAATTTTTGCCTGCAGCCCTTCGGGGGCACGTTTTGGATATTGATTTTGAAAATATGCCAGGGAAGTCAAGGTAATCCATTCGCCCTGTCGCTGACCTTTGGTAATTGTAGGATCCTGCCAGTCAAGATGTTTGATTATCCATTGCGTCTGACTATAAGCCGCCTGAAAATACCGTTTTGCATCTGGTCGACGCTCTCGCCGGGCCACTTCATACATCATCAAATTGGGAACAATGGAGTGACCCGGTGGAAATTGCCCTTTGCCGGTACCGATTTGAGTATAGGTTTGAAACAAATTTCCATTATGCTCAATATTATGCCAGCGCCACCGGTTGATTTTTTTATTGCCCCAAATCGGAAACAGGTAATTCCGTACGTTCTCATAAACTTTTCTGGGGATGTAATCCGACAGCCAGGGATAGGCATACAAAAAATAAGCAAGCTGTTCCTTAAGCAAGGTATGATTTACCTTGCCCCTCAGGTAAATATCGGTGGCCCAGTAAATCATTCGCACCAGTTCGGGCGTATCATCAGGAAGCTGTTCACTCAATCCCAGGTATGCCCCCTGAACGGGCATCCGGTCTACACTGAAAGCAGAGGGATTGGAAAAATAGAGTTCCAGGAGGGACTGAATCTCAAAAGAAAATTGGGTAGCGTCCCTCCACGCAACACCTTTTGTAGGGCAACCCGGACTTTTATCAGTAGGATGATATTTTCTTGCATCTCCATTCCAGCAACGAACATCTACCATAAAATCGACTGCCGGTTTATACGATATTTTTTCCATCCAGTTTGGTCCAATAGCAAATGGTACGGATATGCCTTTGGCCGTTTTTCCATTTACACGAATCACATATGGACCGTCATCCTGCTGTGGCTGAAATGAAGTAAAATCCCCGATATGCCCCTTTATTTTCCCTTTGAATAAAGGTTGATCTTCTTCTGCATGGGTGATTACAAAAGGCGTTCCGTCCCCGGCTAAGGGCGCCGTGAAACGTTTATGTCTTTTTAAATCATATCCGCTCTGATTGACAAACACCGGCTGAGGATTATAGGCGAAAACCTGCACTTCATAAATGCGCACCTGTTTCCCGTCAATGCTTCGCAAGCGTATACGGTTAGTGTTTTGTGGGTCGAAGCCAATCAAAGGATTATCCGGTTTACCCCGGAATACCGTTTGCCAGCCATTTGATGAATGGACATCCAATACCAGGCTATCCACTCCTGTCACCAGAGGCGACACAACCCGGTCAATCGTATGAAATGCTCCCAATTTCACTTCCAGCCAGTGATTGCCTACACTACTGCTCGATTGCCAATAACTTTCGGAATTTCCATCCACCGCAAAGTGAGCGGACTCCTCTTGGGAATCCGCATTTACTGCACTGTGCAGAGCAATATTTTCGTCCGTTTTTACCTGCCCGAAAGCACTGCAAATACCTGTTAAGGTACTCAATGACAACATCAGAAAAATTTTAATACATGTATTGCTTACTTTCATTCGTTAGCTTCTAATTATTTTATATTAATTTTTTAAATATTCTTGTTGTATCGAGGTCCTTC
>DATFLI010000169.1:0-10357 GCA_035267805.1 Balneolaceae bacterium | reverse complement strand
AAAGTCGGAATCAAATCCCCTTGTAAACGACGCTAAACCCCTGATAATAATCCCTTCTTCAAACGAGCCCAATTTTTCCTTATCTTTGGCGACCAACAGAATAATGAGAATGCATATTTGATGATTGTTGATATCAACGCCGCTCATGTCTTGTTGAACTTATATCAGCATTTGCTGCTGACAGATCCAGAAACGAGTTCAGGATGACATTGTAGTAGTAGCAGAATACGGTCGGATATGCAATACGGAAATAACCATCATAAAGTCATAAGCAGTTATTGAATGAGCACGTACAAGCCGGAAGAAATAGAATCTAAATGGCAAGAATACTGGGAGTCGAACAAGACATTCCGGACACCTGAAGATCATGATAAGCCCAAATATTATGTGTTGGATATGTTTCCTTATCCAAGCGGTTCCGGGCTACACGTGGGACATCCGGAGGGCTATACGGCCACGGATATTCTTGCGCGTTATAAGCGGATGAACGGTTTTAATGTGCTCCACCCGATTGGCTGGGATGCTTTTGGGTTGCCCGCTGAGCAGTATGCGGTAAAGACGGGTACTCATCCCCGGGAGACGACTGAAAAAAATGTCAACCGTTTTCGCGAGCAGCTAAAGTCGCTGGGTTTTAGTTATGACTGGGACCGCGAGGTCAACACTACTGATCCCGATTACTATAAGTGGACGCAGTGGATTTTCCTGAAGCTGTATAACAAAGGCTTAGCCTACGAAGACGACGTGCCGGTGAACTGGTGTCCCAAGTTGGGTACGGTGCTGGCCAATGAGGAAGTGATCGATGGCAAGAGTGAAGTCGGCGGCTTTCCCGTGGTTAAGAAGCCGATGCGTCAATGGGTGCTGAAGATAACCGAATATGCCGAGCGCCTGCTCGAAGGATTGGATGATCTCGACTGGCCGCATTCTACGAAAGAGATGCAACGTAACTGGATCGGCAAATCGATCGGTGCGGATATTGATTTCAAAATTGATGGATATGATGAAAAGGTCAGGGTATTTACTACACGTCCCGACACCATTTTTGGTGCTACATACATGGTATTGGCTCCTGAGCATGATCTTGTGGATAAGATTACCACTGAAGGACAGCGACCGGCCGTTGAAGATTACAAAGATCAGGCTGCACGTAAATCCGATCTGGAGCGAACCGAATTAAGCAAAGAAAAGACAGGAGTATTTACCGGGGCATATGCCGTCAATCCTGCCACGGGAAAGCAGATACCCATTTGGGTGGCCGATTATGTGCTGGCTACTTATGGATCGGGGGCTATCATGGCGGTGCCCGGTCACGATGACCGTGACTGGGAATTCGCCCAAAAATTTGAGCTGGATATTGTAGAAGTTGTTAAGGGCGGCGACATTACCCGAGAAGCCTTTACTGATACCGATGAGGGCACGCTTGTAAATTCCGAAAATGACGAAGTTTCGCTGAACGGACTTTCAGTAGAAGAGGCCAAGGAAACCATTACCCAGTGGCTGGAAGAAAACGAACAGGGTAAGAAGGCCGTCAATTATAAACTGCGCGATTGGCTGTTTTCACGTCAGCGGTACTGGGGCGAGCCCTTCCCGATTATTCATGTGGACGGGGAGCCAAAGCCTTTAGGTGAAGATCAGTTGCCGGTAACACTGCCCGAAGTTGAAGATTTTGAACCCACACCGGATGGAAATCCGCCGTTGGCCCGTGCAGAGGATTGGGTGAATACTACCGATCCCGAAACCGGGAAGCCTGCGAAACGCGAGACCAATACCATGCCGCAGTGGGCGGGCTCCTGCTGGTATTACCTTCGTTATTGCAGCCCCTACTTTAAGGAAGGGCCCGTCGATCCCGGGGAAGACAAGTATTGGATGCCCGTGGATCTGTATGTGGGGGGCGCCGAGCATAGTGTACTTCATTTGCTGTATGCACGTTTCTGGCATAAGGTGTTATATGATTGCGGCGTTGTTTCGACCAAGGAACCGTTCCAGCGGCTGGTACACCAGGGGATGATCCTTGGCGAGATGGAGTTTACCGGCTACAAAGTGGACGACGAGTGGATTTCAGCGGAAGAGGTTGATCAGTTTAAAGATGTCGAACGCGTAAAAGTTGATGAGAATGATACCGTAAAGAAAGACGATGATTTTGTGCTGAAAGGCACGTCCATCAAACTGGATGCCAAGGCGCATAAGATGTCGAAGTCTCGCGGCAATGTGGTGAATCCCGATGATATTGTTGAACGGTACGGTGCCGATTCGATGCGTTTATACGAGATGTTTATGGGGCCGCTGGAACAGGTGAAGCCCTGGAGTACCAAGGATGTGGATGGCGTATATCGCTTTCTGGGACGCGTCTGGCGGTTGATCGTGAATGAGGACAGCGGTGAGCTGAACGATACGATTGTGGAATCGGATCCTTCCAGAAAACAGCTCAAGGCATTGCACGAATGCATCAAGAAGGTTACGGAAGATGTTGAAGGATTGTCTTTCAATACGGCCATTTCTGCAATGATGATTTTTATCAATGAAGCGTATAAGTGGGATGAGCATCCGAAATCCATCCTCAAAAGTTTTGTAAAGTTACTGTCTCCTTTTGCGCCGCATATTGCCGAAGAACTGTGGCAAAAGCTGGGACATGAGGATACTATTGCCTATGTCGACTGGCCGGAGTTCAACAAGGATTATCTTGTTTCGGATACGCAACTGTATCCGGTGCAGGTTAACGGTAAAGTGCGTGCTGATATCGAGGTGCCGCGCGAAAAGGCCAAGGATAAAGAATTCGTACTCTCACAGGCCAAGGCAGAAAAGAATGTGAAGCGCTATCTTGATGAAGGCAAACTGGTTAAGGAAATATTTGTCCCGGGACGTATCGTAAACTTAGTGGTGAAGTAGCATAGTACTTTTTATTGTATTATTTAAAAGTTTCATTTCGATTGGCCGACTGGCGGAGAAGCAATCTCAGTGAATAGGAAAAGTAGAGGGGGCCTTGAAGTTGAGATTATTTCGTTATCACTGCGTTCTTCTTCGTAATGATGATTAGAGCCCGTTTATAAGATAATTTGGCGAATACCAACAAAAATACCTACTGCATCTTTGATGACTTTCTGGTCTTTCAGGGGCGGTATGGAAAGTCATCGATGCACATGCACCATTATCTCCAGATTGGTGTAAGCAATTCTTCTGTTTTTCATTTAAAAGGAGAGGGGTGGAAAACGCAGCAAACCGTTTCTTCTTTTTATATTCAGCCCGACGTTTCCCATCGTTTACAGCTTTCAGGCGAAGATACGGTTCTGATGATTTGGCTGGATCCCGAAACAGCAACCCACTTTTCCTTTGAAAATAAGGGAGATATTCATTTTCCCCTACTACAAGAACTTGAACCCGAATTAAAATCTTTTTGTGACATTTTACTTGATTGTGACCGGGCAAAGGAAATTCGTCGGGTAGTCTTGCAAAAGTCAATCGATGAAAGTGAATTCGATGAACGCGTTCAGAATGCCATTTTGTGGATCAAGGAGCATCTGGTCGATCAGACTATTAGCGTTGAACAATTAGCGGGGGAAGTTTATTTATCCCCAGGGCGATTTATGCACCTGTTTTCGGAGGAGGTGGGTATTCCGGTTCGGAAGTTTATTTTATGGCAACGATTGAAGCACACCCTTTTAGTGATGTCGGAGGGTGAAAATATTACAAAAGCAGCTCACAGTGCCGGATTTACCGATTCGTCTCACATGAATCGAACATTCAATGCCATGTTTGGAATCACGCCATCCAAGATTTTCAAGAATAGCAGGTTTATACAAGTCTTTCCCTGTTGATACTGCTATCCTGTTGGTGAACTCTTAACCAAACAGGAGAATTAAATGAAAATTTATCCCTTACAAACCGGATCTGTTAAAGTGAAAAAGTCGCAAAAACGTCGAAAGTTAGGCGGTATGGCCCGAGTACTGATGGATAACGAATGGACAGAATGGTTGCCCATTTATTCCTGGCTGATCCTTCACCCTGAAGGAAATATTATTGTAGATACCGGGGAGACGGCCCGCACCGCTGAGTCGGATTACTTCCCCCGTTGGCATCCCTATTACCGTTATGCGGTTAAAATGGATGTATGCAGAGAGCAGGAGATCGATAGACGTTTGGCCCAATTTGGATTAGTTCCGGCCGATATTGATAAAGTTATCCTTACGCATTTTCATACCGATCACGCCGGCGGATTGTATCATTTTTCTGAAAGCGAGATAATGGTCTCGATGCCGGATTATGAGGATGCACGTGGTATCTTCGGGAAATTGAAAGGTTATCTGCCGCAGCATTGGCAGTCGTGGTTTAATCCCACCGGAATTGCATTCCTCAATGAGGAGTTTGCTAGTTTTGATCGGTTTTTGCCGGTTACGAATGATGGAAGCATTCGAATTGTGCCTACACCAGGGCATACGGCGGGCCATATTTCAGTGATTGCAGATGATGGAAATGAGAAAATATTTCTTGCCGGCGATACAAGCTATACGCAGGATTTATTACTTAGAGGCCAGCCGGATGGGGTAAGTCCTGATCGTGACCAATCAGTCGATACCCTGGAAAGGATCATGAGGTTCGCAGAATCTGATCCGATTGTTTATTTGCCATCTCATGATCCCGAAGCTGCTGAGCGGTTAAAGAATCGAGAAGTACTTAATACCTCTGGAAAAAGAAGACATGTCGGCCGCAAATTTCGAGTTGATTTATCATAAATAATGCTCAAAAATAAGGAACCGGCGAGGATATACAGATGGTTTTATCACAGCTGTGTTTTACTCTTTGGGATGGGGTGGTGCTGATGTTACCCTTCCCGGGAGAGCTTTTCATTCACTGTTTGAATATAGTTTTTTACCGCTGAAGTGCTAAACAGATTAAAGCGAAAAATATATAGAAGAGCCGAGATACCATCCATAAAGGTTATTTTTTTACCCTCTTCATAGGTGCGTCCGTAATAGGAGATGGGGGTTTCAAAAATGCGGGCTTTCGTTTTGGAAATGTTGGCCGTCACTTCAACTTCAAATCCAAATCCGCTGCTGGTGATTGGCATCGTTTCGATAAGGTAATGGCGGAAGGCCTTATAGCACGTTTCAATATCCGTCATATTTTTATTGGTAAATACATTACTCACAAAGGTCAAGAACCGATTTCCCAGATAGTGATAAAAATAAAGCACCCGACTTTCTTTTCGGATGCGAAACCGGCTGCCATAGACCACATCTGCCTTTTGCTCAATAATAGGTTTACATAGGTGCTCAATTTCATCCGGATCATATTCCAAATCGGCATCCTGTATGACAACTATTTCTCCGGTAGTATGCTGTAAAGCCGTTTTTATTGCTGCTGTCTTTCCCTCGTTGACTTCTTTCCTGATAACTTTAATTCGGTCGTCGCCGAAGCCCGTTGCGATATCGTAAGATTTATCTACAGAAGCGTCATCAACAACGATAATCTGTTTGTCCAGAGGCAGGTTTAAAAGCTTTTCCAGCACTTCCCCGATGGTTTTTTCTTCATTATACACCGGCATGATGATACTTACTTGCTCTTTATTCATGGTTCGTTGAATCGGGTTGAAATTTGAGTAAGTAGGTTTGTGTTGTTGTCCCTTTCAAGACAGTTTTAAAGTGATTTTGATATTTTTTTAACATTGGATAAAGGTACCGGGGGGTAGAGGAAAAGCCCAGTTGGTCCAGGACTACATAATCGGTTCCACGTTTTTTTAAGTCTTGGAATAATTCTTCGTGATTGGGAGTGTCTTTAAATCGAAATGTTTTACGTTCAGAAAATAAGTAAAAGATGGCAGGTTTCCGACAGCTTATGATGGCATCAGGATCGGTATTTTTCCGGGCCCATTTGGCTATTTGAATATAGGTGCCCCAATTGGCAGGGTAATGAGCCTTGGCTTGCATTCTACGTGCATTGATACTAGGGATGAACGTGAGTCCCAACAAAAGCAGATACAAAGGGCTCCAATGGACAACAGCCCCCAATTTTTCGGATGCTAAACTCAACAATTGATGAAGTCCGACCAGGAAACAAAAGAGCAGCAGGGGAATAATCGGGAGCAAAAAACGAACACCAAACCAAACTGAGGGCCATAGCAACAGGATCCCGAACATGCTGATGAAATAGGCGCCCATCAAGACAGCGTAATTTTTTAGTCGATAGAGACCGTAAACGATTATCAGGCACATTAAAATCCCGATTACCCAAGCCAGAAAACTATAGGATGTTACATTATTTTTGAGAACGGGCAATATGCCATTTGGAATTTCGACGGCGATATATCGCTGCAAGTTATTCCAAAATCGCAGGACGAAATCAGAGACACCCGCCATACCTAATTCCGGTCGGTAAGGATTAACCATCAGCAGCTGGTGCACATAGGAGCCACCTGCCCCGATCATGCGATTCCTGATGATCCAGGGGAGAGCCAGTAGCCCGAAGCCTGCAGCTGTGCTGATAGCCCATTTCCAGCGCTTATAAAACAGCATGTATAAGATAGTACCGCTAACGAGCGCCATCCCAAGCGTTTTGATATGGAAAGCGATCGAGAGACATACGATAAATCCATAAAAATAAGGCTGACGGAGTGGATTGCTTTCTTTTTTCGCCCTAATGAACAACAGCAAGGCAACCATTGAAAAGAGGAGAAAGGGAATCTCGCTCATCATAATGGTGCTGTATTTCAGCATGGATGCATTTAAAACAATGAGCAGCGATCCTGCAAAAGCCAGGTGTTTATTCTCAGATAAAGTCTCAAAGATGTAGAAACTGCAAATAGCACTTCCCAATAGAAAAATACCGTTAAAAATTTTGATGGTGATGATACTTTGGGAAAATAGTGTCATCACCAGGGCAATGATCGCCGGATATCCCGGTGGATAATGGGAAGCATAAGGCAGTCCGGGTTGATTTAAGGTCACATATCCTTTTCCGGTCGCAATAGCTTTCCCCAGATTGTAGTAGTAAACATTGTCCCCTCCGATAAATACTTTTGGGTCGAAGCTATAGTAATAACAAATTGCACAAACAATACCCACGAGTGCTAAGTAAATGGGGGTTAAGTTCTTTTTAATAGTCTCCCGTGTAGTCACCATCACAGTTTTGTTTATTTTGTTGATGAAAAGATAATAAAGAGGGTTACGTTAGTAAATGCAAAAAATGCGGCATTAATTAGGCTTATCTTTTAAAAAAGTCGATATCCTCATTGTCTCGCAGGATGTGAGGAAGCTTGCCCTGTGCCTTATGCTTGCCATGGATATCAAGCCAGTTGTTAATTTGTTGTTGACTGATTGAATAGAGCTTCGGCATCCCCAAAGCGTTACTTTCCCTGCGAATTTGATAATGGCGATTTTGTTTTTGCAGGCTATGATCCAATCTATTCGCCAGTTTTTGGAGCGTATCGGTATGAAGCGGTTCATAGGCTTGTATAAACCATAAATGATTGGGAACATCCTGACCGTCCGGCAATTGAGCCGCTATACTGTATGTGCCAATCTCAACATCTAATTCCCGGGATATCTCATGTAGCGTTTGTTCAGCTTTATAAATGTAGAGTGCTTCACCATAGTCATCAAGCATCTCATTTACACGTCCGGCTACTTTTATGCGAGGCGGATTAGTTTCGGTAAATGTTATTATATCATTCATCGCATATCGCCAAAGTCCGGCGTTGGTTGAGACTAGCATCGCATAAGGCGTATCGGGTTCAACCTGCCAGAGTGGAATGGTTTCCTGTATTGAAAGAGAGTTTTGATCGGGCAGGGGATTGGGAATAAATTCATAAAATACGCCATTATCGACGACGAGCTTCATATCTTTTTTTTGGAGGTTATCGGTATAGGAGAAGTAGCCCTCAGAAGCCCCGTAGGTTTCGATAAAATCGATATTGGGCATACCCAAAAGCTTTTCAAGACGAGAACGATAATTAGCCAATTTAACCCCTCCGCATACCAAAAGTTTGAGCCCGGGCCAAACTTCAGCAATTGAATTTGCATTGGTCTTTTGGAGTACTCGTTGGAAAATCGTCAACAGCCAGCTGGGTACGGCAGTAATGACACGGATATCCTTAGCGACGGATTTCTCAATAATCCGTTCAATCTTTTGGCTGAAAGGGATTTGAATAAGCTCTTCGGTCGGTATCAACTGGAAATTTTTGAGCCACCACGGAATCTGTCGGGCAGTAAAAGCACTGATCTCTCCCAGCTCCAGACCGGTTTCTTTTTCCAGTGTGCCGGGCAGGCTGATATGATTTCCCCAAAGACGAAAAATGTTTGGGTGTTGTTTGATATAGTTCCAAGCAATATTTCGCATGAAGCGCCGGTCGGAAGATTGTCGATCCTCAGTAACCGGTAAGTGTTTCCCTGTGCCGGACGTGCCCGCCGATACGGCGAAACGGTTCACCTTTCCCGGCCAGAAAATATCAGTCGCTCCTTCTTTTAATTTCCGGACTCTGTTTGCGATGTCGCTGTAAAATGAAATCGGTACTTCTTCGGCATAATCCTCATAACGTTGCAGATTCGAGAAATGATGTTTTTTGCCAAATTCTGTATCCGTTGCCGCCCGAATGAGAATGAAAAGCTGTTCTTCTTGCCAGTCTCGAAGTGTCAAATTGTTTTTGAATTAATTTACAACTCAATAAAATCCTGAAATAAAAAAGCCCCGAATATTTCGGGGCTTTAATAGTAACCAATAAATGGGACAATATTTATCGATTTTCTGCCGGTACCCAATCCAGATTTTTCTCACCGATATAGAGTGCACGCGGGCGAATCAAACGGTTATTTTCCGCCTGCTCAATATAGTGTCCGGTCCAACCGGATACGCGACTCATTGTAAAGATACAAGTATAAAGGTCGGGTTTAATTCCCATTGAGTAGTAGACAGTGGCTGAAAAGAAATCAACATTGGGATCAATGTTTTTTTCATCTTTCATTGTTTTAAGAATAGCTTCAGACCATTCGTAAAGGGTCTCATGCCCTGTCTCTTTGGACAATTTTTTAGACATCCCCCGAAGGATACGTGCCCGGGGATCCATGGTCTTATAAACCCGGTGTCCGAACCCCATTACTTTTTCCCTGCTATCCAAGCGTTCCTTAACATATTCCACAGGATCGGCTCCTTTTTCTTCAATATCCAACAGCATATTCATAACCTGCTGGTTAGCACCACCGTGAAGCGGCCCTTTCAAAGCACCGATAGCACCTGTGACAGAAGAATACATATCGGATTCAGTTGAACAAATGGTACGGCTGGTGAATGTAGATGCATTCATACCGTGCTCGGCATGCAGGATTAGACACAAGTCCATCGTTTTTTCTGCCTGTTCGCCGGGCTCTTCGCCATTTATCATATACAGGAAATTGAATGCCGTACTTTTATCATCGAGGGGGGCAACAATCTCTTTCCCATTGCGACTACGATCGAAAGCAGCAATGATCGTTGGAATTTTAGCAGTTATGGATATCGCTTTATTTATACGATACTCTTTATCAGTTTCCGCCTCTACTTCGTGAAAATCCGAAAGCATGGAAACGCTCGTTCGCAAAACAGCCATAGGTTCAGCTGTCTTGGGGGTGCTCTTAATATAATTGAGCACCGGCTCGGGCAATGTTCGGTTTTTTTGAAGCTTGTGATTTAACTTGTCAAGTTCCTCTTGATTAGGCAGTCGATCGTTCCACAACAAGAAACAAACCTCTTCAAAACTCGCATTTTCAGCCAACGTGTCGATATCGTATCCGGCAAAAATCAGTTCTCCCTTTTGCCCATCGATAAAACTCTTCTTCGTGGTGAAAGCGACGATGCCTTCTAAGCCTTTGTTAATGTGCGGATATTCACTTAAATCAATTTCTGTTTTTAAGCTCTCAGCCATTCTATACTCCGATTTTTAGATTGGATATATACTTTAAATATTGCGGTCAAATATAATATTTAAAGAGCAAAAAATCAGGGATAAGTTGATTGTAGCCAACCGTTTCCCGATCGCTCAGTCAATATAACGAAAGAAAGGTTAACAGCGTTTACCTTTTTCGTAATTTTTAACGTTTTGTAACGCACGTGACGCTAAGATGTTGGATTATTTTATAGGGATACTTCTTCAGGCAAATTTATTCAATTTCGGATTTGGCTCTATTCCAATGTTGGTCCATCTCATCGAGGGAGGCCTCGTCAACATTTTTATCATCGTTTTTTAACGCCTCTTCGATAAATTGAAATCGCCGAATAAACTTCCGGTTTGTCAAGCGCAGGCTATCTTCGGCATCCAGATCGAAAAAACGACCCACATTGACCAGCGAAAAAAGCAGGTCGCCAAATTCTTCCCGGCTTTCTTGAAGATTCCCTAGCT
>DATFLI010000168.1:0-10136 GCA_035267805.1 Balneolaceae bacterium | reverse complement strand
AGTTATTTAAGTATCCCTTTGCTTTCCTGACGGGGCATGGAAATATTACCATTAATGATGCAGAGGCCGCTAATCTGCGCAAATATATGGATAACGGGGGCTTCCTATATGTAGATGACGATTATGGTCTCGATAAACATTTCCGGGATATGATCAAAAAAGTGTATCCTAACGAGAAATTGATCGAACTTCCTTTCAGCCATCCTATTTATCACCAGCTATACGATTTTCCTCACGGGTTGCCTAAAATCCATAAACACAACGGCAAAGCGCCTCAGGGGTTTGGTATTTTTCGCAACGGTCGACTTGTTTGCTTTTATACCTATGAGACCAACATCGCAGACGGATGGGTAAAAGTACATAATGACCCGGAAGCCATTCGCCAGCAGGCTTTCAAGATGGGAGCAAATATTCTTATCTACGCGCTCACCAGCGGACATTGACATTTGGCAGAGTTCCACCCTGTTGGTTTTGGAAAAAGGAACCAACTGCGTTTTTTACTAAGAAAATTTTTGATGATATTAGAACAGTCTAAAAAACTAAAAAAATAGCTGCATACTTATGATCATTCCCATAGCCAGTGACCATGCGGGATTTGAAGCCAAGGAAAAGGTTAAGAAGATTCTTGAAAATCTTGGTCATATGCCGGTGGATTATGGCACCCATTCCGCCGAATCGGTAGATTATCCTGATTTTGCTGTTCAAGTGGCAGAAAAGGTCGATGAGGGAGAAAATGAGTTGGGCATATTACTTTGTGGCAGCGGGCAAGGCATGTGCATGACCGCCAATAAATTTAAAAATGTACGGGCAGCCTTAGTATATGATGAAGATTCGGCAAAGCTTAGCCGTCAGCATAACAATGCCAATGTCATGTGTATTCCCGGTCGGGCCCTAAATGATGATCAACTTCAAAAATTTGTTAAAACCTGGTTAGAAACAGCTTTCGACGGTGGGCGTCACGAAAAAAGAGTAAATAAAATTCACGACCTAACAGAGAACAAATAAGATCCATGAAATCATTAGCACAAGAAGATCCTGCAATTTATGACCTCCTTAATGAAGAAAAGCAGCGTCAGAATAATAATTTAGAACTTATTGCTTCAGAAAATTTTGCTTCTCGAGCTGTTATTGAGGCTATGGGTTCTACCCTGACAAACAAATATGCCGAAGGCCTGCCCGGCAAACGATATTACGGCGGGTGTGAAGTCGTAGATCAAGTTGAAGAATTGGCCCGGGAACGAGCAAAGAAATTGTTTGGAGCTTCATGGGTCAACGTACAACCTCATTCCGGGGCCCAGGCGAATGCCGCTGTTTACCTGGCATTTATGGAACCGGGGGAAACACTGTTGGGATTAAATCTTTCTCACGGCGGACATTTGACACACGGATCTCCCGTCAATTTTTCGGGACGCATCTACAATTCAGAATTCTACGGTGTTGATAAAGAGACCGGCCGCATTGATCTGGATCAGGTTCGCAACAAGGCCAAAGAAATCAAACCTAAGCTGATCTCTATCGGAGCCTCAGCCTACCCGCGTGATTTCGATTATACCGCGTTCCGGGAAATAGCCGATGAAGTAGGCGCTTATCTCTGGATGGATATGGCCCATACGGCCGGACTTATTGCCGCAGGACTTTTAAATAATCCCCTACCCTATTGCCACGTAGTTACTACTACAACCCACAAGACTTTACGCGGGCCACGCGGCGGGATGATCTTGATTGGCAAAGATGGGGAAAACACGCTGGGCGTTGAAGCCAGGAAATCAGGCCGAACCAAACAGTGGAGCGAAGTGCTGGACTCGGCAGTTTTTCCCGGCACCCAAGGCGGTCCGCTGATGCACGTGATTGCATCCAAAGCCGTCTCGTTCGAAGAAGCCCTGAAAGACGATTTTAAAATTTATCAGAAGCAGGTACAGGCCAACGCTCAAACCCTTGCCGAAACTTTTACCGAGATGGGCTATAACCTGGTAAGTGGAGGAACCGATAATCATTTAATTCTTATAGATCTGAGAAATAAAGGGCTTACAGGTAAAGTCGCCGAACAAGCATTGGAAAAAGCAAATATCACGCTGAATAAGAATATGGTTCCTTTCGATACGGAAAGCCCCTTTGTAACTTCCGGCATACGCATTGGGTCACCGGCCATGACAACCCGAGGTTTTAAAGAAGATGAATTCAAACAGGTGGCAAAATTGATCGACAAAGTCCTGCAGGATCCCGAAGAAGAATCGATCATTGCAGAAGTTAAGAATGAGGTCAAAGAATTGTGCAGTCACTTTCCTCTTTATGATTTTGTGACTGCCTGAGCCTAATGATTCTCGGATGATCCATTGGAATCTTCAGAGTCGGTATCTTTGGTTGTCTTTTGGAATTCGACAATGCCCTGACCTATTCCCCGTGCTAATTCAGGAATTTTCTTGGCTCCAAAGAGTAAAATAATGACAGCAAGTAAGACAAAAAATTCGGCTCCTCCGAAAAACATGATGAAATCCAAGCTAAATTAAACTGCTTTGATAACTACTAACTATAGTATTGAAAAAATATTGGCCAATTTAAAATAAGTTTGGTTTATCTTTCGAAGGATTTGTTTAAAGGTATTATATTACGTGCCTGTTTTAATAAGAATCAATTTTTTATCTAATCTCAGATTGTAGTGGAGAAACGAGAAATAATGCAGGAGGATCCTCCCAAGGCCAAGCCTCCTAAAGATCGAACCGGCGAAATGCCCTTTTTGGATCACCTGGAAGAACTGCGGTGGCGTATCATCAAGGGCTTTTCAGGCGTTGCCGTTGGAGTCGTCATTGCTTTTTTCTTTAGCGACTTTTTAATCGACAAAGTGATCATGGGCCCCACGCAATCGAACTTTTTTGTGTATAAATTGTTGCATATCTCTGCTGTTGACCTGTCTATACAAAGCCGTAAGTTGCCCGGTCAATTCTTCACCTACTGGGGTACGCTGATTGTTGCGGGAGCTATTATTGGTTGTCCCGTATTATTTTACCAGCTATGGGCTTTTATTGAACCGGCGATGGGCTCCTCCGAAAAATGGAAAACCCGGGGATATACCTTTTTTATTACGTTTTTCTTTCTCTTCGGTGTGGCATTCGGATATTTCATCCTGGTACCTTTTGCCTTGCAATTTTTTACACAATTCCAGATTTCTGATGTCATCCATAACGATTTCGACATCAATGCATACTTTAGCTCAATGACAATGTGGATTCTGTCATGCGGGGCGGTCTTTGAGCTTCCGGTTCTGAGTTTTTTCTTGTCCAGGGTTGGATTACTCACACCGGAATTCCTTCGTCAATACCGTCGTCATGCAATTATCGTCTGCTTTATTCTCGGAGCATTTTTGACGCCTCCGGATCCGGTTTCCCAGATATTGGTATCTATTCCACTGATATTTTTGTATCAATTCTCAATCTGGGTCAGCAAGCTGGGTGTTAGAAAACGCAAAAAAGATCTGGAAAATGCCTTTAGCGGAGATTAAGGAAACTTATAACTTATAGCCGTTCAATCGTCCACGTGAGCCGAAACATCGAGCGACTGAGACAATTGCATCTTGCGTTCAGAAGATCCAACATATAAAGTCCGGGCCCCTTTAGCAGTTGTCCATCCTTCGGTGGTTGACCAATACTGAAGTTGGCGTTTCGGAATGTTCAGTTTTACACTGATGCTTTTTCCGGCGGGAACCGACACCCGGTCATAAGCGACTAAAGCTTTTTCTGCAAAAGGAACGCCTTTGGGAGGATTTTCGGGTGCCCCCAGGTACACCTGTGGCACTTCGTCTCCATCTATTTTCCCGGTATTCATAATATTAAAACTAACATTCAGTCCCCCATCGCCATCTTGATTAACATTAAGATTCGAATAACGAAATGTGGTATAGGATAAACCATGCCCAAAAGGGTAAAGCGGTTTCTCGTTGTACTTATCATAGTAGCGATAACCGACAAATATTCCCTCCGAATAAGTTGTCGTGCAGTCTGCGCTTGTAAATGGGCCACCCTGGCTACCCTTGCATAAATGACCAGTACTGTCAACTCCCATGGATGTACGTTCTGGATGGGTATCCGGTTGATTGGCAGGTCCCTGATCTATACTTGACGGCCACGTAAATGGCAGCCGACCGGCGGGATTAACCTTGCCAAGAAGAACATTTGCAGTTGCATATCCTCCTTCATCCCCTGGATACCACATATCCAATACTGCCCTGACTTTGTCCAGCCAAGGCATGGCAAGGGGATTACTATTATTGAGTACAACGATCGTATTCGGGTTGGCTTCTGCTACAGCTTCGATTAATGAATCCTGATCCTCAGGCAAAGGACTGGACAAATCTCCGGTGCTCCAGGCAAAGACAATAGCAGTCGAAGAAGATCCCGCTGCGTAAATTGCCTGATCGATGTTTGCTTTCGATTGAGCCGGAGTCACCCAACTAAGACGGACTTGCACCCGGGCCCCGGACACATCCGCCTTTTCAACGATCGTCAAGTCATGCACTCCTGCTTTCAGCTTAATTCGAAATCGTTTGTTGTTCAGTCCGTCGGTCGTTGGTAAGACGCCATCATCACCGGGATGAACCGCACCGTAACGAGGAGAGGAACTAAACCCGCAACCGCTGCATCCCAGCTTCTTACCATCCAGACTCAGCGTAGCGGTGGCTCCCAGGTTTTGCATATTCAACCAGTAGGTCCCGGTTGAAGGAACCGTCAATTGACCGCTCCATTTATAGGAAGACCCGACGCTCAGTGCATTGCCTTTACGTGAGGTGTAATTGATTTGAGGTACAATTGAAGACTGCTTAGATGTGGTATCGGTTTGTAGCAGACCCGGTTTCCCATCATGTGAAAAAGCCGATGCAGGAATTGGAGTGCCAGCCATATCAATACCTGTTTCGTAGGTAATATGTGCTTCGTTGTTGCCTTCTTCCACTTTCATTAATGCCTGATAAGTACCAATTTGCCGGGAAGCAAAGCCCGCAGATTTTTCGCCCCCTCCCGCTGTCGCAATAGTCTGTCCGGCTCCCGGTCCGATCAATACCAGCGACTGCATCTGATTTTTATCAAGCGGCAGGATATGATGTTCATTTTTTAACAATGTAGCTGCATCTTCCCCGGTTTTCAAAACCACTTTGGCGTCAGCATCGACCGGTCGGGGGATTACTGTATGCTTCGAGTTGCCGTCGAGCAAACCGAAACGATTATACTCATAAAGGACATGACGTACTGCCGTATTGATTGCTGCTTCCCGGATCGTACCATTGTCCAACGCCTTTTTCATGGCGGTTTTTGTGAAGTACGAATGTAAAAATCCAAAATTAGTACCACCCGGCATCTCCATATCAAGTCCAGAATTAAAAAAGGTCGTAGCATGGTTAGCTCCCCAGTCGGAGTCCACCCATCCCTTAAAACCGAGCTCATTGCGTAGTATATCTATAAGATTATGCGCATTGTTGGAAGCGTAGTAGCCATTGACTTTGTTATAGGAACTCATCACCGAGGCAACCCCGGCATCAACGGCGTCAGCAAATGGAGGCAAGTAGATCTCGTGCAGTGTTCGATCATCAACGATAACATTGTTCGCGCCGTTATAAGCAATAAAATGTTTGACCTGGGCCATGATACCCTTGCTTTGAATTCCCTTAATCAAGGCGGCTCCAGTCTGGCCAGTAAGAAGCGGATCTTCACCAAAAGTATTGAAGGCCCGGTTCCATGTCGGGTCACGGTATATATTCACAAATGGTTCAAGAACCACATCCTGGCCAAGTGCCCTGGCATCCCGAGCTATCACTTCACCATTGGCGTAAGCATCGTCCCGGCTAAATGTGGCTGCCAATCCCATTGTGGCGGTCATCCCCGTCGAATTTTGTTTTGTTACCACACCGGGAGGACCGTCGGTAAGTTTAAGTGAGGGAATACCAAGACGCGGTATTCCTTGAAGATAACCGGCCTGATATTGCCTGTCAGCTGCAGTATCTGTTGCTCCTTCAATGAGCGTGAGTTTCTCATCAAGAGTCATTTTTTGCAAAATATTTTCCACACGATCTTGTCCGGAAGGCCTCGATTGACCATAGCAGATCGAATTTAAAACACTACCTGCGAAAAAAAGAGTTGCAATAAGTGCTGTCTTTAAAAAGAATTGCATAAACTACCCCTTTGTGATATAATTTTAGCAAAATCAATGCTTTGCTACAGAAAAAATTTATACTTCTCCATCCCTTTGCCAATTAGATACTAAACATAATCATATCAAACAACTATTTTCAGATGCCCTCTATCCTAAAGAGACGTATTCGCGGGGAATTTTCGGGCTAATATTTGTCAAAATCTCGTAAGAAATAGTCCCTAATTTTCGCGCCCAATCCCCTGCATTACTGTCTTTGTAAATAAGTTCAACCTCCGTACCGGGCTCATAATCATCATCCCGCAAAAAAACCATACAATAATTCATGGTTATGGTGCCAACTATATCATAAACTTTCGAACCGATGCGCACCGAAATCTGTCCCGAAAGATTGCGGCGGAGCCCGTCATCATAGCCTACCGGCAACACCCCCAAAAATCCATCTGAAGGAGCTTTCCATTTAGCCCCGTAGCTGACCGGCATCTTTGCGACGATCTTTTTGGTTTGAACCAATCTTGTCTTCCAGCTTAAGACCGGATTGACCCCTTCAATCACAGTCTCCCCGGGCGGATATCCATACATACCAATCCCCAGACGCACCAGGTTGAACTGTTCGGTTTCATAAAAGGCTGTCGCACCGGTATTGGAGATGTGCGTAGCTAAGTTTTTCGGAAAATATCGAAGTACAGTCTTGAATTGCTCATGCTGACGTAGAACAAGCTCCGAACCCGGATCATCTGCCGTAGCATAATGAGAGTAAATTCCGGTACAAAATAGCTCCCCGTTATCCTTGACCAATTTAGAAACCCGTTGGGCTTCCTCGGGACGAAATCCAAGGCGACCCATTCCCGTATCAAAATTAAGATGGTAAGAAGTACCGTTGGGCAGTAATTCAAAATGCTCTTCGGCACTGATGGTAGCCGTCAGGTTATGCACCCGGTACTGTGATACAAACGATGCTTCCGGTACGCAAAAAACCAGGATAGGCTTATTTATGCCATTCTCCCGAAGCTCAACTCCTTCCTGGATATCATTAACGGCAAAAGCCCCCACCTTTGATTGAATGTTGCCCGCTACTTCTACGGCCCCATGACCATAGGCGTCGGCTTTAACTACCGCCATCACACGTGTATCTTTATCAACGTAGCCCAACAGTCTATCTACATTTTGATTAAGCGTATCAATATTAATCGTGACTATTGAATTAGATTTCTCAACCATGAAAAGCTAAAGTTTAAACCAGGATTTCTTTTTCAAATCTTTTAAAATGACTGTCGCGGCATTGTAGCCGGCAGCTCCGAATACTCCTCCCCCCGGGTGACAGGAAGCCGAGGACAAATACAGATTTTTAATGGGTGTTTTATACTCGCTCATCTCCGGGATGGGCCGAAACATAAACATTTGATCGAAACTCATCTCCACGTGCATCACATTGCCCCGAGGCATGCCGTGGCGACGCTCAATATCCAGCGGAGTCTGAATATACCGGTCAATCAGTTTACCTTCCATGTTGGGAGCATATTGGGTTACAACATCATAAATCTTTTCCGCTTCCCGCTCCCGGATATCATCCCAGTGTAAACCGTCTTGCAACTCATAGGGATGCCATTGCGCCCAGGCATACAACGTATGCCCTCCACTCGGCGCCACCTCAGGATCAATATTTGAAAACGTCATCGCCAATACCGCAGGATGTTCCGGCGGCTTTTTCTGTAGATAATCGCCAATGGCATCATTCATATACTGCAGCGAAGGTGCCAGCAGCTGCATACCATTATGCACATAAGGATCGTCCGGGCAAGCCTCATATTGCGGCAACTCTTCTACGGCACAGCGAATAACCATCCCAAAACCATTGCCAACATTAATATTTTCGACCTTTTCGTATGTTGAGTCAGGCAGATAATCACAGCCCACCAGTTTCATCATCGTGGTCTGTACATGAGCATTGGAAATAATTATTTCTGCGCGATATTCATTGTCTTCTGTCTGTACCCCAATTGCTTTTCCATTTTCTATCAAGATTTCCTCGACCGGTGCCCCGGTAATAATTTGTCCGCCGTGAGCTTCCAAAAAGCCTGCCATTGCCTGGGTAAGCATCCCACTTCCACCGCGCGGATGCTTGGCCCCGCTCTGGTGCAGCATTGACTGCCAGCCTGCGAAATCTCCGGTAGCGGGATGATCAGGGGTTGGTCCGGATTGGGCGGCAAACCAGGTAATCGCTGCTTTCAGATAGGGGTTTTCAAATGTATTATCCACAACCTTTCCGTAACTGCTCAAAATTTTTTGCAAGCCGTCAACCTGTTTGCCTTTCTCGAACATCGAGCCATTACGGATTTGTCCTTTGGCTAACTCGGTAATAATATTTTTGCCGCTGGGCGGAACCATAAAAGCTTTTAGCACGCCCTCATTAATACGTCCCCAAAAATCCACGAAATTACGATAATGCTCTACATCTTCGGGTGCGACCTTTCGGATGGAATCCAGGGTACGTTCCAAATCCCTAAAAAAATGAATTACCCCCTCGCCATCCGGCAGCGGATACGACATGATAGGATCCATCTCAATATAATCGAGACCGTAATCCTCCAGCTCCAGGTCTTCCAATATGCCGGTCTGATGAATCATAATATGAACCGACGACCCCACATCCATACGGAATCCCTCTGGGTATTCGGGCGACTTAAACATCGTCTCGGTGCTAACGGCACCACCTAATATTTCCTGGCGCTCCAGCACCGTTACAGGATAACCTTCACGCGCCAAATAGCAGGCGGTAACCAATCCGTTGTGGCCTGAACCTATAACGATGACTTTCTGTTTACCCATTGTTTATGATATTCACTTTTAATAACATAATTAAAGTATTTTGCGCAGACCTTAACAAACTGTTATCTCATTTAATTCTTAAATCGATTGGTCAAGATATATTTATATGAAATTTTTTAAAACGCTCATCGCCGCTACTTTAGGTACCTTTTTAGCATTAGTGATTGTCTTTTTTATAGGGATCATAACAATTTCGAGCAGTGCGGAACAACCCGAGCCCTACGTACAAAATAATTCAGTTCTTAAAATTAATCTTAGCGGCTCGCTACCCAGTCGTCCCCAGAACAATCCGTTAGATGAGTTACTCAATCGAAAGCAGAATGATAAGGCGTCGCTGCAAACATTGAAAAAAAATCTGACTAAAGCGAAAAATGACAGCAAAATTAAGGGGGTATGGCTTAAGATCAATGTAATGTCTGAGGGCTGGGCCAATTTAGAAGAAGCTCATGACATTATTAAAGCATTTCGCGACAGTACCGACAAGTTTGTGTATGCCAGCACAGACGACATCGGCATGAACGAAAAAGGATATTACTTGGCTACGGCAGCGGATTCCGTTTTTTCGCCACCGGAAACCTTTTTCGAGTTTGACGGATTTTTCAGCCAGGTAATGTTCATGAAGGGCTTGTTTGATAAGCTGGGCATCAGCGTAGATATTAGCCGACACGGAAAATACAAAGGGGCGGTCGAACCGCTTTTCCGCAAGAATTTATCTGAGGAAAATGCTTATCAGCTGAATCAGCTACTGGACGAAGTCAGCAATACGTTTTTAAGTTCCGTGAGCGAAAAAAGCGGACATAGTATTAAAGAATTAAACGATATGCTAAACAACGAGCCTCATATTACCGCGAATTATGCTTATAAACAGAATCTCATTGATTCGTTAATGTACAACGATGAGGTTGTAAACTACATAAAGAAACGGATTGGTGTAGGAGAAAACGGCACTCTGACTACCATATCAAACAGTCGATATGCCAGAGTTTCGGCTTCTTCGGCGGGCCTCAAACAACCCACCACATCCGATAAAATTGCCGTAATTTATGCCAACGGTCCTATCACCGCTCAGGTACAATCAGAAACGCCGTTCAATACCAACGAGTATATTTCATCCGGCTTTATCAAAAAACAACTCGATGATATCCGCGAAGATAAGGATGTCAAGGCAGTAGTCT
>DATFLI010000167.1:0-3922 GCA_035267805.1 Balneolaceae bacterium | reverse complement strand
CATCGACGAATTATGCGGAGAAGCTAAAACATTGGGCAGATCCAGTAACGGATATTCCAGCTTGAATGAGCCGTGCCGAAGCGGTTCCACCCACCACGACTCCAATCCCGCTTTAAATCCGGAATTATTTTTTAAATGCTCATACAGATCTTTTTGATTGATAATTTCTCCTCGAGCCACATTAATCAGAATGGCATCGTCTTTCATCCATTCCAGCTGCTCTTTCTCAATTAAGCCTCGTGTATTATTATTTAATGGAAGAGACAATACGACAACATCGCTGGATTTCAGGATATGTTTGAGGTCTTTTGTAGTTCCAATAAAGTCCACAGATTCATCAGTTTTTCCACTGGTATTCATGGCAAAAATGCGGGATCCAAAAGCTCCGAAGAGTTTTGCCGTCGCCTTGCCAATCCCGCCAAACCCGAGGATTCCGATCGTCGAATCTTTAATCGATTTGTTAAAATGAAACTGGTTAAATTCGCCCTGCTGCATCTTTTGATGTTCTTCCTGCAGGCGCTTGGCTAAAGCCAGTACCATGGCCACGACGTGTTCGGCGATGGGTTCGGCGTAGGCACCCGGATTACTTGCAATGATAATATCTTCAGGAAATTTATGATAAGGAAAATGGTCAGCTCCTGCAGAAATCAGCTGAATAAAGTCAACGTTCTCCAAGAGATCAAATTCGTTATTGTCTAAATCATTCAGGGGGTTTAAGGTCAATAGGATTTCGGCATTCTTTAAAACGCTTTGCCTTCTTTCTTTCGACACTTCGTAAAGGAAGTCAATATTGGTTTTGTTGGCGGAGAGGAGGTTTTCAATTAAATGCCTTTGATCAGGATTAGCTTTGGTGGTTACTAAAATTTGACGGGTCATAAACAATTTGTTAAGCAAAGAATGATTATGTATCCAATAAACAATATAAGAAGTATAATTATTCCGTTGTCTGATGAGATAAAGGTTTCTCAGTTAGAAGATTACTGTAATTTATTTTTGGATATATTTGAAAAGTTTCAAATTATAAAGTAAGCATTAATCAACGCTGATCACTTTAAAATTATATGGCCAATCAACCCGATCTTAAGCAACAAATTGTTGCTGACTTCGCCGAAGGATATAGCAATTTCGGACTTAATCCCTTGATGGGTCGCATTGTCGGATTGCTGATTATTTCCGAAGATCCGCAGTCGCTGGATGATATTGTTGAGCAACTTGAAATGAGCAAAGGACCTATATCGCAAATTTGCCGGCGACTCAAAGAACGGGGATTGATTGAAAAGGTGTGGATACCAGGTGATCGCAAGGATTATTACAAGGCAGCTAATGATATCTTTGGGAAAGCCTATGACAACCAAGTCAACAAGATGCAACAAAATATTGAAATTGCTGAAAAATATTTGACGCAAGCCAAAGTGCTAAAATCCGAAGATGCGAGTTACGTTCGAGAGCGAATGAAGATAATGAAGGCCTTTTATGAGCTGATGAATGAGTATAATGAAAAGTTCATGAAAGCGTGGAAAGAAAAGCATCGCGAGATAACTAAATAATTTTTTATTAAAAACATTTGAAACTTTTCAAATATTTAATAAATTAATTTTCGAGGCATGAAAATATTTTTCACAAATCATCTTTGCCACTTGCTACGGCGATATATAATAGGTTTTACCTGCTAAAAGTCAGTTTTTATGAAGGATTTTGAAAACAAAGTCATCTTGATTACCGGTGGTGCCGGCGGCATCGGTGAAGAAACGGCTCACCAATTTTTAGAATGCGGCGGGTCTGTTGAGCTGTGGGATATGGACGCCGAATCTGGACAAGAACTGGTAAAAAAATGGAGCAGCAAAGGCCATAAAGTTCATTTCCAAAAAGTTGATGTTACTGATTTTGAGCAAGTGCATCGGGCAATGCGTGACCTTAAAGATCATTGGGGGCAGCTTGATGTACTCGTGAATAATGCAGGTATTACCCGTGATGCCACGCTTAAGAAAATGAGCCCCGAGGCATGGCAACAGGTTCTTGATGTAAATTTAAATGGTGTTTTTTACTGCGGAAAAGCCGCGGCCGAACTGATGGTCGAGCAAGAATCGGGAGTCATCCTCAATGCAAGCTCAGTAGTAGGCATATACGGGAATTTTGGGCAAAGTAATTATGTAGCGACTAAATCGGGTGTTATTGGATTGAGTAAAACGTGGGCACGTGAATTGGGCAGGAAAGGAATTCGTGTAAATGCGGTGGCGCCCGGTTTTATTGAAACGCCCATGGTCGATACTGTGCCCGATAATATTTTGGAAAAGCTTAAGAGTCAGACGCCGCTGGGACGCTTGGGTAAGCCGGAGGATATCGCTTCGGCTTACGTATTCCTGGCATCAGATCAGGCAGCCTTTATTACGGGAACCGTATTACAGGTAGATGGGGGGCTTACGTTTTGATGCGCCATTCAAAAATTATAGCAAGCGGTTCTTATGCCCCCGAACAGGTCATCACAAACGAGTGGTTTAACGAGCGATTGGGTGAAGATGTGGATACCTGGCTTCGGGAAAATTTGACAATTCGGGAGCGACGATGGATGGAAGAAGATCAAACCACGAGTGATCTCTGTGTGGAAGCGGGTAAGGCAGCATTAGATATGGCAGGGCTACAGCCTGCAGATATGGATTTATTGATTATCGCTACGGATACGCCTGATTTTATATCGCCTTCTACCGCCTCTGTAGTGCAGTACAAGCTGGGGCTGACTAAAGCCACTTCGATGGATACCAACACCGCCTGCGCAGGATTTCCTACAGCCTTGACGCTGGCCAACAGCCTGGTTACAACTGAGCCACAGTACAACAAAGTGATGGTGATCGGAGCGTATGGTATGAGCCGATTTTTGAATCTGGATGATAAGAAGACGGTAACACTTTTTGCGGACGGGGCCGGGGCAGTGATACTTGAGCCGACCGATAAGAAAGATGAAGGTTTTTTGGCTTCCGATCTGAGAACCAAACCGGAATACTACAAACACATGGGAATTTATGGCGGTGGAGCTGCAGATCCAGCTGCACGAAGTACGACAGAAGGGAATCAATGCCTGCAGTTCGTGGAGAAGTTTCCCAAAGAGATCAATCCCACCGTATGGACCGACATGATTCGGAAACTGGCCGAAAAAGGAAATTTTAGCACGGATGATATTGCCGGGGCTTATATGACACAAATCAACATCAACCAGATTTGGGAAACGTTGGATAATTTGGCGCTCAAGCATGAGACTGCTCCTACGATTATGGATCGTTTTGGCTATACAGGTTCAGCAGCAATTCCCATGGCTTTCGATATTGCTCTGCGGGGTGGAACTGTTTCAAAAGGCGATATATTGGTGTTCGTAGGTTCCGGTGGGGGATTGCATTTTGGTGCCTGTGCATACCGTTGGTAAAAAGTTTTTAAAAAATGGTATCTAAATCGTAGAGCGTTAATACTGTAGGATTATGGCTCGTCGATTATGGTGATATTTAAGCAGTTTAATAGACAACATGAACCTTGACTGAAACCGGGATCTACTGATGTTTTATAATGATTGGCTGACCCGACGGGAACGATATACACCGCACAAAGAGGCGGTGATTGATACGGGAGAAGGGGATCGTTATACCTATAGCGAACTCAATACAAAAGCCAATCGTTTAGCTGGTTACTTACAGAGTGAACATCACTTGGAAGCAGGGGACCGACTCGTGGTAGTTTCACGGAATAGCGTTGAATATTTGCTGCTATTTTTTGCCTGCGCCAAAATAGGTGTGATTTTGGTCCCCCTGAATTATCGCTTGCCAACCGAAGTTTTGTTGGAGCTCATTGCCGATGCGAGTCCTAAAACGGCCGTTTATTCTAAAGAATTTGAAGCAGTCGGTGAAAAGGCCAGATCTAATTTCAGGGATAGCAAATT
>DATFLI010000166.1:0-2253 GCA_035267805.1 Balneolaceae bacterium | reverse complement strand
GCATAAATGTAATATTTAAAGATAAAAATAAGGATTTTTGGTTTAGTACCGACGTAGGATTGACGCAATGGCATCACGATCTTCAAGGGCAATGGTCAATCCGCAAATATGACAAAAGCAACGGTATAAAAGGGACATATATAACGACAATCGCCCAGACCCCCGATTCGATATTATGGTTCGGAACGGCCAACGGGTTGTACTCATTCAAAAACAGCATCTTTAAACATTACAATCAAAAATCCGGGTTCCCCGAACTTCCGGTAACCACACTTTTTACCGATTCAAGGAATCGGTTGTGGGTTGGTACCACCCGGGGGGTTTTTATTTATGAAAATGACCGGTTTGCCCCATTTTCACCGGGCGGACATTTCTTTTCATACAATATCACCGCAACGGTTGAAAGCAGGGATGGGGATATGTGGATCGGCACTCCCAGGGGATTATTTCAATATGATGGTGATCGTATCGTCAACTACACCCGTAACTCAGGGCTGAGCAATGATTATATCTCTTCATTATTACAGGACCGGGAAGGAAATATATGGATCGGCACCCATAACGGGCTTAATGTTCTTCCAAATTTGAAATTCTCTTTTATAAAAATCAGAACAAATCTTGAGCACCTTAATAAACTGACGCCCGATTCCGCGGGGAAAATATGGGTTACCAGTGATTCGGGACTGTACACGCTGGAAAACTATCATCTGAAACCCTATAAATTGCCTTCTTCCCCTGCGGTCAAAAGCATTCGGAAAATTTATTTTGATGGTCCAGATACCCTGTTGTTGGGTACTACACATGGGCTGGTCATGATTAAAAATCATAAAACAACTGAGTTTACGCGGGCTGACGGCTTGGCCAGTAATTTTATATCCGACATAGTTCGGGACGAGGATGGAACCTATTGGATCGGAACACAAGGGGGGCTGGCTGCAATCAGGCAAGGTAAGATTTATGATCTCACTTCTCACATTTCCGAGGGATATCCCCGCCGGCTGGACTTGGTACGAAAAAGTAAAGTCTCCGACAAACTCATACACGATCTTGCGATTGACAGAAAAAATAATCTTTGGATAGGAACATGGGCGCATGGCCTTTTCGAAGTGACTGAAGATTCCGTCATCCCATTCGGAACAACCCAGGGCCTGACGGACCGGAACATACGGTCTCTGTACATAGATCATGAGAGCGACCTTTGGATAGCCACACGTTACGGAGGGGTATTTCGATATAATGGGGAAGATATACACCAGTTTACGAAAGAAAATGGGCTCTCCGGCAACTGGGTGTTTACTATTCTTGAAGACCGGGAGGGAAATCACTGGTTCGGTACCGCCAATGGGTTAAGCATGTATGACGGAAGATCCTGGAAAAATTTTGGCACGAGAGATGGAGTTACCAGTGGAGGTATCACGAGTTCTGCTATAGATAAAAAAGGACGCCTGTGGTTTGGGTCCGATGATGCATTGTCATGTTACGTTCAAAAGAAATCTTCGCTACATACGGTGCCGCCGAAAGTTTATATAAAGAGTATTCGCTTTACCGATGATGTCTCTCCAAAAATATTCAGATCGGTTAAACTGCCGGTCCCGTTTGGAACCCAAAAACCGGCGGCGGGCATCAGTAAATTATCTGGAAATCCTTTACTCAATTTTAATTATGATCATCGCTCCATCAAGATTGAATTTGCAGGCATCGGGCTCAAGGACGAAGCAGCAGTCAAATATCAGTATAAACTGGAGGGACTTGATGACGACTGGTCGGCTATCACAAGCCAAAATATAGTAACCTATATTAAATTGCCGCCGGGAACTTACACATTCAGGGTGCGTGCTAAAAACCGGGATGGTATTTGGTCTTCAACACCTGCCAACGCCTCTTTTGTGATAGAAACTCCATTATGGCAGCAAGTATGGTTTATTATTTTAATGGCCGTCATCGCTGTCTCAGCTATTGTGCTTGTTGTCATGATGATTTACCAGGCACGATTGACCCAACTGTTACACGTGAAGCATATGCGAGATACCATCGCCACCGATTTGCACGACGACATCGGTTCCAGTCTCTCCAGTATTTCGATTTTTAGCGAACTAGCACGACGGCAATTAATGAAGTCTCCCATGCACGCAGCCAACCTGATGCAACGAATTGAACGGATCTCCCGGGATCTGATCGACGCCATGGATGATATCGTCTGGTCTATCAATGCGGATAATGATTCGCTCGAAGATGCTATCCTACGCATACAAG
>DATFLI010000165.1:0-2072 GCA_035267805.1 Balneolaceae bacterium | reverse complement strand
TAAGTCGGACGCACCTCGCTCTCCTACGCTTTAAAAACAAAGTTTCGGTGAGCATGCACTTGCCGCTCTTGGTTTTAAAGCTCTTCTTTCGTTAGTTATCAACTCAACATTCAACCGTGCGCAGCTTATGCGCAATGAACTGTGTTCAAAATCAAGCAGCTAGCGCTTTTTTTACTATAAAGGGCTCCCGCTTACTACCAACAGCAAATGCCTGGCGAAGCAGTTTATGTGCAATGGCTACCTTGATCACTTTTTCTGGTTTTCCTCTTTTCTTCAATCGATCATACATTTTCTTGCAGGCAGGGTTGCTGCGTTTTGCGGACCAGCTGCACATATACAGCAGCTTCCGCAGTTGCGGGCAGCCCAGTTTGCTAATACTTCCACGTCCCTTGACCGACGATCCGGACTCCCAGATTCGGGGGCAAATGCCCACATAGCTGGCCAGCGTTCTGGCACTATCGAAGCGACGGAATCCATCGGTAACTGTTACCAATTCAATAGCTGTTTTCTTGCCAATACCAGGGATCGTTAACAGCGCTTCCATAACTTGCTGGTAATGCTCGGCAGCCAATGTTTCCATGCGACGATCAATCCGGGTAATATATTCTGCTATCTCCTTTTGCATCTTCCCGTTAAGTTCATTCACTATGGGCTCAATTTCTTTATTTTGATTGAATGCTTCGGCCTGTCCGGTGAGAATGGCTTTGCCGCAGTAGCCCTTCCCGCATGCTCATTAGCTTTTTCAGGGCTTGTCGGGCCTTAGAGGGCGGCCGCCACAGCTCCGGTTGTTGATCAATGCCATACTGGGCAATTAACCCAGCATCTTTGGCGTCTGTTTTGGTTCGGGTCAGCTTCATCTGTCCGTAGCGCCGGATAACCAGGGGATTTACGACACTAATTTGTATGCCCTGCTCATATAAATACGTAGCTAATCCCAGGTAATAAGGGCCGGAGGCTTCCATAATAACATGGACGTCCTCATCGATTATCCACCCGTTAAATGCTTTCCATCCGCTGTGGTTGTTAGTAAACCGTCTATTCCGTTGTCGCCTCGAACAAAGGCAGTCAAACCATTCCTTGGAGATATCTATTCCAATAGTGTTCATAGCTTCGTATATTTTTAAATACGTGAAGGTAAAGAAGGTTTCCGTGTCCAAATCCATCCTGCATACTGGCTCGGAGCCTGCTGAACTGTCCGTGGTTACACGGCGGTGGCAATGGGCAGGGCAATCATTGCGCTCGAGATCTATGGCTCAATGTCGTTTGACTGGTTCCCTGCCCGCCACCAACCTTCGGTTTGAAGGAATTTCTGCTAATCAAAAATACCAGTCAATACGAAGTGATTTGAACATAGGATGTCGTTAGGTACACCACTAAACTTTTCATTATTTATAAGATTGATAAAAGATTTTCTGCTTTTTGGCGTTGTTTTATTACTTTTAGTAAGTACTTGAATCAAACAATACCGACATGAGTAAGAATCCAGTTTTAGATAAATTTGATAAACTTCCTCCTGAAGCTAAAAAGGAAGCAAGTGACTTTGTACAATTCTTATATGATCAGTATGTCAAATCCACTCCTAAAAAAACAAAGAAACCTATCTCTGAAAGTTCTTTTGTTGGGATGTGGAAAGATCGTTCTGATTTAAGCGATAGTTCCGCCTGGGTAAAAAAACAACGCCAAACCCAATGGACAAAACGCTAAGTTATGGCGGACCAGTTTATTCTTGTCGACACAGATATTCTCATTGATGTCAGTCGTGGTATTACGCAAGCCATTGAAACACTTGAAGAGCTACAACAAGACCATGTTCTCTCAATAAGTGTTGTGACACAAATGGAATTAATGGTTGGCTGTGAAAATAAAAAGGAGTTCAAGCAACTTGAAAACTTCTTAAAACGATTTGAGATAATTCAACTTTCTGAAGGCATTTCTGCGAAAGCTGTTGAACTCTTCAAAGAATACCGCCTTAGCCATGGTGTTTTAATTGCTGACATGCTCATCGCATCTACCGCTATAACTCACGAAATCGAATTGATTTCTAAGAAACAGAAAGACTATGCCTTTATCGA